>DATFPF010000094.1:0-15023 GCA_035264945.1 Rubrobacter sp.
GAGGCGGCTACCTCCCGGAGGAACGAGCCGCCCGAGCCCCCGAGGACCGCGACGCGCCGGATCTCGGCCCTACCCCCTTCGGCTACCAGGCGCGCAGGGAAGCCGAGAGAACGCGAGACGTGGGCGCTGAGACCGTCTGGGACCATCGGCTGCGGGAGCGAGCCGATCCTGCCGTAGCCACACCCTTCCGGGGCCCCCTCGACCGGGTAGACGTCGAGCGCTACCTCCTCGTAGGGGTGCGCGGCGGTCGCCGCCTCCACGGCGGCCCGCGCCAGGTGGGCGGGGACGACGGTCTCGAGTCGCAGCTCCTCGACCCGCTCCAGCCTTCCCCTCTCGCCGAGGTAAGGGTCGCTCCCCTCGCCGGGGAGGAAGGTGCCCGTGCCGGGCGAGCGGAAGCTGCACCGGGTGTAGTCCCCGATCCTGCCAGCCCCCGCCCCGGCGAGCGCCTCCGCCACTCTCTCCGCGTCGTCCAGAGGAACGAAGACGACCAGCTTCCGCAGCGAGCCCCTCGGCGAGACGCTCTCAAGCGGGCCGCGCAGGTCGAGCGCCCGCGCCAGGGCCACGGAGACGCCCTCAGGGGCGGCGTCGTAGCTCGTGTGGGCGGCGTAGACGGTAAGTTCTTCCTTGATCGCGCGGGCGATCAGGTCCCCAGGGTAGGACCGTGGGTCCACGCTTTTTAGAGGCGAGAAGATCAGGGGGTGGTGCAAGAGCAGAAAGTCCGCCCCGATCTCGCGCGCCTCGTCGAAGACCTCGGGGAGCGGCGTGAGCGCGACCAGGACACGCTCCACCCGCGCCTCCCCTTCTCCGACCTGCGGCCCGCAGTTGTCCCAGCCCTCGGCAAGTGAGGGCGGCGCCAACCGCTCGACGGCCGCGATGATGTCGCGCGCACGGACCACGCCAGGCATTGTACAATCCCCGGGCTTTGCGCCCGGACCGGCTCGCAGAACTGGTATCCGACGCCACCCGCCTGCCCCTGCTGGCCGTGCCGCTCTTTCTGGCCGTGGGGGCCGCCTCGGGTGGCGCGGACGGCGTGCTCTGGGGCATGCTGTGCGTCCTTCTCACGAGCGGGCTCTCGCTGCTCTACCTCTTCTACCTCACCCGCTCAGGCAAGGTCCGCGACCCGCGCAGCATCCCGCGCGCCGAGCGGGTCGGCCCCCTGCGCGTCGTCGCGGCCCTTCACGCCTGCGCTTTTCTGCTGGTCCTCTTGCTCGGCGGGCCGGGGGAGCTTGTGGCGGCCCTGCTCTCCTACGCCATGGCGACGGTGCTCTTCGCCGTGCTGACGCCGGTGATCAACATCTCCCTCCACGCGGCGGGCGTCGCCGGCGCGGCGGTATGCCTAATCTACGTCTTCGGCCCCTGGGGGCTGCCGGCCCTCGGGCTCCTTCCGGCCGTGTTCTGGGCGAGGCTGCGCCTCGGACGGCACACGCCGCTGGAGCTGGCGCTAGGCGCGCTTGTCGGGGGAGGGGGAACCTGGGTGGCCTTCGGCTTGCTAGCGTGAAAGCGAGACCTCGGACATCAGGCCGCAGACACCAGGGACGTGGTGCGCGATTCTGAGTCCGGGACCGTCCGGGACCACACGCTGGTCCGGTCGCAGAGTTCGCGGTCGCGGAGGCCCCGGCCCCCTTATCCAAGACGTGAAGCCTAAACCTCAGCCCTGCTCTATAAACCGGCGCAGGGCCTTGGCGTAGACCAGGGGGACCTTGCGGGTGTTCGCCCAGTCCTCCAGGGCTATGCCGAGCCTGGCGCCGCGCCTTACCTGGTGGAGGTCGTCGTCGAGGTCGTCGCCGCGGTTGCCGAGGGCGAACTCCTGACGCAGGGCCTCGAGGTCCTGCCTGTCGAGTCTTCTCCGGTCGGATCCCAAGCTCGCCTCGCTCCCGGTGGTGCCCGCCGACCTCTCTTCGCCCCGCCCTTCCCCGGGACGGTGCGGTGGGTCGGAGTGGACCCGAGGGGACTCGAACCCCTGGCCTCCGCCATGCGAGGGCGGCGCTCTCCCAACTGAGCTACGGGCCCGAAAAAGGCCATAGAATCCTAGCAGCCGACGACCCGATTGCAAGCGGTGTGACCCGGGCCTGCGGCCGCCCCTGTGCGGGCGCGGGTTACGCCCGTTCGGGCCGGCGGGCGGGGGTAACATCGCTTCACGGGCCTCCCGACGCCGCGACGGTCCGGTCCGGGCCCCCGGGCGTGTTGCAGTCCTTATGGGCTAGGCAAAAACGGTACGTTTAGCGTACGCACGATTGGTCGGGCCGCCTTATACTGCCCGGTATCCTCTAAGAGCGCGGCAAGGAGGTGCATGGTCTCGCTCCCGACAAACGGCACGACCCCCCCAAAGACGGACACGGCGAGGCCCCGGCCGAACCGTGCCGGAGCCATGGGAGTCATGGGGGAAGTGGCATGACGGAGACGGAGAAAAACCGTCTGGCGGACGAACCAGGCACGGGTTCCTCGGGCATGGTCTCCAAGCACACCGCCGACGGGGTATGCTTCTACGCTTCGCCGGCGTGCCGGGACCTGCTCGGGTGCGGGCCCGGCGACCTCGTCGGGCGCTCCCTCCGCGAGCTCGTCCACCCCGAGGACACGGCAAAGATGGAGCGGTTTTTCATGGACCTGGCGGCGTCCCAGGACGCGGGCGTCGTGGCTTACCGGGCTATCAGGGAGGACGGGAACCACGTCCGGCTGGAGGCGACCGGCTGGGCGATGCGCGACCCGGACTCGGGCGAGGTGAGGGAGATCGTGGCCGTCTCGCGCGCGGCCGCCCCGCCCGGGGCCGACAGCCGGGGCGTCCATGAGGGGGAGATCGCCGAACGCCGCCGGGCCGAGGACGCGCTGCTGGAGAGCGAGGAGATCTACCGCACCGTTGTCGAGCGCGTAGCGGAGAACATCTTCGTGGTCGATGCGGAGACCGGGCGCATCCTCGAGGCCAACGCCGCGTTCAACAAGTCGCTTGGCTACAGCCTGCGGGAGATACAGGGCCTCACGATCTACGATCTCGTCGCCCACGACCGCGAGACCATAGACCGCAACATAGGGCTCCTGCTCGAGCACGGGAGCCTCGACATCGGCGAGCGCAAGTACCGCCGCAGGGACGGGACCCTCATGGACGTCGAGGTCAAGGTGAGCGCGATCTTCTACCGCGGCGGGCGGGCCCTGTGCGTCGTCGCCCACGACGTCACCGGCCGCAAGCGCGCCGAGGAGAGGCTGCGACGAAGCGAGGCCGGCCTCGCCAAAGCCCAGCGCCTCACCCACCTCGGCAACTGGGAGTGGGACCCGGCGAAGGGCGAGGCGTACTGGTCGGACGAGCTCTACCGCATCTACGGCTACGCGCCCCAGGAGTTCGTGCCGTCCGCGACCACGTCTCTGGACCGCGTTCACCCAGACGACAGGGCGCGCGTGAAGGCGGCCAACCGGGAGACCCTGGGTGGGGGCGAGCCCTACGACCTCGAGCACCGGATCGTCCGGCCGGACGGATCGGAGCGCGTCGTCCATAGCAGGGCCGAGGTATTCTTCGACCGGTCCGGCGCGGCAGCCCGGGTCGTCGGGACGGTCCAGGACATCACGGAGCGGCGGCGGACGGAGGAGGAGGCGCGCGCGAGCCACGCGCTACTGAGCTCGGTCGTCGAGGGGATCCCGGATTCCATCTTCGTGAAGGACCTCGAGGAGCGCTACCTGCTCGTAAACGACGTCGCCGCCGGGATCATCGGGGGGGCCGGGTCCGAAGCCGGGGACATCATCGGGCTGGACGACACGCGGTTCTTCGCCCCCGAGGTGGCGGACGCCCTCATGGAGCTCGACCGGATCATCATAGAGGCCGACGAGACGCGCGTCGCCGAGGAACTGGTGCCGCTGGACGGCGAGGACAGGATCTTTCTCTCGACCAAGGCGCCGTATCGGGACCACCGGGGGGAGATAGTCGGCGTGATCGGCGTCTCCACCGACATCACCGAGCGCAAGAGGGTCGAGAAGGAGCTTTTCGAGGTCCGCGAGGCCGAGCGGGGCCGCATCGCCCGAGACCTGCACGACACGGTCCTTCATCACATAGTCGGCGTCCTGCAGACCATGCAGGCCTCCCAGGTCGAGGACCCCAAACCGCGCGGCGAACTCGCGTGGCAGGTCGATGCCCTGCGGGGGGCCGTTCAGGGCTTGCGCAGCGCCATCTACAACCTGCGCCCGGAGCGGACCGAGCCCCTCACGCGGACCATCGAGTCCCTGGTGGATCTCAACCGCCACCTGGCGCCGGAATGCGAGTTCGTAGTGACGGCGGAGGACGAACCCTCCAGGGAGCCGTCCGAGAACGCGAAGGTTGACCTCGTGCGGATAGTCCAGGAGGCCCTCACCAACGCCCGCAGGCACTCTGGGGCCGGGAGGGTCGAGGTGAGGCTCGAGACCGACGCGGACGGGGAGTTCCTGGCGGAGGTGGCCGACGACGGGCGGGGGCTCGACCCGGACGTGAACCTCAACGGCGTGGGGCTCTCGGCGATGCGGGAGAGGGCCCTCGTCATGGGGGCGAGGCTGGTGATCGCGAGCGCGCCCGGCGGCGGGACGAGGGTTAGGGTGAGCGTTCCGGACCGGAAGCCCGGCGCTGGCGGGGCCCCGGGGCGTCGACAAGGCCCTCGCGGATAGCGTAGAGGACGGCCTGGGTCCTGTCGAAGATATGAAGCTTGCGGTAGATGTTCGAGGCATGGTTGCGCACGGTCTTCTCGGCGATGCCGAGCTCCACGGCTATCTCCCTGTTGCTCCTGCCCCGGGCCAGGGACCGGATCACCTCGAGCTCCCGCCTCGTCAGGGGAGGGGCGAGCTCCGACCCCCTGGCCTCCTCGAAGGCCCCGAGCATCCTCCTCGCGATGGAGGGGGCCATTATCGTGTCCCCGGCGTGAACCGTCCGGATCGCCCCGGCGACCTCCTCGGGGGTGCAGTCCTTGAGCACGTACCCCCTGGCGCCAGCCCTGATGCCGCGGAAGACCTGCTCGTCGTCGGCGTGCGCCGTGAGGATCAGGACCGCAGCGTGCGGGAGGAGCTCCCGGATCTCGGCGGTGGCCCTGATCCCGTCCATCCCCGGCATGAAGACGTCCATGAGGATCACGTCGGGGACCTCCTCCCGGCAGATCTCCACGGCCTCAGCCCCGTCGTGGACCTCAGCGAGCACCTCCATGTCGGGCTGGGCGCCTATGATCCTCGCCAGCCCGCTGGTGAAGAGCTTGTGGTCGTCCACCACCAGCACGCAGATTTTGTCTCCGGTCTCCGAGGCCAGCTCCATCTCTCAGGATGCCAGACCACTCTAACACCCCGCCGGTACGCCGGGCTCGTCGGGCGTCCGAAAACCCGGGTCGGGTCATTTGTCCCATATCAGGCCGCCAAGGGCTTGACTACAATCGCCGTGAGGACCCCATGGTCCGGACGCGCAGAAGACGGGAAAGTCTCCCCGGCGCGTCGAGAGACTTCCCCGGTCCCGGCCGAGCAGAGAGGTTTTAGATGAACCGTGTCTTGCTTGTAGAAGACCACGATTCCTTCAAGGAGTCGCTGGCCATCGTGATCAACGGGGAGCCGGGCTTCGAGGTCGTGGCGCAGGCCCGTTCGGTGGCGGAGGTCGAGGCTCTCGGCGACATAGAGGCCGACATCGCCCTCGTCGACCTCGGGCTCCCCGACGGCGACGGGGCCGACGTGATCTGGCACCTGCGCGAGTCGAACCCGGGGCTGAAGGTGATGATCCTCAGCGCGAGCCTGGACCGGGGCGAGATCGCCCGGGCCGTGGAGGCCGGCGCGGCCGGCGTTGTACACAAGTCCTCCCCCATCGTCGAGGTGATAGGGGCCGTGAAGCGGCTATTGGCGGGCGAGGTCCTGCTGCCCTCCGAGGAGGTCGTGGAGTACCTGCGGGTGGCAGGCCAGGAGAGGGAGCGGCGGCACCAGGAGGAGCTTGCCGTCATGAGGCTCACCAAGAGGGAGCGGGAGGTGCTCGAGGCCCTGGCCGAGGGCCTGAACAGCAAGGAGATCGCCGACCGCCTGAACATGACCATAGAGACGGAGCGCACCCACGTGGTCAACCTCCTGAAGAAGCTGAAGGTCCACTCCCGGCTCGAGGCCGTGGTCTTCGCGGTGCGTCATGGGGTAGTCGAGATCAGGCCGCTGGACCAGAACCGCCACTAGGGCGCCGCTCTTCGCGGCTCCTCCCGAGACCGTAGCCCGACTGGGCTAGGCGAAAACCGTTTATCTGTACGATGACCCGGGGGCGCGCCTCTGGCATCATCGTCTCATGGCTAGTCTGCGCATACTGGTAGGGAACGAGCCGCGCTCTTACCGCGAGGCAATCGCCGGGGCGATACAGGGCATGCTCCCGGACGCCGAGGTGCTGACCCTCGAACCGGAGGATCTCGACCGCGAGGTCGGGCAGGGCGCAGCGGGCATGGTGCTGTGCAGTTGCGTCACGTCCGTCGTGGAGAAGGGGTCCTTTGCCTGGGTCGAGCTCTACCCCGGCGGCGGGCCGGGGGCGAGGATAGGAGTGGACGGGCTGCGCCTGACGGCCGCAGGCGACCTCGGGCTCGCGGACCTGCTCTGGATCGCCGACCGCGCGGAATCCCTGGCTCAGAAAAGCGGCCCGGGCGAGGCCAACGGGCGGGTACCCCGGCCGAACGCGGTCGCCCGGCACCGCTGACGTCGCCGGCCGATACGGCCTTCGCCCTTATGGGCTAGAGGAAGATCACCAAATTGTGCGATGGAGTGGCCCGTACCCGGGACCATAATGGACCCAACAGCGTGGTCAAGCGAGGGAGATGCATGGGGATGATACCGGCCGTCGAAGCAGAGACCAGCCGCGTACTGCTCGTAGAAGACCATACGTCTTTCAGGGAGACACTCGCGTACGTGCTGGGCGGAGAGCCGGGCTTCAAGGTGACGGCCCAGGCGGGGTCGCTGGCCGAGGCTCGCGTCGCGATCCGCGAGGCCGACATCGCCCTCGTTGACCTCGGGCTCCCCGACGGCACGGGGGTCGAGGTGATCCGGGCGCTGCGCCGCGCGAACCGGCGCTGCCGCCTGATGGTCCTGAGCGCGAGCTTGGATTCTCTCGAACTTCTTCACGCAGTCGAGGCGGGCGCCGTCGGCGTGCTCCACAAGTCCTCCCGCATCACCGAGATCGCCGGCGCGCTGGGCCGCCTGGCCTGCGGCGAGGACCCCATGCCCGAGGACACCCGCACTATGCTCCGCCGCGCCAGCTCGACCAGGGAGCGACAGACGCGCCGGGACGCTGAGCGCCTCACCCCGCGCGAGCGCAAGGTGCTCGGGGCGCTCGGGCAGGGCCTGGAGAACGAGGAGATCGCCCGCAAGCTCGGCATGACGCTCCGCACGGAGCGCGCCCACATGGTCCACATCCTCGCCAAGCTCGGCGCCCACTCGCGGCTCGAGGCGCTCGTGCGCGCCGCCCGTTGCGGCGCCGTCGAGATCCGCTGACCGCGTCGTAGCCCCGGCGAGCGGGATACTTTATCTTTGGAAGGAACCTCCTCCCCGATAGCCGCCATGAACCCGAGCGATGGGTAAGGGGACCGCTCGCCGGCCCGGGCCTTCGGCGCCTTCGTTGCGGCTGGCTTCCTCGCGGCCTCTCCCGCCCCGGCGTGCGCCCTGCCCTGGCCAAGAATCGGGCACCGGTCGAGCCCGGGTTTGCTACCCCGCGCGGGGTAGGTTTCGGGAATGGTTAGAAACGCATCCCGCCGATGGGCTAGGGAAAAATCGTGCGCGCATACAATGGCAAGTCGTCCGTCGGGAACCAGTATGCATGCGTGGTAATTACGGCGCTACGGAGGTCGCGACGATGGAACTTACCAGGCGCGAAGCCCTGAAGTTGGGAATGCTCGGGAGCGCCGCGCTCCTGCTCCCCCTCGAAAAGGGCGCCAGGACCGCGTCGAGCATACGAAACAGGTTGCGCCCCAGCGAGCTCCCCAAGCCCTTCCAGGTTCCGCTCACCATCCCGTCGGTGGTGAAGCCAGCCCGCTCGGACGCGACAACCGACTACTACGAGATAAAGATGCGGATGGTGAGGCGCCAGGTCCTCCCCAAGCCTTTCGGGACTACCCTGATCTACGGCTACAACGGCGTCACCCCCGGCCCCACCATCGAGCAGCGCGTGGGGCGCAAGGCGGTAGTGCGGCAAATAAACTTGCTCCCCGACAGGCACCCGACCCTCGGGTACCCGAACACGACCTCCGTGCACCTCCACGGCTCCGACTCCGCGCCCGAGTACGACGGCTGGGCCAACGACGTGATACGCCCGGGCCAGTACAAGGACTACCACTACCCGGACGACCAGGACGCGAGGCCCTTGTGGTACCACGACCACGCCGTCCACCACACTTCCGAGAACGCCTACATGGGGTGCGCCGCCTTCTACTTCACGCGCGACGCCCTCGAAGACTCGCTGCCGATCCCGAGCGGCACCAGGTACGAGGTGCCGCTGATGATCCAGGACAAGATCTTCTCCAAAAACGGCGACTTCGTCTTCGACGACGAGGGCCACAGCGGCCTCTTCGGCGACGTGATCCTGGTCAACGGGAGCCCGTGGCCCACCTTGAAGGTCGAGCGCAGGAAGTACCGCTTCCGCATCCTCAACGCCTCGACCTCCCGCTCCTACGACCTGGCCCTCTCCTCCGGCGAGGCGATGCACGTTATAGGGCACGACGGCGGGCTTGCCCCCCAGTCGAAGGCGGTCGGCCACCTGCGCATTGGGATGGCCGAACGCTACGGCGTGATCGTAGACTTCGCGAAGTACAAGACGGGCCAGAGGGTGGTGCTCCGGAATCGCGGCCTGCCGAACAACGACGATTACAAGTCCACCCGCGACATCATGGCCTTCGACGTCGTCGGCGACGCGACCGACACCTCGGACAACGAGATCCCCCCCGACCTGAACCCGAGCAACACCAAGTACAACCCGATGAGGCTGCAGCCGACGCCGGACACGCGGACGCGCAAGTGGACCGTCGACCGCAAGAACGGGCAGTGGACGATCAACGGCAAGACCTGGGACCCGAACCGCCCGGACGCCGACGTGCCGCTCGACGCCGTCGAGGTCTGGGAGCTCGAGAACAAGTCGGGCGGCTGGTTCCACCCGCTGCACATCCACCTCGTGGACTTCAAGATCCTCGACCGCAACGGCAAGCCGCCGTTCGACTACGAGCTCGGGCCCAAGGACGTCGCGTACCTCGGCGAGGGCGAGAAGGTCCGCGTTATCGCGAAGTTCGGCCCCCAGAAGGGTAAGTACATGATGCACTGCCACAACCTCGTCCACGAGGACCACGACATGATGACGAACTTCGACGTGGGCCCGACAGGGGAAGACCCCGCCGCGAAGGACCCCGCCAAGGACCTGCCGGCCCCGCCGCTGTAGGCCGCAGGATGCGAGCGCCCTCACCTGAAGCCTCCGCCCCGGCCCCGAGCGGAATCACCCCCGCCCGGGACGCCGGGGCCGCGGTCCGGGCCGTCCACGCGGCCACGGGGCTGTCTCTGGCCGCGGCGCTCATCCACCTGTGGTCTACGCCTGAGCGCGTCCCGGATTGGCGGGCCTACGGGGCCTTCTTCCTCGCAACGGCCCTCTGCCAGGGTGCCTTGGCCGCCCTGGTCCTTCGCCGGCCCGAGGTCTCCACGCTGCTCGACGCCGGCATCGTGGTCAACCTTGCCGTGGTCCTCGTGTTCGTGCTTACCCGCACGAACGGCGTCCTCGTCGGACCCCACGCCGGTGTCGTGGAGGGGGCTGGGCCGCCGGACGTGGCGGCGACCACGGCCAAGCTCGGGACCGTCCCCGCCGTGACGATCCTCCTCAGAGGCCGGTACCGGAGGGCCGCAGTGAACGCCATGCTCGCGCTCGGCGCGGTGCTGTGGGCGCTGAGGCTGGCCGGGGTGCTCGTCTGATGCCGGCCGGCCCGCGGGCCGGGTACGCGGCCCCTCCCGGTGCCCCCGCAGGAACGAAAAACGGACAAACGTCCGCAACAGGATGGAGTCTCCATCCTTCGGCACGGTCGGCCCTGATCCTGGCCCTCTCGCTGGCGTTCGTGTTCGGGGTCGTGCGGCCGTTCGGTGCGGAGGCGTTCCGCGTGACTTCGGGGAGCATGGCACCCACGCTGCGGGCGGGGGACCACGTGCTCGTGGACAAGCTCGCATACCGCATGGGCGACCCGCGGCGGGGGGACCTCGTGGCGTTCCGGGGGGCCGGGGGCGGGGTCATGATCAAACGCGCGGTCGGCCTGCCGGGCGACACCGTCGCCGTCCGCGACGGCGTGCTCTACGTCAACGGCACGCGGGTGGTCGAGCCTTACGTGAACTACGGGCTGAACGAGAGCAACTACTTCGGCCCGGTGAGGGTGCCCGGGGACCACGTCTTCGTCATGGGCGACCACAGGGAGAACTCCAGGGACTCCCGCGAGTTCGGCCCCGTCCGTCGGGGGGACCTGATCGGCCGGGTCGCGCTGCGCGTCTGGCCCGTGGGCGGCCCCTGACCTTCAGGCGCGCTGCCCGTGGTCGCGGCCAACTCCACCTCCGAGGCGGCCCGGGGGGCTTCCACTGCGGCGTATCGGGAGGCGATCATGCCCGACCTCGAGCCCTGAGACAGGTCCAGGATCAGCAACGCCGACTTCAACCCCGACGGCTCAAACATCACCAAGAACGCCAATATCCTTCGACAGGGCGTCTGCAACACCCCCGACGATCTCGTTACGGGAAAGGGCGGGGACGGCCGCGCCTCGGGCCATACGTCCGTATATGATCCACCATAGACGGGAACGGCCGCCGGCGAGGCGTCGCCCGTCTCTGGCGGCCTTGGTATAGAGAGCAGAGGAGGAGCGTCGTGACGGACCGGCGGGACGAGGAGCACGACAGGCGCGAGAGGGAGGAGGCCGAGCGTCGGCGGGAGGAGGACGAGCGTCGGTCAGACGAGCTCAGGGAGGCGTGGCGGCGGAACCACCCAAGCAGGCCGGATGAGGAGGACGACAGGAGGAGGACCGGGAGGGGAGGGGCGTGAGCGCCAGGACGTGGGACGCCCTCCTCTTCGTCGCGGCGCTGCTGTGCGCGGCGGGTTTCGCGCGTTACTACGTAAGGGGGGTACTCGACGGTGACAGGACGCTCGCCAGGGCGGCGGCGGTCGGGTTCCTCGTCCTAGGCGCGGCGGTGATCGTCACCCTCCTAAGGGTTATTTCGTGATCGCCCGGGGGCCGCTCGCGACGCCCAGGCATGGAAGGGAAGTCGGGGCCGAAGGAGCCCGCACCACACGCTGCCTCCCCTGAGCCCCGAAGGGGCACGGCCCGATCGCGGCCTGTTCTACTTCAGGAAGTCTCTGACGGTCTGTTTGGCCTTGTCCGCGCCGCCCCCAGATCCTCCGCCTTGCTTGCCGTTCTTGCTCCCGGGCAGCCTTTCCTTGGCGGCGTGCATCGCCGCGTCTTTGATCTTCTTGCTCGTGCCGGCCACGTTGTGACCCTCCTTCTCCGGGGTGCGACCCCGTTCGTGCTGCGGCCGCCGAAACCCGCCCCCGGCCCTTGCCAGGGAAAACGATCGGGGCCCTGGCATAGCCAGGGCCCCGATCGTTCCGCGCCGATACGATTGTTGACCGGCGATCCGGCAGGTTAGAGCGCGGAGACGTTGTCCGCCTGCATTCCCTTGCGGCCCTGCGACGCCTCGTAAGAGACCTTGGAGCCTTCCTCGAGGGACTTGAAGCCCTCGCCGGATATGCCGGTGTGGTGGACGAAGAGGTCCTCGCCGCCCTCGTCCGGGGTGATGAAGCCGTAGCCCTTCTCGTCGCTGAACCACTTCACTGTTCCTTGGGCCATAGGTGGACCCGCCTTTCTCTTTGGGGGCTCCACCGCAATAAAAAAGCCGCTCCTCTGGTTGAGGGCGGCGCTTCGGTCACCATAAAACCCACATCTCCAAGTACGCGCCCATCATACCACGAACCCGCGCGGCCGGTGCCAGGGGGCGTGGGGCTGCCCGAGCGGCCCCGCCTTGCGCCTCAAAACCGGTGCCGCGGGCAACTCGCCTGCCTCTGCCCCGGATTGCCGGCCGCGACTTTCGCGTCGAAGGCGTGGCGCGGCCGACCGCCTCTGTCCGCGCAGGTCTGGCGTACTGCCGGTGCAAACTGGCTGGCGCAGAACTACCCCGACGTTTACGCGCAGGGCGAAAGCCCTCGAGAAGCCCGCGACTCTGGCGCTTTGGAAGTCGATCCACGCGAGGAAGCACCCAGTTTCCTATCCGCCACCGCGAAGACCGTGTCGCGCCCGCCAGGCGATCCGGGTGAGCGGCGAGGCCCGATCCCGCCACATCCCCGAAAAGGTCGCGGAACCGGGCCGCCCGCGCCTCACGCGGGCAGGTTCTCGATCCGGTACTTCGGGGCAAGCGCCAGCGCCTTCTGCATGCGCACTGATTGGGCGGCCTCGTCGAGCTTGGGCGCGGGCGCCGTCCGGCTCGGCAGGGGGTCGCCGAACTCGCCGAAGTACCGCTCGAGCCCCGGGGGCGAGACCATGCACAGCATGCGCGCCGGTCGGTCCGAGGCGTTGCGGAACGCGTGCGGGGCGTTGGCCGGCACGTTGACCGTCCCGCCGGCCCTCGCCACCGAGGGGACGCCCCGGAACGTGACCTCGATCTCACCCTCGAGCACGTGGAACATCTCCTCGAAGTCGTGGCGGTGCGGCGGAGGCCCGCCTCCAGGAGGGACGTGCATGTCGATGAGGGCGTAGCGGCCGGCGGTGTCCTCGCCCGTTGCCAGAATAGTGTAAGTGTCACCAACCACCGCGAGGTGACGCAGGTTCTCGTCGTCGGGGCGCGCGAGCAGGAGGTCACGCCTTCCGTCGTCGGGCGGCACCGTCGGGGTGCTCTGCGGCGGGTTGTTCTGGTCTTCGGTCATCGTCCGTTCCTTTCGTCGGCAAGCTCACGGAATTACTGTCCTGGGAGGTGCGGCTCGCGCCCCGGGATGGCGCGCGGCACGAGCGCGTTGCCGCCGGGGCGGCCTGGCTCGTCGTGATGAGTCGTTATGCCCGAGCTCGAGGCCCACTCCCGGGGCTGGTGCTCGCCTGCCTCGGCCGTCAGGCCATCTCGACACGGTCGACCATGCCGCCGGGCGTGCACCGCTCGAAGGCGCCGGTGGGTTCCGGGCGCGGGTTCAGTCCACCAGCAGAACTACCTTGCCGCGGCCGTGCCCGGATTCCACGACCGCGTGCGCGGCGGGGGCTTCTCCCAGCGGGAACGCCTGGCCTACCGTTATCCGGAGGCGGCCGTCGGCCGCCTGGCGGGCTACCTCGGCCAGCGCCCCGGCGTCGCGCGCGGCCTCGCCCGAGAACGGCACGTCGAGCCGGAAGGCGGCGGGGTCGGCGATGGTCACGATGCGCGACGTCCCGCCGCGCAGCTCGATGGAGTCCGGCAGCGCCCCACGACCCGCGGCGTCGAACACGGCGTCGATCCCGCCCGGGGCGACCTCGCGGACCCGGTCGACCAGGTTATCCCCGTACAGAAGGGGCGTCGCACCGAGCTCGCGCAGATAGCCGTGATTCGGCTTGCTGGCCGTGCCGATGACGGTGGCGCCTCGGGCCACGGTGAGCTGCACGGCGACGGTGCCCACCCCACCGGCCGCGCCGTGGATCAGCACGACGTCGCCCCTTCCCACCTCTAGCAGGCCGAGCACGCGCAAGGCCGTCTCGGCCGCCACCGGCAGCGCCGCCGCCTCGGCCCACCCAAGCCGATCCGGCTTCGGCGCCACGGTGGTGGCCAGCGCGTGCGCGGCGTACGTCCCGCCGTCGGCAAAACCAAGCATGTCGTCGCCGACGGCGAGCCCTTCCACGTCAGGCCCCACCCCGTCGACCGTGCCGGAGATCTCGAGTCCGAGCACCGCGGGGAGTTGCGTGGAGAACATCTGCTGGGCCGCCCCGGAGCGGATCGTGGCGTCGAGCCTGTTCACGCCCGTCGCGCGCACCCGCACGCGTACCTGTCCCGCGCCCGGTTCCGGCAGCTCCCTCTCGGCAACGTGGAGCACCTCGGGACCGCCGAACTCGTCGATAACTACCGCCTTCATATCCGTACCTCATCTTCCCGGTCGTGGATCTGGTTACGTCCGCCGCTGGCCGCCGATCGCGCCCGGCCGGAGCCGGGTCCGTCGAGTCCGGCTATGGCCTTCCGGATCACCTCGCTCGTTGTTATGAACCGTTCGATCGCGCCGGGGTCGAGGTCGCCCACGGACGCCCGCTCGAGCTCGGCCCACATCTCTTCGAGGGGCCCGCGCATCGCGCGACCCCTGTCCGTGAGCGTCACCCGCGTCACGCGCCGGTCGTGCTCGGCCGGCTCGCGGGTGAGGAGGCCAGCCTCCTGCATCCGCCTCAGCGACTTGGAGACCGTCGAGTGGTCGAGGCCCACGGCGGCGAGAAGCTCGGACTGGGTCTGCCCGTCCCGCTCCAGGAGCCGCATGAGCAGCAGCTCCTGGCCCGGGTGCAGGCCGAGGTCGCGCAACAGCCTGGCGGCGTGGGCGCGGTGGGCGCGGGCGAGCTGGAAGATCGCGTAGCTGAGCGGCCCGCTCTCCTGCACCGGGCGCGGTCGGCCTCCCGCCCGGGCGCCAGGGACCCTAGGCGACACGGTCGGCCGCCGTGATCGTCGTCGGGAGCGTCGGGTAGTCCGTGTAGCCGCGCTCGTCCCCGCCGTAGAACGTGCTCCCGTTTGTCGCGGTCATCGCTGCTCCCATCTGTTTTAGGTGGCCGGCCACCTAAAACAGAGGATAGGTTCCACGACCTCCGGCACACCTGCGCGACGCGGCTGCTCCCCAAGAACGTCAACCCGAAGATCGTCTCCGAGATGCTCGGCCACGCCTCCGTGAGCATCACCCTGGACGTCTACTCCCACCTCATGCCGGACATGCAGGAGAAGGCCGCGAAGGCTCTCGAAGAAGCTCTTAGCTAGGTACAGCTCGGTGGCGACGCAGCAAACGGGTCATACCAGAAACACAACGCCACGATGCGCCTCGGGCAAGTTGGCGGCGCGTACCACGTAGACGAGCCGTATCCCGCCGTCTGTCTTCGACAACA
>DATFPF010000095.1:0-37988 GCA_035264945.1 Rubrobacter sp.
CTTGCGCTCGGTGATGTCGCGGGCGACCTTGGAGAACCCGCGCAAGTTGCCGTCCTCGTCCCGCAAGGGCCTCACGTAGCCGCTGGCCCAGAAGTACGATCCGTCCTTGCGCACGTGCCAGCGCTCGTCCTCGGCCCGGCCCTCGGTTCGGGCCTTCCCAAGCTCCCTCTCGGGGGCGCCGCTCTCGCGATCCTCGGGGGTGAAGAGGACGGAACCGTCCTCGCCGACGATCTCCCCTTCTTCGTAGCCGAAGACGCGCCGGGCCCCTTCGTTCCAGTCCCTTACGCGCCCCTCGGTGTCCACCATGAAGATGGCGAAGTCCTTGGCGCCCTCCACGAGGAGCCGGTAGCGTTCCTCGCTCTCGCTCAGGCTCCTCCGGTCTTCTGTTGCCCGGAGGGCGCTCTCCTCGGCCCGCCGCCTGGACGACGCCAGCCAGGCGCCGATGGCGCTTATGACCAGCCCCTGAACAATGAACAGGCCGGTGGTGAGGCCGTGCGCGGCGCTGGGGGGCGCGAGCGTCCCGAGCGGGGGGAGGAAGAGGTAGTCGCCGACCACGGCGCCCAGCAGGGTCGCCAATACCCCCGGGCCCAGGCCCCCGTAGGCGGCCGCGGCGAGCACGGCCGCGGAGAGGAGCAGGAAGGGGCTGGCCTCCTGGAGCAAGGGGTCGAGCAGGGCCGTGAGCAGGAAGGCGATCGTCACGGCGAGCGCGGCGGCCCCGTAGCGCGCGGCCCACGGGTGGCGCGTCCTGCTCAGCACGCCCGGCCTTCGGGCCGGGTCGCCCGAGACCGACGAGACGTTCCTCCGCTTGGCAACTTCGGGCTCCTGTCCTCATGCGCCGGCCGGGGGCTCGATGAGCCGCGTTTACGGCTTCGTCTGCGCAGCACGCGCGTTCTTCCAAATGGTAGTCCCTACGGCGCCAGGGCGGATCACCCAAACGCGTGATTTCCGGGCCTCCCCGAAAGAAAGGCGACCGGCGTGCGCGATACCCGGCGGCGGTCGCTGTTCACCCGAGCGCTTGGAAGAGGCTTTCTACGAAGCCGGGCGGGCGAGCTCCTCGGAAGTCCGCCTGGCGTGATCTTGTGTACGAGACATGGAGGCTCGGTCGGCCTCTGTTCTACATAAAAACGGCGCTATCAGCAGGCCGCCCTCTGGTCCTTCGAGACACTAAACGTCACGGCTAGACCCCCTGGCAGCGCCTTGCCCACCTACTCGCCGCGCCCCCGACTACACCCTTCGGCACTTTTTTGTCGGCGCAGGCCGCGGGCGCCCGCGGCCTGCGCTAGTCTTCCCAAGTACCCACGTCCCCGGGACGATCTGCGTGGCTTCTCCGCGCATGGACCTTGTCCATGGGGAAGGATGGCCGGATATGGTCACGCGGATTCGTCTCGCGGACGACCACACCATGTTCAGGGAGGGCCTCCAGTCCATCCTCGCCTCCCGCGAGGGCGTGGAGGTGGTGGTGGGTAGCTCCTCCACCGGCCCCGAGGTCGCAGAGCAGGTCCGCAGGACGAAGCCGGACGTCATAGTCACGCAGCCGGACATGCAGCCGAAGTCGGCCCAGGAGATCATCGAGGGCTGCGCGGCGACGCCGACGTGCTCGTGGTGCGTCGCCCGGACGGGTCCCCCGTCGCCGCGGCCGACGTTGGGGGCGCGGACCCGTTCGAGGTGGAGGCGGCCGTCTGGGCGGACGCCGACTGACCCCGTCCTTCGTTCTCCCGGGGCCAGGCCTCATCCTCGCGGTCCCAGCGCCGGGCTCGAAGGAGGCGACGATCGGGTGGCCGCTCAGTCGGTCTCGACCACGATCGGCGCCGTGTCCTCTAGGGTCGACCAGGCGGAGAGGTCCCAATCTTTGCCGGACGTCGCGGGTCTCTCGAACTCCGAGGCGAGGCAGTCCATGTAAATCTCATCGTAGACCCGGCCGCCCACGACGCGGCACTCGCGGCGGCGGCCGATGGGCTTGAAGCCTGCCTTCTCGTAGGCCCGGAGGCCTGCGGGGTTGAAAGCGAACACGGTAAGCATGACGTTGTGCAGGCCGAGCGCCGTGAAGGCGTAGTCGAGCACGAGGCTCGTCGTCTCCGTGCCGTAGCCCGTGCCGCGGCACTCGGGTTCCCCGATCATGATGCCGAAGGAGGCGCTCCTGTTGCGGTGATCTATACCGTGCAGGGCCGTGTTGCCGATGGGTCGCGAGGTCTCCCGCTCGTAGATGGTGAACATCACATCGCTCTCGGACTTCCTCGCCCGCTGCTCGTACCAGTCCCGCTCCTTCTCGGCGGTTACGGGGAGGGCCTGCATACCGAGCATGCGTATCATGCCGAAGTCGTTGATCCAACGCCCGTACAGCGGCAACAGGTCAGCCCGCAGCGGCCCGAGCGCCACCCGCTCCCCGACGACGTTCAAGACCGGTTGTTCGCTACCCGGCGGGTTTCTCTTTGTCGCCATCTTCTTGGGTCTCCACTTCCGGTCGCCCGAAACCTGACGCCCCGTGCTCCCCGTCCAATTCCGTTTTCTCGTTCGTGGCTAGCAGCAGGCTTACGAAGACGAAGGGCTCGAACCACGTAACGTACGCGTAGAACCAGTAGTTGACGGTGAGCTGGAACGCGATGACGATGGCGGCGGAGAGGGCGGCCAGCCGTCTCACGGTGCGCCGGCGCGGCAAGAAGGCGACGAGGACGGCTAGGAAGATGGCGAACGCGGTAAGCGGTCTCTGCAGGAAGGCCAGGCTCGGCACCTGGGCGTAGATGGTCCACGGGCTGACCCGCTCGCCCTGGAAGCCGAGCGTGCTCTCGTAGAAGAGCTTCGCGGCCGCGATGGGCTTGCCGGGGAAGAGCAGCACGGAGAAGGCGACCAGCAAGACGCCCAGGCCGCCGAGCACGTAGTCGACGATAGGGCGCCGCCGCCAGCCGTCGTGGGCGAGCCAGAGCGGGCCCAGTATAAGGGGGAAGAGCTTTACCGAGAACCCTGCGGCGATGGTGGCGCCCCGGGCCAGCGGGGAGGAGGCCGCCGCGAGGCCGATGGCGACTACCGCCGCCACTATCACGTCGTTGGTGTTGTTGTTGGTAGCGTAGATCGTGTACGGGAAGGCCGCCCACGCGAAGACCATGGCAGCGGCCCCCTTGGGCCCCGAGAGCCTGTAGCCCGCGAGGAAGAGGGCCACGCCCGCGGCGACGAAGCAGAACATCGTGAGGGCGTGGGCCGCCGGCAGGAAGTCCCAGGAGCCCGAGAAGCCGAACATCAGGACGAAGGGCACGTAGAGCAGGTAGTTGAGCGGCCCGTACGTGTCGCCGGTCCCTACGTCTGGGGGCATGTTGCCGTAGGGGATCTCCCCCGACAGGATGCGGTCGGCCCCGACGACGCCAGCGTAGCCGACGTCTATGACGCGCGCGTCGGTGTTGAGGGCGAGCACGAGCCCCGCCGCCAGGCCCGCGAGCGCGAACAGGAGCCACGTGGGCAGGTTGCTCGTCTTCTCCACCCGCTCCCCGATACCGAACCCGAGGAGCAGGTTCCTGACCAGCAGGTACACGAGCGGCGGGTACCACAGGACCACCGCCTCGAGGACGGCCCCCTGCCGGAAGAAGTGGTGGGAGACCAGGAACCCGAGCAGCATCGCCACGTCGAGGTTGCGCAGGGAGAAGAGCTTGTCCGTGCGGACGAAGGCGAGGGCGAAGGCGAGGGCGAGGGGTCCCCACACCCAGGGGTAGTTCGCCTGCTTGCCGTAGGCCCCCGGGATCCCACGAGCCATGAGCCAACCCACCTGGTCCCCTGTCTGCACCGGATCCGCTACCCAGGTCTCGTCGTCGATCTCGACGGTTGCGACCTCCTTGCCCCTGTCCGTCGGCCGCCCGCCGACCATGCCGGTCTCGTCGACGTAGAAGCGGAGGGTCCACCGGCCGTCCTCGTAGTTCGCCTCGGTGGTGTGGGGCCCGTGCTCCTCGAGCACGCCCCTCACCTCCGCGTCGGCTGCGGCGAGCTTGACGGCCTGGTCCTCCGAGAGGGTGGGGAAGTCGATGGTACCGACCTCGGAGGAGACCTCGACCCCGCCCACCTTGCCGGTGTCGTCGTCCACCGAGTACTCCGCGACCTCCTTCTCGGAGACGGTCTCAACGAGCGTTACCCGCCACGCGTCGTCGTCCCCGTCGTAGGCGGCCTCCGACTCCAGTGTCGGCCTGTCGTAGTAGCCGGAGAGCTCTACCACGGACGCGGCCCTGCCGGCGGCCTCCCTCGCCCCGAGTTGCGGCCCCGGCGCGAGGCCCGCCGTGAGCAAGAGAAGGGGGAGCAGGACAAGGACCAGGACCCGCCGCTCGGGGTACTTGCCCGCGCCCTGCGGCATCACGACGGCGATGTCCGTTCGGGGCGCGCCCCGTGCGGCAGCAAGAGCAGGAGCGCCCACAGGGCCGCCAGGAGGGCGTTTCGAAGGAGGAGGATCTCCGGCCCGGGGGCGCGCACGTTCAGCAGGTCGGCGTAGTGGACCGGGAAGACCTGGGTGGTGGCCAGGCAGGAGGCCAGGAAGAGGAGGCAGAGGCCAGCCCCGGCCGGGCCGCCCGCGCACAGGGGGGCGAGGGGAAGCAGCCAGATCTCGTACTGCGGGGAGAGCACCTTGGAGCCGAGCATGAACGCCAGTATAAGGGCCGCCGCGTAGCGTGGAAACTGCGCGGCCTCTAGCCTCTGCTGGCGGTGCCGCCGCAGCATCGCCAGCCCCGTCACCCCGAGCAGCACGGCCGTCACGGGAAGGCTGAGGCCAGCGGCGAGCCCGGTGCCGGGCCCCCGCGCCTCGAAGGCGCCGAACTCGAAGGCGACCCCATCCACCCGGCCGAGGACCATCAGCACCGAGGCCGCCGCGCTCTCGACCTGCAGGCCCCGCTCGGCGTGGTACGCAAAGCTGCCGATGAACCCGCCGCCCCCGAAGACCAGCGCCGGCACGAAGAAGAGCCCGGCCACCGCGAAGAACACCCCGGGGCCTCGGCCCGCCTTGCCACTCGCGAAGACCAGCGGCAGGACCGCCAGCGCCGGCACGAGCTTCGCGGCCGTCCCGAAACCAAGCGAAGCGTAGGCTAGGAATACGTGGCGACCGCCGAGGGCCGCGCCGAACGCGGCGGCGGCGAGGGCCAGGGCGACGACGGCGTCGTAGCGGGTTACGGCCACGGGGTAGAGGAGCAGGGCGCCCGCGGCGAAGGTGGCGGCCGGCACGGGCCACGCCGCCTGGCCGCCGAGGCGCCGGGCCGTCATGGCCACGAGGACGAGGGCCGCGACGAGGACGAGCGCCATCTCGGACGAGAACAGGCTGATGAAACCGGACCTCGTCTCCGAGAGGAGGGCCGGGGGTACGAAGGCCGGGAGGCTGCCCGGCGGGTACTCAAGGAAGAAGTCGCGGTATGGGAGCTCCCCGCGCAGCAGGGCCTCGCCGGCGTCGCGGTAGGTCGCGAGGTCGTTCGAGCCCTCTCTCAGGTCCGGGGGCAGGCCGCCCGAGAGCCGCAGGAGGCCGCCGTAGAGGAGGGCGCCGAGCCCGGCCAGGGGCGCCCAGAAGAGCAGGGCGCCTCGAAGATGCGTGCCCCGAAGGATTACGCGGGGCCTTCCAGCTCCTGGCCGAAGAGGGCGTAGAGGGGCTCGAGGCCCTCGGGGGCTCCGGTCACGAGTAGGGAGTCGTCGCCCCTGAGCCCGTAGGTGTCGCGGGGGCGGTAGGTCCAGCGCCCGGCGCGGTTGACGGCGAGGACGAACATGCCCGTCTCGGTCTCAAGCTGGAGGTCCTCGAGGGTCTTGCCGTCGGCGGGGGACCCGGGCGAGACCGTGAGCTTGAGCACGATCTCGTCGGACTCACCGAGGGCTGCCGAGAGGACGGGGTGGACCTCCTCGCCCTTCTCCACGATCCAGACCATCTCCATAGCGCAGTCGGCTATGGTCTCCGAGGCCGTAGCGAGGTGAAGCACGCCGCGCAAACGCGAGGAGTCTTCGATGTGGCGGGCGGCGAGGAGCACCCAGCGCTCCAGCCGGTAGCGCATCTCGTCCATCTCGTTCTCGATGGCGACGACCTCGCGGGCGAGGCCCGCGTCGTAGTACAGGAGGGCCGAGTAGGCGAGGCCCACGGCGACCTCGGAGAGGTTCTTCATCTCTATGAGGATGTCCACGGCCCGCTCGAGCTCGGTGAGCTCGCCTGCCGGCTCGGCGTGGGTACTGTGCGCGGACACCGCGGCACCTGCCATCTCCCTCACCTCGGCGACGCCCTCTGGTGGGCCCTGCATGAAGAGCACGTCGCCCGCCCTCAGGACGTCTTCGGGCTCGGGGTCGAAGTTCCACTCGTCGTCCGAGCGGACGGCGATGGGGCGCATGCCCGTCTCTGTCGGGAGGTCCGCCTCGTCGAGGCTCCGGCCGTCGAGCTCGCTGCCGGCGTGGATGCGGACCCTGGTCGGGGTCTCCTCCGCGTCCGGGATGTCCTGCAGGAGCTCCCTTGGGATGCCGAGGCGTTTCACGACGATCTTGGCGATGTCGTTGGCGGCGTTGCCTATCTTCTCGATGTCCTGGACCACCTGGAGGATGCCGGCCATCTGCTCCGCGTCCGCCGGGCTGCGGGCGGCGAGGATGGCCAGGGTGCGCATGTCGAAGACGAGGACGTTCAGGCGTTCTTCCAGGCGGAAGACCTCTTCCGAGATGTCCTCGGAGTTGTAGAAGAGGGCGGCGTAGGCCAGGTCCACCATCAGCTCCGAGGTGTCCTTCGCCTCGCGGAGCATGTCTTTCAGGTTGCTCGGTCTTCCGTCGCGCATGTCCCTACCCCGCAAGATCGAAGATGTTCAACGCAATTATAAGGCTCATGAAACCGAGCAAGTCCACCGCGGCCGTAATGATCGGGATGCCGTAGGTGTCGGGATCGAGGCCGAACCGGTAGCTGACGGTCGAGCCGTAATAGGCCGCGAGCACGGCGGCCGTCGTCGCCATGAGCCCAGCCAGGGCCGTCACCCCGAGCATTGTGAGAAACCCTGGGCTCAACTTCCCCGTCCCGAGTCCCAGCGAAGCGAGGACCTCAGGACTCAACTGCCCGAGGCCGACGGCCAGCCAGTGGGAAGCCCCCCCGATAAACAGGTAGACGCCGACGGCGAAGATGTACGTAAGCGTGAAGTCCCGAAAGGCGCGCGGCTGCGGTATGCCCCGCGGCGCCAGGAGCCCGAGGTGAACCTTCGAGGAGAGCCGGCTCGAGAGGATGCCGCCAAGGGCGCCGCCCTCCTGCAAGAAGGCCGGCAGCAGGATAAAGAGGGCAGGCAGGCTCACGAAGACCTCCTTGCGGTCCTCGAGGGCGAGGCCCACGAGGGTCATCACGGTGCCCGTCAGGGCGAGTATAGGGAAGCTCTCGGCGAGGATGCGCCTGAGGTTCGCCGCCCCGAGCCGGAACGCGGCCCCGACGACGACCGCCGTCACCAAGACAAGGACCGCCGCCAGGACGTCCGAGAAGATCGGGATCCCTATAAGATACGTCGTGAAGACCAGCGCGGGGAGCGTGAGGATGTCGCCCGCGGCGGTGAGCATTGGGGCCGCGATGTTGTCCATGTCCCACCCTCTGGAGACCGAGAGCCGGGCGACGAGCACGGTGATGCCGAGCAGGAGCATCCCGGCGAGGATGCCGCCGACGGTCGAGATCACGACGTAGTCGAGCACGCCGAGCTCGGTCGGCACCCCGAGCAGCCCGCACAGAAAACGCGCGAGGCACGCCAGGAATATACCCGAGACGAGCGAGAGCACCGCCGCGGCCTGCACGTTCTCGGCGAGCACGCCGCGCCTGAGATTCAGCTGGAAGAGGCCCGTCTGGATCGAGGTCGAGAGGCGGCTGCCCATCGCCCCGAAGATCGCCCCCCGCATCCCGATGGCCGCCGGGATGAGCACGGCTAGTCCGACCAGCTCGTCCAGCGTCCCGGAGATGCCCGCGAGCACGAGCCCCGCGACTAACTCCCCGACCGAGGAGAGAAACAGGGCGGCGAACCCCTGACGGAGCGACTCCTTCTCCTCGGTCAGGTAGCCGTAGACCTTAGGGCGCAGCCGCGGCCGGTTGCGCAGCCGCTCGCGCACCTCGTCCCTCCGCCGCGTTCTCTTCTCCGCCTCCGGCACGGGGATGGTATAGACGTTGCCGCCCCCGTTGTAAAGCGTTCCCGCCCCCGGGCTCCGAAGATCGTCGTCGCTCCGCGCCCGGAAGAGGCGGGAGGACGTAATCCAATCCTTGCGCGGCTTCGTATAAGGGGTGTGTGAACCTGTGATCGAGGTTTGGTAAGAGCCCGCGCAAACGCGCCCATTACGCTATCGGGCCGGGGTCGAGCAGGAAGACGTGGATGCGGGAGGACCCCGCCACCATCGAACGTGACGTTGACGTCGAGGAACGGCCGAATAACGGTTCATTGCTCGGCCTCGGAGGGTAAAGTGTGGTCCTATGCAGGGCGGTTCTTTGATTGACGGTCGTTACACGCTGGGCGAGCTTCTGGGCTCGGGGGGCATGGGACGCGTCTACCGGGCCCAAGACGGGCGTCTCGGGCGCGAGGTCGCCCTGAAGGTGATGGCGGAGCACTACGCGCAGACGCCCGAGTTCGTCGAGCGGTTCGAGCGTGAGATCAGGAACGTGGCGTCCCTGGATCACCCCAACGTGATCCGGGTCTTCGATTCGGGTGAGACCGAGGACGGCTCGCCTTACATGGCGATGGAGCTCGCCTCGGGCGGGACCCTGAAGGACAGGATCCGGTCCGCGGGCCCGTTGCCGCCGCGCGAGGCCGCCAGGGTCGCCCTTCAGGTCGCCGAGGCCCTTGGCGCCGCCCACGAGGCCGGCATAGTCCACCGCGACGTAAAGCCCGAGAACGTGCTCCTCACCGAGACCGGGGAGGTGAAGGTCGGGGACTTCGGGATCGCGCGCGCGACGGAGGCCACGGCCATGACCAACACGAGCATGATCCTGGGCACGGCGCCCTACCTCTCGCCTGAGCAGGCGAGGGGCGAGCCCGTGGGGCCTTCGAGCGACCTCTACTCGCTCGGGGTGGTCCTCTACGAGTCCCTCACCGGGCGTACGCCCTTCGGCACGGGGGAGCACCTCAACCCGCTGGCGATCGCCATGAAGCACTGCAACGAGCCCGCGCCCTCTCCCCGGGCGGAGAACCGCGGGGTGCCGGAGGCGCTCGAGCTGATCACGCTCACCCTGATGCGCAAGCGCCCCGAGGAACGACACCCCGACGCGGCGGCCCTCGTCGCCGACCTCGCCGCCTTCCTTGAGGGTAGGAGGCTCCCCTCGGCGGCCGCCCTGCGGGTGGCCTCCTCGCCTGAAGGCGCCCGGACGAACGTCCTCAGACGCCCCCCGGACCCCGCAACCCCGCCCCGCCGCCGGCGCCGCAAGGTCTTGCCGCTGATGGCGCTCGGGCTGGCCGCGGTCCTCGCGCTCCTCGCCTCCTCGCCGGCCCAGCTGCAGAGGCCCGTCGCCTTCGTGGAACACAGCGTCGCCCCGGGCGCGGCGGTCCTCGACCGGGCGGCAAGCCCGGCGCTGGACGGGCCCCCGGACGCGCCGAGCGTGCCCGAAGAAAAGAACGCCGAGGCACCTCCCAGCGAGGCCCCCAAAGGGGACCGGGCGCCGCGGCCCGATGCCGGCGTCACGTTCTCGGAAGCCCCGGCCCCCGAAGCGCCCGCCGTCACCCAGACGGGAAGCGCCAGCGCATCGGCGACCTCGTCCCCGGGCGCCTCGGCATCCGCAACGTCGGAGATATCCAGCGTGCCCCCGACCGAAGGGGCCCCACAACAGGATCCGGTCGCTAGCTCCACCCCTGCGAGCCCAGCGCCCACCGAAGGCCCCGGGTCGGCCCCCGCACGACCCGCGCCACAGCCCCCCGATGCTCCCGCGCCCGCCGACGGCCCCAACGGGGAGACGCCTTCGGCGGCCGATCTACCCGCCGGGGTCCGGATACCCGAGATCGAACTCCCGGACTTCTAGAGAGGTTCACGGAGGCCAGGTTCCCCGCAAACCGCAGACAAGTCGCGTACCCTGGCCCGATACTACTCCAAAGCGGTCCGCTCCCGGGCGAGGACCTTCGGCCGGGCCGTCTATCTCTACGCGTCCCCGGCGGCTCCTTCGCGGGCCTCGTCCTGCTCGGGTGGCTCGGGGGTGTCGATGCCGGCGTAGAGGACGGTGATGATCACGGCCACCAGGCCCAGGGGGGCGAGCCAGCCTGGGAGGCGCAGGCCGAAGGCCCGGTCCAGCGAGTACTCGCCGGGGCCGCCCACGATGAGGGCGGTGGACGCCGCGATGTTGATGACGGGCAGCTCGGCGCCGCCCTCGGTCACCCAGATCGGCTTGCCCAAGTGCGCCTTGGTAGTCGCCATCGCCATCGAGCCTATTACCCCGATGGGGCCGAGCGGGTTGAGGAACCCGAGCAGCGTGAGCACGCCGCCCCCGAACTCCGAGAGGCCGGCCATGAACGCCCACGGCTTCCCGGGATTGAGCCCCAGCATCTCCATGAACCCGCTGGTGCCCTCGAGGCCAGGCCCCCCGAACGAGCCGAAAAGCTTCTGCGCCCCGTGGCCTGCCATGAACCCGCCAATGGCCACACGCAGGATCAACGCCGCCAGATTACTCATGCCGCTCTCCTCGCTGTCGCTCTGCTTTTCACATCAGTTCAATGTTCCCAAGAACGCCGTCGCCGAAAAGCTGACGGCTGATGGCTCTAAACCGGCGTCAGCCGCGACTCTATCTCCTCGCGGCGGTCCTCCAGGAAGGGCGGCAGGGAGAGGCGCTCACCGAGGTGGGCCGGGTCCTCGTCGGTGGCGAAGCCAGGGCCGTCGGTGGCGATCTCGAAGAGGACGCCGCCGGGCTCGCGGAAGTAGATGGACCTGAAGTAGAAGCGGTCTATCTGCGGGGTGACGCCTAGGCCCATCGCCCGGATCTTCTCCCGCCACAGCGCGTGCTCCTCGTCGTCTGGCGTCCTGAACGCCACGTGGTGGACGCCCCCGCGCCCGAGCCGCGCCAGCCCGGCGCCGGGCCTCTCCAGCACCCGCACGGTCGCCCCAGGGCCGCCGGGTCCCACCTCGTAGACGGCCGTCCTGCCGCCGCCCTCCCCCTTCTCGTCGGTCTTGCGGAAGCCCAGCGCCTCCGTGAGGGTCCACTCCGTCGGCTCCAGATGTCGGACCGTGAGGTCAACGGAGGCGAGGCCCCTGATGCCGAACTCGGCCGGCACCTCGCCCTCGTCCCACGGCTTCCCTGCCTCGGTGCCCTCGCCCCGGTCCTCCGAGAGCCTGAGACGCTGTCCCTCGGGGTCCTCGAAGTCGAGGTGCAGGCGGCCTGCGACCTCCCGTATCCCGCCGTGCGCGACGCCTGAGCCCTCGAGCCTATCTGCCCACCACTCGAGGGCCGTCCTGTCGGGGACGCGCAGCGCGGTATTAGAGACCTCGCCGCCCCCCGGGTGGTTCTTCGCCACCCTGAGGTGCGGCCAGTCGAAGAAGGTGACGTCGGTGCCGGGGCTGCCGAGCGCGTCGGCGTAGAAGAGGTGGTAAGCCGAGACGTCGTCCTGGTTGACGGTCTTCTTGACGAGCCTCATGCCGAGCACCCGGGTGTAGAAGTCTACGTTCTGCCCGGCTTCGGTCGTGACCGCCGTCAGGTGGTGCAATCCTCCGAGTTCCATGCCTTCTCTCCGTTCTCTAGGACTTGTCCGTCTTCGGCACGAGCGACCTCAGCCCGGCGCTTATGCGCCAGGGCGGGAGGCCAGCCACCCGGCGCTGGTGGTAGTAGATGTCGACCTCTAGCGGCGCGAGTAGCGCCGCTGCCAGGTACTCGAGGTCCAGGCCGCCGTCCAGCTCCCCCTCGCGCGCGGCCCCGCGCAGCAGACCGAGCACGGTCCACCGCCGCCAGTCGTAGGCGGGGGAGCGGAAGCGGGCAAGGCGGGTCGGCCCCCAGAGCGGCTCCTCGCCGCCGTAGAGCAGGTCCAGGTTCTCCTCCGTGAACCACACAAGCCCGTCGAGGAAGCGATCGAGCTTCTCCAGGGATCCGACGCCGCGCTCCCCGACGAGCTCCATCGTCCGCCGCTGGAACTCGCGGGTCGGCTCGTCGAGCAAAGCCTGGCAGAGTACCCCCTTGTTCGGGAAGCGCCTGTAGAGGGTCCCCTTGCCGACGCCGGCGGCACGCGAGATCTCCTCCATCGTTACGCACGTAACCCCGCGCTCGTCGAAGAGCGCCCGCGCAGCCTCGAGCACGGCCAGCCTGTTGCGCGCCGCGTCGCTCCGCTCGTGCCCGCCGCCCTCCGGACGCCCCAGGTGGTCCAGACCCCACCCGCCACGCCCCACGTTTTCACGTAGATGTACCACCAGAACCACCCCGCTCGCTTGACAGCACCAGTCTACCGCGATAGCCTCTATTCTTAAAGTGGACGCGGGTCCACTTACAACCAAAGGAGCAAACGTGGCGACCAGAGTAGCGGTGATCTACTACAGCGCGACGGGCAACGTGTTCAAGCTGGCGCAGGCCGTCGAGGAGGGCGCGAAGGAGGCTGGGGCCGAGGTTCGGTTCCGCAAGGTGCACGAGTTGGCGCCCGAGGAGGCCATCAAGAGCAACCAGGGCTGGTCCGACCACGCGCTCATGACCGAGGACGTGCCCGAGGCGGAGCTAGAGGATCTCGAGTGGGCCGACGCCTACATCTTCGGGACCCCGACGCGCTTCGGGAACGTCTCGGCGCAGCTCAAGCAGTTCATAGACACGGCGGGCGGGCTGTGGTTCGAGGGCAAGCTCGCGGACAAGGTCGTCAGCGGCTTCACGAGCGCCTCGAACGCGCACGGCGGGCAGGAGTCCACGCTCCTCTCCCTGTACAACGTGTTCGCGCACTGGGGCGCCATCCTCGTCACGCCGGGCTACACCGACCCCGTGCTCTTCGAGGCCGGCGGCAACCCCTACGGCGCCAGCAGCACAAACGAGCCAAGCGAGCAGGAGCTCGCGGCGGCGCGCTACCTAGGGCGTCGCGTAGCCGAGAAGGCCGCGCTCCTCACGGGGAGCCGGGTCTAGAACGTTCCGCGGGGAGGTTCGTCCTCCCCGCGAAGGCCGCCGGCCATCCAACTTTTATCTGATGGCCGGCGGCGCATTTTTTATGTTGTGCCGGGCGGGGCCGTGCCCCGATCGGCGTTTTGAGGGTCTTCATCACGAGCGGATCCATCACTTCACCAACGCCGGGATGATGAGCGGGTACGCCGAGTCCAAGAGCGTCCCGCCGGGCTACCTTGCCGTCGTCGGCACCGGGGTGATGCTCGTGCTCGGCGGACTGTCTGTGCTGCTCGGGCTGTTTCCCGTGGCCGGCCTCGTCCTGATCATCGCGTTCCTGCTGCCCACGTCCGTGCTCATCCACGACTTCTGGACCGTTCGGGACCCCCAGGCCCGGGCCGCGGAGCAGGTCAACTTCCTGAAGAACCTCGCCCTCGTTAACGGCGCCGCCGGCTGGCCGCTGACCCTGGGCTAGAGGAAGACCGCATCGTCCCGGTGTAGACTGCCGGCATGATCGGCGGCACGCACACTTTCTTGCGGACAGCCAGGGTCCACTTCGGCCCCGGCAGCCTGCGGCAGCTCGAAGAGGAGGCCCGGCCGTGGGACCGGGCCTTCGTCGTCACGGGCCGCACCCTCAACGAGAAGACCGACCTGGTCCGGCGCGTCGAGACGCTGCTTGGAGAGAGGCACGCCGGCACGCACGTAGGCATGGGTGAGCACACGCCGGGGAGCGCGGTCGAGCTGGCGGCGGGGGAGGCCGAGTCGGCCGGGGCCGACCTGCTGGTGAGCGTCGGGGGCGGGAGCGTCATAGACGGGACCAAGGCGGTGGCGCGGCAGCTCGGGTACCCGGCGCAGGTTGCGGTGCCTACCACGCTCTCGGGGGCTGAGTGGGCGCACCGCGTCGGGGTGACGGACGAGGCGGCCGGCAAGAAAGGTGGGTTCGCCGACCCTAGGGCCGTGCCGCCCGTCGTGATCCTCGACCCCGAGGCCACGGCCTTCACCCCCGAACGCCTCTGGCTCTCGACCGGCATAAGGGCGCTCGACCACGCCGTAGAGGGTTTCCTGTACGGTGGGGATCACCCCGTGACCGACGTGACGGGGCTTGAGGGCGCCAGGCGCCTGATGGGGCTGCTGCCGCTCTCCAAAGCGAGGCCCGAAGACCTCGAGGCGCGGGCCGAGCTCCAGATCGCGGCATGGCTCTCGTACTTCGGCCCGCTCAACACGCCCATGGGCCTCTCCCACGAGCTTGGGCGCAGGATCGGGGCGAGCTACAGCGTCCCCCACGGCGTAACCTCCTGCCTCACCCTCGCCCCTAGCCTCGAGGTGGCGGGGGAGACGACGCCGAAGGAGCGTTGGCTGAGGCTCGCCGAAGCCCTCGGCGGGGACCCCGCCCGGCAGGTCGCCTCCCTCGTGCGGGGGCTCGGGCTGCCGCACAGGCTGCGCGACGTGGGCGTGCCCGAGGACGAGTTCGAGGACATCGCGGGCGGGTTCGGCGACAAGAAGTTGGAGGCCCTGCGCATCCTCAACGCCGCGTACTAGGGCGCCAGGAGACCGGGAGGCCAGGTGATCCCCGCCAAGCTGAAGGCCGGAGACGAGGTAAGGGTCGTCTCCCCGGCGGTCAGCCTCGGCTTCATCCCGCCGGAACAGCGCAGGATAGCCGAAGAACGGTGGGGGGAACTGGGGTTGAGGATCTCCTACTCCCCGAACGCGGAGGTCCTGGACAGGTTCGACTCCTCGCCGGCCGAGGCGCGCGTCTCCGACCTGCACGGGGCGTTCGAGGACAAAGAGGTCGCGGGGATGCTCACGACGCTCGGCGGCTACAACTCCAACCAGCTCTTGTCCCGCCTGGATTACGGCATGATCGGGGAGAACCCGAAGGTCCTCTGCGGCTTCTCGGACGTAACCGCGCTCGCGACCGCGATCCACGCCAGAACCGGCCTCGTCACCTACTCGGGCCCGCACTTCACCACCCTTGGCATGAAGCGCGGTATCGCCTACACGATCGAGCACTTCGAGCGGTGCGTGATGCGGGAGGGGCCGTTCGCGGTCGAGCCCGCCGACCACTGGAGCGACGACCTCTGGTACCTGGACCAGGAGGACCGCCGCCTCGTCCCGAACCCCGGGTACGAGGTGCTCAACGAGGGGGAGGCGCACGGAACCATTCTCGGCGGGAACCTGGGTACCCTGGCCCTGCTCTTCGGCACGTCGTACATGCCCAACCTGGAAGGCGCGATCCTGTTTCTCGAAGACGACGAGGAGGTAGAGCCCCACCACTTCGACCGCGCGTTGCAGTCGCTCGTTCACCAGCCCGGCTTCGAAGGCGTGCGGGGGATGGTGTTGGGCCGCTTCCAGCGCGCCTCCAGCATGGATCGGGGGACCCTTGCGGAGATAATCCGCGGCAAGCCCGAGCTCGGCAGCATCCCCGTCATCGCCAACGCCAGCTTCGGCCACACCACCCCGGCGTTCACCTTCCCCATCGGGGGGACCGGCGCGCTGCGCGCCCACGCCGGGGACGTCGGGCTGCGCATCGAGGCGCACTGAGCCGACCGTAATCCGACCCCGGCGCGGGGCTTCGGGTTATATTGTCCGTGGGAAGCCGAGTTGGCGCCAGTGAGAGGGGATTGAAGATGGCACGTGAAGACGCTTCTGGGGCGACGCTACCGCCGCTGCCGCTGGACGCCTGGGAGGACACGAAGGAGACCCTGCACAGGTACGCCCAGGTCATCGGCAAGATCCGGCTGGCCAACGCCCCGTTCAGGAACCACTGGTGGCACGTAACGCTCTACGTTGACGCCCGCGGCCTGACGACCGGGCCCATACCGTACGGCCGGACGAACTTCGAGATCTCCCTGAACCTGATGGACAACCGCCTTGAAGCCCGCGCGGGCAACGGTGGATCCTTCGGCTTCGCCCTCGACGATCTGGCGGTGGCGGACTTCTACCGCGGGCTCGTGGGCGGCCTCGCCGCAATAGGCGTGGAAGCCTCCATAGACCCGAGGCCCTTCGACCTCGACGACGAGCACCCCCTGGACGAGAACCGTCTCCACCGGGCCTGCGACCGGGAGTACGTAAGGCACTACTGGCGGGTGCTGGTCTGGGTGGACGGGGTCTTCCAGGCTTTCGCCGGGCGCTTCAACGGCAAGCAGAGCCCCGTGCACCTCTTCTGGCACTCCTTCGACCTCGCCCTCGCCCGCTTCTCCGGGAGGCGCGCCCCGGAGCGCGAGGGGGCCGACCCCGTCACCCGGGAGGCCTACTCCCACGAGGTAATCTCCTTCGGCTTCTGGCCAGGGGACAGAGACGTGAGGGAGCCCACCTTCTACTCCTACACCGCCCCCGAACCGCCGGGCCTGACGGACCAGCCGCTGACGCCGGCGTCGGCGCGATGGCTCCCCGATGGCGGCACGGCAACGCTCGCCTACGAGGACGTGCGCCTGGGCGACGCCCCAGAAGAGATGCTGCTGGTCTTCCTCCAGAGCGCCTACCTGGCCGGCGCCCGGACGGCCAACTGGGACGAAGAAGCCCTAAGGACGAGCCCCCAACACGCGTAGCCGACGGACCAGAAGCCGATAGCCGTCAGCTCTCCAGGCGGGTCTCTTCGAGGTCGAGGTCGCGCTCGATGCGGTGGAGGGCCTCGTCGGAGATGGCGCCATCGTTCCTGAGGCGGACGAGGGCGTTGCGCTGGGCGACGAGCAGCTCGCGCGCGAGGCGCTGGTAGGCCTGGGATCTCTGCTCGTAGCCGTCTTCGTCGACGCCCACCTTGCGGGCGACGAACCGGCTGCGGCGGTAGCCGTACATGCCGCGCACCCGCTCGGCCGTGTCCTCGCGGACCCACTCCTCCTCTGCCAGCTCCTCCAGGCGGGCGAGGGCGGCGTCGGCCGATTCTATGCGGGCGCGGACCTCCTCCCTCTCGACCGAGCCGTCGTCCTCGAGGCCTAAAGTCCGGATCAGGAACGGAAGGCTCAGGCCCTGGAGCACCAGGGTTGCCAGGATCACGGCGAAGGTTAGGAAGAGGATCAGGTCGCGCTCCGGAAAGTCCGCCCCCGATGCAGTCTCGAGCGGGAGGGCCAGGGCCGCGGCGAGCGAGATAACGCCCCGCATCCCGGCCCACGCGATGACCACCACGCTGCGCCACGGCGGCGCGGGGTCCCGCTCCCTGATGCTCCGGAAAGCCATCCGCGGCAGGTACGTCGCAGGGAAGACCCACACGACGCGCACCAGGATCACGGCAAGGCTCACCGCGGCGGAGTAGAGCAGGAGCTCGCCGCCCGTGTACCCGCGCAGGCCATCAAGGATCACGGGTAGCTGCAGCCCGATCAGGATAAAGGCAAGCCCGTTGAGCAGGAACACGACCACGTTCCACACGGCCCCGCCCTCCAGCCTGGAGGTGGGGGACATGATAGTCGGGCTGAACCGGCCGACGTAGATGCCCGCTGCCACGGCCGCGAGCACGCCCGAAAAGAACGGCTCGCCCTCGAACCCGAGCAGCTCGTGCCAGACGAGGTGGGGCAACTCCTCGGCCGCCAGGTACGCCGCGAACGGGGCGAGCAACGAGACGACGATCTCCACCGGCGTGTCGTCGAGCAGGTCGAAGGACTTGACGACTACCCACCCGGCGGCCAGGCCGACGGCGATGCCCCCGACGGCCACGACCACGAACTGCAGGCCCGCGCCCCAGAGCGAGAACGCGGCCACCCCGGCGGCCACGCGGGCCGAGATCCTGTACGCTACGATCCCCGTCGCGTCGTTGACGAGGCTCTCGCCCTCGAGCAACGTCACGATCCGGCGCGGCACCCCGAGCCGCTGCGCGATGGCGGTTGCGGCTATGGCGTCGGTGGGGGAGACGATGGCCCCGAGCACGAACGCCGCCGCCCACGACAACCCGGCTACGTAGTGGGCCACCGCAGCCACCGCAGCCACGGTAAAGAGCACGAGGCCGACGGCAAGGAGCCCGATGGGGCGCAGGTTCCGGCGGAAGTCCCGCCACGACGTGAAGAAGGCAGACGAGAACAGCAGCGGCGGCAGGAACAGGACGAAGACGACCTCGGGGTCGAGCCTGTACCGGGGCAGCACCTCGGGGGGCACGAACGCCAGCGCGAGACCGCTTACTACCAGCAGGATCGGGTACGGGACCCGGATCCTGTTGGCGACCGTAGCCAGCGCCGCCACCGCCGCAAGCAGCAGAAAGATGACCCCGATCTCAGCCAAACAGCTCTCCTGTCCTCAAACGAACCTCTCGGCCATCAACTGCGTCACCTCCGCGTAGCCGTGCAAATCCGAGAGCAACGCCCGCATCCGCCCACCGGCCATGTCCTCCCCGAGACGCGCGAGGTCAACCACCTCAAGCGTCACCACGTAGTCGTAGGGCGGGCTCTCCACCCTGCCGAGCAGGCCCGTCACCCTGTGGTCGCGCCAGTCCGAGACGGAGGGCAGCCCCCTGACCGCCGGGGCGTAGCTCTCCAGCACCCAGCGCTCGTAGGCCTCCGGACGGACGCCCTCCTTTAGCCGCACCAGAACCGCGATCGTCGTCATCCTACGTCCCCCGATTCCCCTCTCGAGGCGGCACCTGGAAAGACCGGCCCCGCGAAGCCGGGCGGGCCCGTCGAGAGGCCGCGCCGTGGGTACGTCCGCGCCGGAAGGCTGCCGGCGCGGGTCCTCGCTCGAACGCTACTCCTCGCCCTTCTGATCGTGGCGGCGCCCCGGGGCTCCCTACGCACGTCCCGCGAGGGCGGCGGACCCGTTGTGGTTCGTTCGGACAGTTCCCCTCAGCACATCCGCCGCGCGGCCAAACCTCGTGCGAGCGCACGTCAGGAACGGAAGATCCGCGCTGCCCGTTCGCAGGCTACCCATTCTACCCGCCCTTTAACGTGGGCTCGACACCCGAACCGGGGGGGCTTAGGTGCGCCGTCCTCGAGCTAGGAGCCGGGTCGCGCCGCGGTGTCGGCTCCGTGGTGCAGGAAGTAGAGCCGGGCGTAGGAGCCGCCGCGCGCCAGGAGCTCGGGGTGGGTGCCGCGCTCGGTAATACGGCCCTCCTCCAGCACCAGGATGGAGTCCGCCTCCCGCACGGTCGTGAGGTTGTGCGAGATGATTATGGTCGTGCGTCCTTCCATCGCGCGGCGCAGGGGCTCCATGATCCTGCCCGCCGACTCGGCGTCGAGGCCCGTGGTCGGCTCGTCGAGGATAAGGACGGGGGCGTCTCGAACCATGGCCCGCGCTATCGCGAGCCGCTGGCGCTGACCGCCGGAGAGGCGGCGGCCTTTCTGGCCTACCCTAGTGTCGTAACCCTCCGGCAGGGCCATGATGAACCCCTCGGCGTCGGCCTCCTTCGCCGCCCGGGTTATCTGCTCCTCCGTGGCATCTGGCTTTCCGTAGGCGATGTTCTCGCGCACGGTCCCGTCGAAGACCAGCGTCTCCTGCAGCACGACGGCGACGTTCTCGCGCAATGAGTGAAGGGTAAGGTCGCGCAGGTCGTGACCGTCCAGCCTGACCGCCCCTGAGTCCGGGTCGTAGAAGCGCAGCAGCAGCCGGGCCGCGGCGGTTTTCCCCGCCCCACTCGGGCCGACGAGGGCAAGGGTCTCGCCCGGGCCCGTCGAGAACGAAACGTCGTCCAGCGCCGGCCGCTTCCCATCCGGGTAACGGAAAGAGACCGCGTCGAACGCGACCGAGCCGCCGGCGCGGCCCAGTGGGCGGGCGTCTGGCCGATCCTCGACCGAAGGCTTCTGGTCCAGGAACTCTATTACCCTCTCGGCGCCGGCAGAGGCAGCGAAGATCGTGCCTGCCAGCTCGCTCAGCCCCTGCACCGGCTCGTAGAGGCGGGTGAGGTAGATCAGGAAGACGAGCAGCCCGCCCAAAGAGAGCTGCCCGCGGGCGAGAAGCCACACCCCGGCGGCGACGACGGCGGCCATCCCCGCCAGCTCTATGAGGTTGATCACGGGCGAGAACAGCGCCTCCAGGCGGATAGAAGACATCTGCGCCCGAAAGCTGCCCATGTTCTCCCGGTGGAAGCGCTCGGCCTCGTCCTCCTGCCTGTTGTAGGCCTGCACGAGCGCGGCGTTCGAGAGGCTCTCCTCGGCGACAGCGCTGATCGAGCCGCTGCGCCGCTGCTGCTCGCGGGAGGCCTCCTTGATCAGGCGCGAGAACCGCCTTGCCGCGAGCCAGAAGAGCGGCGCCGCGACGAGGGAGACGAGGGCGAGGTTCCACTGCAGGTAGAAGAGCGCCCCGACGAAGAAGACGAGCTGGAAGACGGCCGAGACGCCCGCCACGATCCCGGAGAGCACGAGGTCTTCGATCTCGTCGATGTCGACGGAGAGCCTGCTGATCACGTCCCCGAGTTTTCGTCCCTCGAAGAATCCTAAAGAGAGGCTCTGGAGGTGCCGGAAGAAGGCCGTGCGCAAGGAGACCAGAAACCGCTCGCCCACCCAGGCCGAGAGGTACGCGTCGGCGAAGGAGACGAGCCCGTCCAGGACCATCAGGCCGAGGTAGGCGAGCGCCACCCACCCGAGGAGCCCGAAGTCCCGGGGCACGAGCACCTCGTCCACAAGCACCTTGTACATCCATATGGCGGCGGCCTCCAGGGCCGATCCGAGGGCGACTAGAAGGACTATTACCGGGATCCAGCGGCGGTAGGGCCTGGCGTGGGGCCAGAAGCGGCTGAAGATCTCGCGCACCGGCAGCACCGGCGCGTGCGCCACGAGCTCTTCTTCTTGCCCTTCCGCCCCGGCCCTTATTTGACGTGTTGTGCCGAGTTGTGCCATTTGCCCTAACTATACAGCCCAATGAACTGGTGGCCCCGCCGATCGGCGGGGCCACCTCGCCTAGCTGTGGTTCCTAACGACGGCGCCTGAAGAACCTGAACCTCCGCCTGCGGAAGAAGAACCTCCTGCGGAAGAAGAACCTTCGCCTATGCTCTCTACCACGTCTCATGTAACACACCTCCTCTCTCTCATCCTCTTCCCTGTCCCAGCCCACGCATCCCATACGAGATGGAATTTCCCCAGAGCGTGGACCTCTTTGTTCATGGTGGGCGGAGCAGTCGTTCCCGCCATTGTCCAGAAGCGGTATTTTTTGCTGCACCATTTGGGTTAGTCTGATTTATGTAATTTTGTAGAAGCGGTGCGGGAGAAGGTTCGGAACGCTGGCGAGGCCCGGTAATTTCGGGCGCGTCCGCCCCCAACGCGCACCGCTAACGACAAGATTTCGGTCGCAGGGCCGGTCCCTCCAGAACGCGCTATCGTGCCCGAAGAGCATCGGGCCGGAGTCCGCTCGCGCGCCGGCCCGGTACGAGGCGGGTTCCGCCGGACCGCTGGGGGCGGACTTCTTCGAGGGTTACGGGGACAGCCCGGGCAGGCCCCCGGAAGGGTCTACCTCGGCTCCATGACGACCCCGTCGACGTAGCACCAGATCCAGTCCTCCCCGGGCTGGAAGGACTTGATGATGGGATGCTCCGTCGCGAGGAAGTGCTTGGTGGCGTGCCTATTCTTGGAGGAGTCGCAGCAGCCGACGTGCCCGCAGGAGAGACACTCCCTCAGGTGGACCCAGGTGTCGCCCATCCGCAGGCACTCCTCGCAACCCTCGGCGCTAGGCTCCACGTCCCTGATCTGGCCGAGATGCGTGCACGCTTGCATGGCCCTCCTTAGGTTTGGGTCTCTACCCTATCCGACCCGTCGAGGCCCGCGCTCCGGAGCGCGTCCTCCAGCCCATCGTGGCGGATGACGCCCGCCACCTGTCCTCCGTCCAGCGCGAACACCGTGGCGACCGTGGCCTCGCCCGTGGTCTCTCCGGTCTGCGCGTCGCGCCAGGTCGCGGCCTCTTCGACGACCACGGTCGGTCCTCGCCGGAACAGGCGCAGCGGCTCCAGGCTGACGTTGGCCCGCCCGACCCAGTCTTTAAGAACGTGCCGTCCGCGGGCCGAGCCGCGCGGGCCCCCGACCTCGACCTCGGGGTGCGAGAGGGAGGCGACGCGGTCGGCGTCGCCGGCGTTCAGGGCCTCGTGCCATCTCAGGACGGCCTCTACTTCGGGGGTGCTCACGCGGGGGCTGGCTCCGCGTCGGGCCCCGCCCGCTGCGTCTGGGCTGTGCTCCCCTTGCCCTCGATGATGAGGGCCGCGGCCAGGGCGCTAAGCAGGGCTAGGCCAGCCGCCACGAACATCGCCACCCTGAAACCCGTGACGAAGGCCTCTGCTATCGCCGCCTCCACGGCCGCCGCCGTGTCCCCGGGGAGGCCCTCGGGCACCTCTGCGCCGCCCAGGTTCGCCTTCTCCACTTCGAGCTGCTGGACGGCCGCGGGCGGGAGGTCGAGGTCGCCCACGCGGGCGTCCAGGCCGGCGGAGAAGGCCACGAAGACGAAGATGCCGAGGACGGGTATGGAGAGGAGGGTCGCCGTGCGGGAGACCGCGTTGTTGACGCCCGAGGCGAGGCCCGAGTGGCGGCCCGTGACCGAATTCATCGCCGTCGTCGTGAGGGGGGCTATTACCAGGGACATGCCGAGCCCCTGAACGCAGATGGCCGGGAAGAACGTGGTCCAGTAGGATCCGCCCGTGCCGGGAAGGGCGAAGAGCAGGAAGCCGCAGGCCGCTATCGTCGGCCCGACGACGAGCGGGAGCTTGGCCCCGTAGCGGGTGACGAGCCCGCCCGCCCACCGGGACATGAGGAAGGTTATGACGATGAAAGGCAAGAACGCGCTCCCCGCCGCCGTCGCCGAGTAGCCGTGGACCTGTATAAGGTTGAACGGCAAAAAGTACAGCGACCCCCCGAGACCCGCGTACAGGAGCAGCGTCAACAGGTTCGCCCCCGTAAAGTTGCGGGACCGGTACAGCGAGAGCGGCATCATCGGCTCGCGCGAGCGCCCCTCGACCACGACGAACCCAGCCAGGGCCGCCGGGCCGGCGAGGAGGGAGACGAGAACCAGCGGGTCGCCGAAGCCTTCCGCCTGGGACTCGATCAGGCCGAACACTATCCCGCCGAGCCCGACAGTACCTAGCACCGCCCCAGGGATGTCCAGCCGCCGCGCGTCTGGGTCGCGGCTCTCGGGAACGTGCCGCGCCACGATGAACAGCACGACCGCCGCCAGGGGGACGTTGATCAGGAAGGCCGCCCGCCACGAGACGTTCTCGACCAGGTAGCCGCCGAGCACCGGCCCTATCGCCGCCGTGATCCCCGAGAACCCGGACCACGTCCCGATGGCCCTCCCGCGCCGCGCCTCGTCGAAGGAGGCGCTTATGATCGCCAGCGACCCGGGCACCAGCATCGCCCCGCCGATACCCTGCACCGCCCGCGCCACGATGAGCTGCCCCGGCGTCAGCGCGAGGCCGCACCCCACAGAGGAGGCGGCGAAGAGCACGATGCCCAAGGAGTAGATCCGACGCCGTCCGTAATGGTCGCCTAGAGAGCCGCCGACCAGGATCAGGGCCGCGAGGAACAGCGCGTAGGACTCGACGATCCACTGCGCGTCCACCGCTGTCGCGCCAAGCCTGTCCTGGATCTGGGGCAGCGCCACGTTCACGACCGTCCCGTCTATAAAGGCCATCGCGGACCCGATGATGGTAGCCGCCAGCACCCACGGCTCCGACGAGGACCCGCACGGCGAGGCGGCCGGCTTCGACCGGACGACCCCCTCGTCGCACGGCGGGTTAAGCGTCGCCAAGCCTCTCCTCCTCTCCCGGGATCTCCGACCGTACCATCCTAGAATGACGACCCCGGTTGCGTGAGAAACTCGGCCTCCTCGGGCGTCGTCTCCCGGCCCAGGATGGCGTTCCTGTGCGGGAAGCGCCCGAACCTCTCAACTATCTTCCTGTGCCCGACCGCGTACTCCACGACGTCTGGACCCCCGGGCTCCGCGGCGAGCCCCTCGAAGAGCTCGACGGCGCGGCGTTGGTCCTCGACGTTCTCCGCGTGCATGAACGGCATGTACAGGAACATCCGCTGGAAGGTGGGAAGCTCCCTGTCCAGGGCGCGCTCGATGGCGTGCTTCGCCGCGTCAAGCGCCTGCCCGTCGGTGGCGTGGGTCCTTGCGTCGCCGCGGAACATGTTGCGGGGGAACTGGTCGAGCACGATGACTAGCGCCAGGCAGCCCTCCGCCTCATCGCGCCAGGCGTCGAGCTCTCCCGCAGCCGCCCGCCCGTGCAGGATGCCGAACCGGTCAGCGACCGCGCGGTCGAAGGCCTCGTCCTTCTGGAACCACTCGCTTCTGAACTCGCCGTAGCCCGGCTCGCCCTCCCTGCCGAACCAGAAGGCGAGGACGTCGGCCCGGCTACTCCGCACGCGTGATCACCGCGACTTCCTCGTCCTGACGGGTGAGGGTCCGGCCTTCGACGCGGCTTCTGTAACCTTCGATCATCCACAGCTCTGGGACTATCTCCGAGACGAGATCGCCGTCGTCGAACATCCTTACCATCGAGCTCTCCGAGACGACGACCGCCACGGCGCCCGTCTGCTGCGAGATGGAAGCGCCCGCCATGTGGCGGCTGCCGAGGCCGAGGGGGAGGTCGAGGCTGTCCGAGGCCGCGTCTATGTAGCGGGCCGCCGAGAGGACGACCCCCGCGTTCGAGACGACGAAGGCGCCGTCTAGTTGGGCCAGCTCTTTTATGGTCTCGCGCGCGTTCGGGTCCTCGACGTACTTGTCCTCGTCCGGGTGGCCCTGCAGGGGGTCCAGGATCATGGGCTTCGAGCGCCGCATCACCTCCCCCGAGTCGCCGACGACGAAGAGCGTCCCGATCTTGCGCCCCTCCCGCCCCTCCCGCGCTATCTCGACCGCGAGCGAGACCACCTGCTTCAAGACCCGCGTGTTGACCTCCCGCCTCTCCGAGCAGATCTCCTCGTACAGGCTAGACTTCGACATGGCTATCCTCCGTCCCTGGTCTGAGTTTCAACAAACGATCTCACCCCGCACTTGGCCAATCCCCGGAAGCCACTGCTGGGCACGGACCACAGCCCGAGGGAAGCGCACAGCGCGAATGCCGCGTCCGGGCGCCCCCTCGGGCCACCTGCGGGGCACGCAGCCGCGCGCCGGAATCCTCCGTGCCCGGTGGGCGCCCGAACGCGGCTAACCCCGAGGGCCGTAAGCCCTCCAGGGGCCTCCTATGGTCTGACCTGAGAACGCGGCGCTCCCTCGTGCGCCGCCGGAGACCCCGACCTATTGCCCGCAGGACGTGGGGGTCGTCGTCCACCGCGATTATCGCCGGCCTGGCCATGCTGCCCACCCTTCGAAATGCGATTGTTAAATGGTTGTTTCAGCCCCAAATACGCGCCCCAGGGACGCTGGAAAAATTGTAGCATCGCCGACAACCCGATCATTCGGGTGGGTAACTTTGCTTATTAACCGCCCGTTTTTCTGCCCCATACGGGCTGTGGTTCGATGCAGACGGCCATCGCGGGCGGCGGCCCGATGGGTTCCGGGACAGCGCCCTGGGCGTGACGGCGTCCCGGCTTACGAGTCGGAGAGCACGATCACCATGTCGCCTTCGGCGAACCGGAGCGGCTCGGACTTGTCGGGGTTGAGGCGCACGCCGTAGGCGGCGCTCGGGTCGTCGGTCTGGGCCCTTACCCGGTAGCCGATGGCGACCTCCCCGCGCCTGCTCGCGGCCTCCACAACGGTGAAGAAGTCGAGCGACACGCCGGGCTTCACGTACTCGTCCGCCGGCTTGAGGTGCACCTCCGAGCCTTCCGGGCCAAAAAGCTCCCCGAAGATCGTGGACAGCTCTTTATTCTCCGAGATCTGGGACATGGCAAGGCTCACGAGCTGGTCGCTTACGACGAAGTCGTCGGCGTGGGTGATCTCCGCCAGCCCGCGATTCCGGATGTCAAGCATCTCGCTCACGAGCGAGTACTGGCATCCGGTCCGGTCGGCGATCTCGCGCAGGTGCAGGAGGGTCATGAGGGTCCTGGAGTCGGCCTCCTGGTCGTCGAGCTCGTCGGAGTAGCCGAGGACGATCACGTGGTCGTAGCGCGCCACCTTCAGCCCGTTCAGGAGCTTCCGGTCCGTGGTGTTGCCGGTTCGAAAATCAACCGTCTGGTTGCGCAGGCCGTCGAGGCCGGCCGGCCCGCCGACGTGGGACACCACGGTCACCTCCGAGCCTGGTGAGACGTAGCCGTCCAGCTGGGAGATTATCGTCGGTGCGCGCCCGTTCCAGCCCAGGATCAGGGTTCGTTCCGGGTCCTGTTCGCGGCGCCAGAAGGTCCGGATCGCGCCGGCGTCGATCTCGGGGGCGGCATCTCCGGAGAACTCGACCGTGCTGTCGTCCGCGGAGACGAGGATTATGGAGTCCCCGGCCGAGATACCGGTGTCCATCGGCGGGTTCAGAGCGATGCTGCCGTCTTCCTTGCGGAGCCCGATGACGGAGCTGCTCTCGTAGGCGAAGAGGGCTTCGCCGAACGTCCTGCCGGTGAGGCGGGGCTCGTCGACGAAGTAGACCTCGTCGCCCCCGAAGTCCAGAAGGTCGGTGTAGACGACGGAGAGGCCCGACTGGCGGCAGGTCTGGGCGATGATGCGGGCGATGAGGTTGTCCACGGGCACCAGCTCGACCTCGTCCCGCCCGACCATCCGGGCCACGCTCAGGTTCCCCGGCTCCCGGATCCGGGAGACTATGTGGTACGGCTCCTCGCGGCGGTTGGGGTTGTTGACGAGCGACAGTATCGTCTTGATAGCCTGCGAGTCGGCGTCCTCGCCCTCGGGGAGCACTATGATGGATCGCGCGTCGTTGGGGTTGACGATCCGCACATCGTCGACGTCGGTTGGGTCCCCGGTCCTGCAGACGATCCGCGTCTTGCCCGTCCTGCCTATCCTGGCCCGGATCTCGTCCTCCATCTCGATCTTGTCCTTCTGGGCCAGGATGGCGATGCAGGCGTCGGGGCGGCTCTCGTTTGCGGCCGCCAGCTCCGTCAAGATAGAGAAGATCTGCGGCGACCACCCGAAGATTACCGTGTGCCCGCGCTCCACGACAAAAGAACGGCCCTTGCGCAACTCGACCAGCTTGCCGTCGATGCCCTGGGAGACGACCCCGATCAGGGCGCTGAAGACGAAGACCCCGCCCATCGTGACGGTCAGCATGGAGAACAGGTAAGCCCAGCTCCCCCTGTCCCCGCCCACGTTGCCCGGGTCTATGGTCCTCATCAGGTCGAGCCAGACCGTCTGCAGGAAGCCGGGCCTGTGCCCGCCGACCTCTGGCGCGATGCCCGTGACGTAGACCAGCAAGGACCCCGCGAACACAGACGCCAGGATCAGGACGAAGAGCCACCCGATAAGCGCGATGGTGCCCCTCGAGATCGTGTTATCGAACCAGTAGCGTAGCCTTTCGGCAAGCGTGGCCTCTTGCATACCTCCCCCGCGTGATCCCCGGAGTGTTCGAAACGGACGCCAGAGATAGTATACCGGCCCCGAAGGAAACGACCGCCAGGCGGCCCGGAACCCGGCACCCGCGCGGGCGTCATGCCCAGGGCCCTCGTACCGCGCCGGCCTACGCCAGCTTCGGAAGGACCCCCGAGAGCCACCCCTTCGCCTCCTCTAGCTCCTCGTAGGTGAGCGGGTGCCCGACGTTCTTCCAGCGCAGGTCGAGGTCGGCGCCGGCTTCCTGGAGGATGGCGGCGAGGCGCTCGGTGTTGTCGGGCGGGATCATGGTGTCCCTGCGCCCGGCCGCCAGGAATACGGGCATGCCGGAGAGGTCCGGCGTCTCGTCCGGCTCGAAGGGGACCATCGCCCGGAAGAGGACGGCGGCGCGGAGCAGGCCGGGGTGCAGGAGCATGAGGCTGGCGGCGATGTTGGCGCCGTTGGAGTAGCCGACGGCGACGAGCTTCTGGCGGTCGAAGCCGTACCGATCGGCGGCCTCATCCACGAAGTCCGCCAGCTCGTGCGACCTGAAGAGGAGGTCTTCGTGGTCGAAGACGCCCTCCGCGAGGCGACGGAAGAAGCGGGGGGCGCCGTGCTCGGAGACCTTGCCGCGCGGGCTCAGGATGGCGGCGTCCGGGAGGAGCTGTTGGCCCAGTGGGATCAGGTCGTCCTCGTTCCCGCCCGTCCCGTGCAACAGCAGCAGCGTTACGTCAGACTCGCCGGGCAGGTAGTTGTGGGCGAAGCCCGCCAGTTCGGCGCTCATGCCTCCTCCTTGCCCGGAATGCGCAGCGGGGTGAGCACCTCTTCGATCTCGCCGCGGCGCTCCTCCAGCCAGGGCGGGAGCTTGAGCGACTCGCCGAGGTGTTCGGCGTCCTCGTCGGCGGCGAACCCGGGCGGGTCGGTGGCGATCTCGAACAAGACGCCGCCGGGCTCGCGGAAGTAGATGGACTTGAAGTAGTTGCGGTCGAGCACGGGCGTGACGTCGAGGCCGAGGTCGTGCACCTCCTCGCGCACGGCGAGATGCGTCTCCTCGTCCGGGACGCGGAAGGCGATGTGGTGGACGGTGCCGACGCCCATGCTGCCCCGCGGGAAGCCCGAGGCGCCCATCACGTCCACCAGGTTGCCGGGGCCGCCGTCGCCGGCGGCGAGGCGCGTCCTGTTCTCGGCCTCGTCCACCCGGCGGAAGCCGAGGTGGTCCGTCATCAGCTTGACGGTCCGTTCGGCGTCGCGGACGGCGAGGGCGGCGTGGTGGAAGCCGCGGATGGAGTGCTCGGCGGGGGTGGGGCCGCTGGCGTAGCCTGCGCGCCGGTCGTCGGCGGCCACGATCTCGAGCCTGAGGCCGTCCGGGTCCTCGAAGGCGAGCACCGTGTCGCCGAACTGATCTCTGGGCTTCTCGAAGCGGACGCCGTTCTCGACGAGGCGCCCCGTCCAGTAGCCGAGGGAGGCCTCGGGTATCGAGTATGCGGTAGTGATTACCTGGCCCGAGCCGATCCGGCCCTTCGCCGCCCCCTCCCACGGGAAGAAGGTCATTATGGTGCCTGGGGTGCCGCCGCCGTCGCCGTAGTAGAGGTGGTAGGTGCCCGGATCGTCGAAGTTCACGGTCCTCTTGACGAGCCGGGTGCCGAGCACGCCGGCGTAGAAGTCCAGGTTCCGCTGCGGACCGCCGCCTATCGCGGTTACGTGGTGGATGCCCGATGTTTCCGCTTCCATCTCTCTCCCGTCTCTTCTGTCACTCGCTATGCCGCCGGCATGTTACCACCGACTTTTCCGCCGGCACTCCGGCGGAACACAGGCGTACGCGCCGACGCCCTGCCTATCCCTACTTACGAGGGGACAGGCTCGCGGAACTGGCGGCGATAGAGGCCGGCGTAGAGGCCGCCGCGGGCCAGCAGCTCCCCGTGCGTCCCGCGCTCGACGATGCGTCCGTCGTTGACCGCGAGGATCAGGTCCGCGTTCCGGATCGTGCTCAGGCGGTGCGCGATCACGACGCTCGTCCGGCCTTTGAGCAGCCTGGCGAGCGCCTCCTGTATTACCTTCTCAGTCCTGGTGTCTATGTTGCTCGTCGCCTCGTCCAGGATGAGGATGCGGGGGTCGGTCAGCACGGCCCGCGCGAACGAGAGCAGCTGCCGCTGACCCTGGCTCAGAGACCCGCCGCCCTCGCCGAGGGTCGTGTCGTACCCGTCGGGAAGCTCGGAGATAAAGCCGTGCGCGTCCACCGTCCTTGCGGCGGCCTCTATCTCCTCGCGCGAGGCGTCCAGGCGGCCGTAGCCGATGTTGTCAGCGATGGTGCCGGAGAAGAGGAAGGGTTCCTGCAGCACGATCCCGATGTTCTCCCGCAGGTCCTTGCGGGCGTAAGTTTGCACGTCCCGGCCGTCGATGCCTACCGTCCCTTCGGTCGCGTCGTAGAAGCGCGGGATCAGGCTAGCTATCGTCGTCTTGCCCGCGCCGGTCGGGCCGACGAGGGCCACGGTCTGGCCAGGCTCGATCCCGAAATCCACGTCCCTGAGGACTGGGCGGCCCGGGTCGTAGGCGAAGGTTACGTTCTCGAACGTCACGCGACCCTCCATCCGCCCGACCTTCCGGGCCTCTGGTGGATCCGGCCTCTCCGGCTCCTCGTCGAGGATGTTGTAGATGCGTTCGGCGCCGGCGAGGGCTGACTGGGCCTGGGCGTAGAACTGGGAGGCGAGCTGGACCGGGCGGAAGAACTGCTGGACGTAGATCAGGAACGCCGTGAGGACCCCTACCGAGATGGAGCCAGCGAAGACCAGGTAGCCTCCGTAGCCGATCACGAGCGCCGTCGCGAGCGTCGAGAGCACGTCTATGGCAGGCGAGAAGGCCGAGGTGATCGCCACGGCCTGCACGTTGGCGTCCCTGTTGGCCGCGTTCCGCTCCCGAAAGCGCGCTATGTTCCTCTCCGTCCGGTTGAACGCCTGCGCCTCGCGCACCCCAACGATGTCCTCCTGCAACCCGGCAGAGACGTCCCCGACCGTCTCGCGCGTCAGACGGAAGGCCCTTCTCGCCCGCCTGGCGAAGAAGGCTGTGGTCAGGAGCATGATCGGGATGACGGCGAAGCAGGCGAGCGCCAGGTTCCACTGCAGGACGAGCATCGCCACGAGTATGCCGACTAGGCTGAAGATGGAGCCGAGCAGCTGCGTGAGCCCCTGGGAGAAGAGCTGGTTGAGGGTGTCCACGTCGTTCGTGACGCGGCTCATCAGGTCGCCCACGGGCCGCCGGTCGAAGAAGCGCAGCGGCAGGTGCTGGAGCCTGTCGAAGATCCTGGCCCGCAGCGACGCCAGCAGCCTCTGGGCCACCGAACCCACCCCGTAGACCTGCCCCCGCGAGGCGACGGTGCCAAGCGCGTACACCGCCAGCAGCTGGAGCATCGTGCGGGCGAGACCGGCGGCGTCCCCCTCAAGTATATGGCGGTCGATGGCGCGCCCGATAAGCCACGGTCCGCCGGCCTGCGCGACGGCCCCGAGCACCACGAGGACCATCACCCACGCCAGCTTCCACCGGTACGGCGAGAGCTCGGAGATGAGACGCCGGGTCGTCGTCGCGCGGTCCGCGGCCTTCTCCTCCGGCGTCCCGGCGATCGACTGGATGCTCCTAATCCCGGGCCTCCCCGGACGGCTTCATCTTGTGGACGAGCCAGTTCTTCCCGCCGGTGCGGAAGATGGCGTACCTGCCACCGAGGCGGCCCCCGCGCAGGCGCGCGATCACCATCTCATCCCCGAACTCCTCGGCCTCGTAGGTGCCCCTGTCCCAGATGCTCTTCTTCACGGCCCCGGGAACGCCCTCGACCGGCGTGTCGTCGACGAGATCCAGGTGAGAGAGGCCGTGGTCCTCGACGCGCACGGCGAGGCGGTTCTTCTTCGGGTCTTCGGGCATGCCCTTGGGTACGGCCCACGAGACCAGGGCGCCGTCCCGTTCGAGGCGCAGGTCGAAGTGGTGGCTCGTGGCGTAGTGCTCCTGGATGACGAACCGCGGCATCCTAACCAGCGCCCCCTGCGGGGACGGGCTCGTCCACTAGCTGGGAGCCGAGGATCTCGTTGTAGAGCTCCGAGTCGCGGCGCAGCTCCTCGTGCGTGCCCATAGCGCCTATAGCGCCCTCGTCGAGGACCAGGATCAGGTCGGCGTCCCGCACCGTAGATACCCTCTGCGCTATCACGAAGACCGTCCTATGCTGCTCGCGCATAAGCCTGTCTAAGGTCTCCTGGATCGCAGCCTCCGTCTCCGCGTCCACGGCGGAGGTGCTGTCGTCGAGGATGAGCAGGCGGGGGTCCACGAGCAGGGCCCGCGCTATCGCGATCCTCTGTCGTTGGCCGCCGGAGAGCCCGACGCCGCGCTCCCCGATCACGGTCTCGTACCCTTCCGCCAGCCCCCGGATGAAGCCGTCGGCCTGCGCGTCCTTCGCCGCCAGGCGGACCTCCTCGTCCGTCGCGTCGGGTTTGCCGAAGGCGACGTTGTCGCGCACGGTGCCGGAGAAGAGCCTGGCCTCCTGGAGGACCATCCCGATCTGGGACCGCAGGGAAGAGAGCGTAACGTCGCGGACGTCGTGCCCGTCGAGACTTACCGCGCCCCCCGTCGCGTCGTAGAAGCGTGGCAGCAGGTTGACGAGGGTGGACTTGCCTGAGCCCGTCGTGCCGAGGATCGCGACCGTGCTGCCAGGCTCGACCGCGAAGCTCACGCCGCGCAGGATCTCGCGCTCGCTCCCAGGGTAGCGGAACGAGACGTCGTCGAACTCGACCTTGCACTTGAGCGGCGGCAGGGGGTAGGCGTCCGGCTTGTCCGTTACCTCGAGCGGGGCGTCCAGGATCTCGAAGACCCTAGAGGCCGACGCCCCGGCCCGCGAGATGTTCGCGGACAGGAACCCTATGGTCAGGATCGGGAACAGCATGAACCCGAGCAGGGTGTTGAAGGCGACGAGCTCCCCGATGGAGAGCCTGCCGTCTATTACCTGCCACCCGCCGAACCAGACGATGGCGAGCGTCCCGAGGTTGGCGAGCAGGAAGACGAAGGGGAAGTTGTTGGCGAAGACCCGCACGGTCTGGAGGTTCTTGTCCAGAAGCTCGTCGTTCACGGCCTTGTAGCGGGCCGTCTCGTAGTCCTCGCGGGCGAAGGCCCGGATCACGCGCACCCCAGAGAGGTCCTCCTGCAGCACGGTGTTGAGCCTGCCGAGCGTCTGCTGGACCTGCGCGAAGAGAGGCCTGATGCGCCGCACGAACCGCACCAGCAGGAGGGCTATCGCGGGGACCACGGCGAGCGCGACGAGGGCTAGCCGCCAGTCCAGGTAGAAGAGAAGCGCCGCCGCACCCACGAGCATGACTACAGCGTTGGCTAGCTGGACGACGCCGGAGCCGGCGAAGGACCGGATCTGCTCCACGTCGTTCGTGAGCCTCTGGACGAGCTGGCCGGTCTGGACCCTGTCGTAGTAGCTGAACGAGAGCCGCTCCATCTGCCCGAACAGGGCGTCGCGCAGGTCGTAGGCGACCCCCTGCGAAGCCCGCTCCGCGAGGTACCCCTGCAAGAACGTGAAGAGGCCCCGCGCGAGCGCCACCGCCACGAGCCCAGCGACCGCGTAGGCGAGAACGTCGGCCCGCCGCGGCGCGATGCCTACGTCTATGGCCCTGCCTACGAGGAGCGGGGCAACGAGGTTTGCCCCCGAGACGAGCATGAGCGCCAGCGCGGCGCCGATGCTCTCCCGCTTGTACGAGCGCAGGTAGCCCAGGGCCCGCCGCAGCGGCCCGGCTCCACCTCGCGCCTCCCTCCCCGCCACGCCGGTCTTACGCGCCCATCTGGGTCGTGTGCTGGGGCCTCACGTAGACGACGACGCGCTCGTCGCCGGGCTGGTGGAGGGGGTAGACGTCGACGCCCATGTACTTCTTCGCCATCTCGTTTATGAAGTCGTTCTCCGGGTCCTCCTCGATGCGGTCGACCTCGCCCCTCACCTCGAGGTAGCGGTACGGGTTCTCCGGGTCCACGAGAGACAAGGCGATCCGCGGCTCCCTGCTGACGTTGCGGTACTTCTGGCGGGTCTTCGTCTGGCTGAACTTTATGTGCTCGCCGTCCCAACCGAACCAGACCGGGTTGTTCTGCGGCTCGCCGTTCGGGCCGAGCGTGGCGACGTGCACAAGCGCCGTGCTCTCCAAGAGGTCGCGGTATCCTTCCGGGATCTCGACCCTTCCGTTCTCCGTCATACGGCTTCCTTTCCTGTTGTCGACACGAACCTCATGAGTGTAGCCCCGGATCCCACCACCGCGACGCCGCCAGCCCTCACGAACGGGCTGCCCCGACGGCCTCCCTGACCGCCGGTGCGACCTCGGCGGCGAAGAGCTCCGTTTGCCGCTCGTGATCCCCGGCGGGCCAGAAGACGAAAGTGTCCATCCCGTCCTCCAAGACGAACCGCGAGAGCGTCTCGATCCATTTCGGGGCCGGACCTTCGAGCGGGCCCTCTCCCTCCGGCCCGATGTTCCCAGAGACGTTGTAGACGCGCTTTATCTCCGACGGCTCTCGACCCGCCTCGGCCGCCCCCTCGTCTATCTTCTCGTGCATCCCGGGCAGGCGTTCTGGCGGGGCGTGGCCGAGGGAGGGGACCCAGCCTTCGGCCTTACGGCCGATCAGGCCGAGCATCCGGGGCCCGTAGGCACCGACCCAGACGCCGATGTCGTGCGCGGGCGGTGGCCCGGGACGCATCCCTTTCAGCGAGTAGAACTCGCCTTCGTACCGTAGGGAACGCCCCCCGCTCCAGACGAGCCGCATGACGTCAATAGCCTCCTCGGTTGACCTGAGGGCCTCACCCGGGCTCCGGCGAGGGCCGCCCATGCCGACGACCGCGTCCCAGAACGCGCCGGCCCCGAGCCCGACCTCGACCCGCCCGCCGGAGATGACGTCGAGCGAAGCCGCGGCCTTCGCCAGCATGGCCGGCGGCCTCAGGGGCAGGTTCGCCACGTCGGGGAAGAAGCGGACGTTCTCCGTGACGGGCACGAGGGCCGAGATGAGCGTCCACGTGTCGAGGAACCGCCGCTGGTAAGGGTGGTCCTGGATGCCGACGAGGTCGAGGCCAGCCCGGTCGGCCGCCTTCGCCACCCTCGCCGCGTGGTCGGGCGGATCGGCGAGCGGCTCGACGCTAACGCCGAACTCGAGCGGCCTGCCGTAGTCAGGCACCCCCGTCCCCCTTCCCTATGTCCCTCTTGAGGCCAGAGGCCGAGATCAGGGCTACGACGCTCGCGATCGCCAGGACCAGGAAGGCGTCCGAGAAGGGGGCGGAGCTGGCGGCGAAGAGCGGGTTGAGGGCCCCCGCCTCGGCCCCCTGCCGGATGGCCAGGAAGGTCGCCGCCACCGCCGGGCCGAAGCCGCCGCCGAGAAAGAACAGCATCTGGTAGATGCCGAGGCCCACCCCGCTCTCGTCTCGGGAGAGCGAGGCAGCCGCCGCGTTCGCGTTCGGGGAGTTGACCAGCGCGAAGCCGAGGCTCTGGCCGAGGATGCCTACCGCGACCGCCACTGCGGGCGCCCCCGCGGCGAAGGCGGAGATGGAGAACATGGAGACCGCGAATATGACGAGCCCGATCCGTACCAGGGCCCTCGGCCCGAACCGGTCGGAGAGCCTCCCCGCGACGGGGGAGAGGACCGCGACCACGAGCGCCCCGGGCGCCAGCACCAGCCCGATCCCGGTAGCGGGGAGCCCGTTGACCTCGGAGAGCAGCAACGGAACTAACACCAAGCTCCCCACGTTGGCGAACATCATGAAGAACCCCGTCACCGCCGCCGCCAGGAACGCCCCGTTGCGGAAGAGGTGCGGCGTGACGAACGGGTCTGAGGCCGACCGGATGCGGCCCGCGAATAAGGCGGCCAGGACGCCCGCGGCGACGAAGCTGCCCCAGGAGATCGGGGACGAGAACCCTACGACCTGCCCCTGCGTGACCCCGAAGAGCGTGAGCCCCGCAGACAGCGCGAGCGAGAGCCCCCCCGGCACGTCGAAGTGCTGAACGGCCGCCACGATACCAGCCGGTTTTCTCGACCCACCGTCCGTCACACCGGGCAGGGCGTAGAGGGCGCCAGGGATGAGGAGCGCCGCGAGAAGGACCGTCAGAAAGAAGAGGGCGTGCCAGCCCGCGAGCCCGGTGACGACGCCGCCGAGCACGGGACCAATGGCCGCCCCGGCGCCAACGCTCGATGAGAGCAGGCCGAGCGCCATGCCTCGGCTCCCCTCGGGGAGCGCCTTGGCTACGGAGGCGAAGCCTAAGGCCGGTATCGCGGAGGCGCCCGCGGCCTGCAGGATCCTTCCGGCGACCAGCAGCGGCAGGCTCGGCGCCAGCGCGCACGCCAGCGAGCCTCCCGCCAGCAGAAAGAGCCCAAGGGCGAAGGTGCCCCTGAGGCTGTATAGGTCAGCCACGCGCCCGTAGAGCGGTATGCCGACGGCGAAGACGAGAAGGTACCCCGTTATGACCCACCCAGCCTGGCCCTGGGTCGCCCCGTAGTCCTGCCTGATGTCGGGGACCACTACGTTGACAAATGTCTGGTTGAGGACGGAGATCAGGATGGCCGTCACCACGACGCCGAGGAGCAGGCGGGTGTTCCTCTTTCCAGCCCGCTCCTCGGTGGTCGTGGTCTCCCCGGCGGAACTCAACCCGCGACCCCGGCGAACTCCGTCCTTCCGTCTCGCGCCGCGAGCCCGCCGGCGAGGTCGACCACCTGCCCGCCAAGGGCGTCCAGGCGCCGGCCGTACAACTCGTCCGTGACGTTCCCCGCCTCGTCGGTGCGCTGCCGGGCCCTAGAGATCGAGACCATCAGCGGCGCCACCACGCCGCGCAGGGCGTGGACTACGTCGACCATCGCCCCGGTCGCGTTTGCCCCGGCCTGCTCGCCGCCGGCGGTCGAGATCAGGCCGACCACCTTCCCGTCGAAGTAGGGGTGCTCCCCGCCTGACAGAAACTGCGCGAAGTCGAGCGCGTTCTTCGTGACGCCCGCGAGCGTCCCGTGGTAAGCGGCCGTGCTGATCAGGACGGCGTCAGCTCCACGCAACTCCTCCACCAGGCGGCCGACGCCGGGCCCGTATTCCTCGAGCGCCCTGCCAGGCTCGTACATCGGCAGGCCGAGCCGCCGCAGGTCCAGAAGCTCCGTCTCTGCCCCGGCCTCGCCGGCCGCCTCGAGCGCCCGCCTCAGCGCCCCCAGGCTCGCCGAGCCCCCCCGCAACGTCCCGCCGACGCCAACCACTCTTATACGTCCATCTCCAAATGCCATTCTTGTCCCCTCACAGATAAGTCTCTCAAACGTCTAGTTCGTGTTCGCACCCAGCCCCGCCCTGACCTTCCTCAGCAGCCTGCCGAGCTCGCGGCGCTCGGACGGGTCAAGCCCGGCGAACGTCCGCTCCTCTGCCCTCTCCCAGCGCCGCAGCACGGGGCCCTCCAGGCCGCGCCCCTCCTCCGTCAGGTACACCCCGAAGCTCCGGGCGTCGGCCGGGTCTGGGCGCCGCTCGACGAGGCCGAAGTCCTCCAGGCGCCGGAGCATCTTGGTTACGGTAGGTGGCTCCACGCCGAGCCTGCAGGCGAGCTCGCCGCCGCGCAACCCGTCGGCCTGCCAGAGCTCGATCAGGACCATCTCCTGCCCTACGTGGAGCCCGACCTCGGCCAGCATCCCCCCGACGCTCCCCCGGTGAGCCTTGCACACCTTGGCAAGCGCGAACCCCGTGGTCTCCTTGACGGGATGGGTCCCCCCGACCCTGCTCTCCGTCATGTGCTAACGGACCTGGCGTCCGGGCCACGGGCGTCCGGGTCGATGCCCCAGCCGACGATGCGCTCGGGGAAGATCCTGATCAACTCGCCCCCCGACTCCGGGTCGGCAGTCGCCTCCAGGGCTTCGGCCCGGCCCCGAACCTCGACGCCCCGCGCCCGCCACGGCGGCAGCACGTCGTCCACAACGAGGGCCACCCGGCCCGTCCGCGCCACGTCCCTGAACTTCTTGGTGGCGCCGAGGTTGCGCCCCCGGACGTCTACGACGCCAAGCTCGGGGTTGTAGCGGAACCCGACGGGCACGACGTGCGGCCGCCCCGACTCGTCCACCGTGGCCAACCGACCGAGTTGCTGATCCCGCATGTACTCGACCTCCCCCCGCGTGAAACCGCTCATGAACGCACCCCCCGCGCCGTCAACCTCTCGTAGTTCGTCCTGAAAAGCTCAAGGGCACCGGCCACGTCCTCCTCGTCCCTGATCGGGCGACTCACCCACCCCGACTCTGGCATTACGTGGTGCAGTCTGGCCTTGCCGGATTCCACCAGCTCCTCCCGTACCTTCACCGGGAAAGGAAGGTCCGCCAGCCTGTCGCCGTGCAGGTGCCCGATCTCGTGCCCGTTTACCCGAAACTCCGTTCCCCCGAACCGGTGCGGCCTCTCCTCGACCCCGGGCCAACTCGCCACTTCTCGTCCTATGGTCTCTCTAGCACTCGCCATCTCTACCTCCAGCCGAAACTACTTAGCCGGCTAAATAAAAGGGTACTACCGGGTTCCTCACTGTCAAGTCCCGGTCGGACCCATCCTTTAACCTGGGGAGATTATCCGGCTTGCCGGGAGGTGCGCCGACGGGCCAAAGTACGGTCTTTGGCCTGTACGGAAGTACGGGCATCCTGGCGGGTGGTGGGGCGCGTCCGCGGGGTCAGGCGAGGACGAGGAGCAGCGTCGAGACCGTCGCCATCGAGACGGCCGTCGAGATCAGGA
>DATFPF010000096.1:0-16573 GCA_035264945.1 Rubrobacter sp.
GACTACAGGGACGCTGACGAGGGCGAGCGGGCCGTGCTCGACGGCATAATGGGCACGATAGACCGGGCGAGGATGCGCGGCATGGTCTCGATGTTCGCCGTCAGGGGGCAGCGGCGCCTCGCAGCCGCGTATCGCTTCCTATCAGAGAGGCGCTCGGTCTTCGCGCTCACGGCCAACTACGAGCCTTTCGGGCTCGCCCCCCTGGAGGCGATGGCGGCGGGCCTGCCTGCGGTCGTCACGAAGAACGGCGGGCCGAGCGAGTCCCTGCGCGAGGGGGACGAGGAGTACGGCGTCCTCGTCGACCCGGGCGACCCCGAGGAGGTGGCGGCTGGCCTCTACGCCCTGGCGGGCAGCGCCGGCCGCTGGCGCCGCTTCGCCGAGGCCGGCTACGGGCGCGTGCTGGCGAAGTACACCTGGGAGCGCACCGCGGAGGGGTACCTGGACGCCATGTCCGAAAGCGGGCGGGACGGCGCGGCGCAGACCGCTCCGGCCGGCTTCTCCACGCCCTCCGTACGGTTGGAGATCCCTGCCTACTTCACCGATCCGGCCTTCGAGGAAGGCGCTTCGCTCGAGACGCTGGACGATCTGTACTTCGGGCTCGACGTGCTCGCGGTCGGGGAGTCGCTCGTCGACTTTATCTCGCACGAGTTCAGGATCTCGCTCAGGACCGCGGACAGGTTCTCGCGCTACCTGGGCGGCCAGCCGGCCAACGTCGCCGTCTACGTAGCCAAGCTCGGCGGCCGCTCGGCGGTGGTCACGAAGGTCGGCGGGGACTACTTCGGCGAGTTCGTCGAGGACCAGTTGGGCCGCCACGGCGTCTCGACGGAGGGCCTCCACCGCGCGCCCGGGGAGCCGACCACGAGCGCCTTCGTCACCAGGACCGTCAACGTCCCGGACTTCCAGGTAAACCGGGGCGCCGACGCGCTCCTTGGCATCAAAGAGGTCACGGACGAGCTCGTCGAGCGGGCGCGGGCCGTCCACACCTCGGCCTTCGCCCTCTCGCGCGACCCGCAGCGGCTGGCCGCGAGGAGGGCGATGCGGCTCGGGGCCAGGCTCGGCAAGGTAGTCTCCCTCGACCCCAACTACGACCCGCGCGTGTGGCCTGACAGGGAGGAGGCTTGGGAGGTGCTCGCAGAGGTCCTCCCATACGTCACCGTCGTCAAGCCCTCCCTCGAAGACGCCCGCCGCCTCTTCGACCCGAACATGGACGACGACGCGCTCGAAGGGGCCTGCCTCGACGCGTTCCACGACCTCGGCGCGGGGGTCGTCGTGATGACCCGCAGCGGGGGCATGGTCACCGTCTCGGACGGCTCGACCGTGGAGAGGGTCGGCCCCCTGCCCAAAGTGGAGGTCCAGAGCGTCACCGGCGCCCGCGACGCCTTCTGGTCGGCGCTGCTCGTCGCGCACCTCGACGGCAAGGACTGGCCGACGAGCGTGCGCTTCGCCCACGAGGTCGCCGCGCTCAAGCTCGGCGTGGAGGGCCACGTAGAGCGCATGATCGACCGCGGGGCAATCTACGCGCGCCTGGAACGGGCCGCCGGCCAAAGAACCTAGTCCGCGGAAGAGGAGAACGGTTCCCTGGCCCGTCAGAATCTTACTGCTCCCGGGTATCCCCAGGGATGGGGGCCCTCTTCGGATCCCTGCCGGAGAGCTCATGCCCGGAGAGCCGACCATCCTGGCTGGCATCCTGCGCGTGTGGCCCGGTCGCTTCATCGTTTGCGGCCCAGGGTTGATGGTGATCGGGGCGTCCTGGGCCCGGAACCGCTCAGAGGCCCGCAAAGGCGCCGACGAGGATGGGAAGTTCCCGTACCACGACGAGGAGGATCCCCGCGTGGCCCGTTCCAACCTGATCCTGCTCGGCGGTATCGCGACCGTGATCGCGGGCGTCTTCTCCTTCTGCGTCAACGTCCTCTACACCCTGCTCCTTTGGTGCGCGAACGGGGGCGCCGTAAGGGCGCACGACGGTGGTGCGAGACGGGCATAATGTGCCGCGTCGCGCACGAGATGAGCAGAGGAGCAGGATGACCGACCCAAGCATCGCAGACCTACCCGCCCTGATCTCGGCCCTCCCTTCCGAGGAGCGCGCCCTCGCCGAACGCATCTTCGCCGTCTCCGCCACGACCGGCCGCCTCGACCCGCCTGAGGGCATGAGGCCCTGGATCGAGAGGTCCTTCGGCTCCGTGGACGCCGTAACGGAGCAGCGCATCGTCAAGGTGACGAACAGGATCACCCTCGAAGGCACCCTCTTCAACGAGCTGCGCGCCTCGCGCCCCCTGGACACCGGCGTCAGCCTGGACCTCGACCGCGAGATAGCCGCAACCGAGGGCGACCCGTTCTGCCGCCCCGAGGAGGGCACCCCAGCCGACGTCTTCGGCCGCGTGAAGGGCGAGCACGCCACCACCGCCTCCAACATCGCCAAGTACGACGGCTTCCACGGCGTCGTGGTCTTCGACGATCACAACCCCCTGCACCTCACCCCCGAGAAGGTCTCGGGCTACGTCTCCGTCGGCCTTGAGTGGTGCCGCAAGGCGCTCGAAGCAGACCCCGAGGCTAAATACCCTTTCCTTATGTGGAACTGCCTGTGGCGGGCCGGGGGCTCCATCATCCACGGCCACGCCCAGGTTACGGCCACCCGCGACGCCCACTATCCGAAGGTCGAGCGCCTCCGCCGCGCCGCCGCCGGCTACCGCTCAGAACACGGCTCGGACTACTTCGGGGACCTGAGCCGGGTCCACGGCGCCCTGGGCCTCGGCATTCCGGCGGAAGACGGCATCGAGGCGTTCGCCAGCCTCACCCCGGTCAAGGAGAAGGAGCTTGTCGTGATCGGGGCCGACCCACACGACGCGGCCCTGCACAGGACGGTCGGGGCCCTGCTCCAGAACTTCGTCCGCGACCTCGGCGCCAGGGCCTTCAACGTAGCCTTCTACATGCCCCCCCTCGCCCCCGCCGACGAGGACTGGTCGGGCTTCCCCACGGTCGTCCACATCGTGGACAGGGGAGATCCGGCCAACCGCACCTCGGACATCGGTGCCATGGAGCTGTACGCGGCCCCGGTGGTCGCCTCGGACCCCCTCCGGGTGGCCGAAGCCCTGCGCAACGCTCAAACCGAGTAGCGTCCCCCGTGGTGATCGAAGCACCGCCGGTCGGGCAGAGGAGGAATGTCTTGGAAGGTCCGCGCATCGTCGGGCCCGCAGACGGCAAGACCGTGGACTTTGGATCTTTCGGCGTCCGGTTCATGGTCCGGGGCGAGGAATCCGGTGGAGGTTTGCGGTCAGCACCGGGCGACTGGGGTGGGCCTGTACTGCCCGACGCCTCCGTGCAGGAAGGGACCAGCGGCACCCGCCGGCTTCGCGGCCCGTAGGGTCCGTCGCCGCCGCGGGCCGGGTGAGGGAGCCGGCGGGCCTATCTCGTAGCGGGGAGGTCGCCGTCCTTCCGGCGTTTACCGGCCCGGTCGGCGAACCAGGCGAGGGTCTTTTGAAGGCCCTCGCGCGCCGGGACGCGGGGCTCCCAGCCGAGTGAATCGCGGGCGCGGCTTATGTCCGGGCAGCGGCGTTTGGGGTCGCCCGGCGGCAGCGGGCCGAAGGTGATGCCTGCCTCGCTGCCCGAGAGCTCGAGCACCGTCTCGGCGATCTGGAGTACGGTCATCTCGACGGGGTTGCCGAGGTTGACGGGCCTTGTCTCGGCGCTCTTCATCAGGCGCATGATGCCGTCCATCAGGTCGTCGACGTACTGGATGCTCCTGGTCTGGGAGCCGTCGCCGTGGACGACGAGGGGCTCGCCAGCGAGCGCGCGACAGGCGAAGCTCGGGACGACGCGCCCGTCGTCGGGGCGCATGGCCGGGCCGTGCGTGTTGAAGACGCGGGCGATGCGGGTCTCCACGCGGTGGTGGCGGTGGTAGGCCATGGTGATTGCCTCGGCGTAGCGTTTGGCCTCGTCGTAGACGCCGCGGACGCCCACCTGGTCCACGTTGCCGCGGTAGTCCTCGTGCTGGGGGTGGACGAGCGGGTCCCCGTAGACCTCAGAGGAGGAGGCGAGCAGCAGGCGCGCGCCGCGGGCCTTCGCGAGGCCGAGGACGTTGTATGTGCCAAGGGCGCCGGCCTTCAGGATCGGGATGGGGATGCGCTCGAAGTCCGTGGGGCTGGCCGGGGAGGCGAGGTGGTAGATCTCATCCACCCTCCCCCGAACCTCTATGGGCAGGGTGACGTCGTGGTCAAGGTACTCGAAGCCGGGATCTTCTGCGAGGTGCGCCACGTTCTCGGACGAGCCCGTCCTCAGGTTGTCCGCGCAGACGACGCGGTAGCCCTCCGCGAGCAGCCGCCCGCAGAGGTGGCTGCCGAGAAAGCCGGCCCCGCCCGTCACCAGCGCCCTCGGCCTCTCCCCGGCCCTCCCTGCCTCAGCCACGCCCGAAGCCCCTGTAGAGGAGGCCGGCGCCGCGGGCGTCGTCTGGGGCAAAGGCGTTGCGCCCGTCCACGAGGAGCTTCGGCTCCCGCATAAGCGAGGCCGCGCGCCGCAGGTCGAGGTTGCGCACCTCCTCCCACTCCGTCACCACGACCGCAGCGTGCGCCCCGGCCAGCGCCTCGTAAGGGTCGAAGACGGCCCGCAGGCCGGGCGCCTCGTGGGCGGCGGCCTTGGCGGCCACGGGATCGTAGCCGACCACCTCAGCGCCGAGGGAGAGGAGCTCGGCCGCGATGCCGAGGCTCGGGGCCTCGCGCAGGTCGTCCGTGTTCGGCTTGAAGGCGAGGCCCAGAAGCGCCACCCGCCTGCCCTCGAGCGTCGCAAGTCCCTCCCGGAGCTTCGAGACGGCCAAATCGCGCCTACGTTCGTTCACGGCGACCGCGGCGTCGAGGAGCTTCGTGTCGTGGTGGTGTTCTCGGGCCACGGCGCGCAGGGCGGAGACGTCCTTGGGCAGGCAGGAGCCCCCCCAGCCGATCCCAGCGTTCAAAAAGCGCGGGCCGATGCGCCCGTCGAGGCCGATGCCCGTGGCCACGCTCCCCACGTCGGCGCCCGTCAGCTCGCAGAGGTCCGAGATCTCGTTGACGAAGCTGACCTTGGTCGCGAGGAAGGCGTTGGCGGCGTACTTGATCATCTCGGCGCTCGCGAGGTCCGTGACCACGAAGGGCACGGTAACGCTCGGGCGCGGGTCCATCTCGACGGGAAAGTTCTGCTCGATGACGGGCGCGTACAAAGCCCGCATGGCCTCCACCACCCAAGCCTCTTCGGCCCCAACCACGATCCGGTCGGGAAACAGCGAGTCGTAGACCGCGCTCCCCTCCCGCAAAAACTCCGGGTTGGATGCGACCCCGAACCGCGCCTCCCCCGCCGCGCCGGTATCCCCGGCCTCCTCGGCCCCCTCCCTGACGAGCGCGGAGACGTAGTCGCCGCTGCCCACGGGTACGGTGCTCTTGTTGGCGACCACGAGCGGCCGCGCGCGCCGCCCGGACCGGGCAAGGGCCCGCCCTATCCCGCGGGCGACCGCGGAGACGTTGGTGAGGTCGGCGGCGCCGTCGTCCCCCTGCGGCGTGCCAACGGCAACGAACGCAACGTCGGCCGGGCCGACGGCCGCGTCGAGGTCTTCGGTGAAAGACAGCCTCCCTGCGCCCGTCCCGCGCGCGACCATCTCCTCCAACCCAGGCTCGTAGAAGGGCATCTTGCCTTCCCGGAGCCGCGCGACCCGGTCCCCGTCCTCATCCACGCACGTCACCCGATGCCCGATCCGGGCCAGGCTCGCCCCCGTCACGAGGCCCACGTACCCGGCCCCGACGACCGCCACCTCAGACACGCGCGATGCCACCGCCCTCCGAACCAGCCTCCAACCGACACCCGAAGGTTAACCCAATTGGGCCGGATCGCACGAAAACACTCGCGGGCCTGGGGCCAGGAACCCCGACCCCACACCTAGGCCGGCAGCTTCGCCCTGTCCCCAACCTCGACGCCGCGCTCGTCGAAGAAGCCCTTGTTGACCTCGAGGGCGTAACGCGCGGGCTCGGCAGAATTGTAGTGGGGCGGCGTGGCGTCCAAAGGCCTCATGTCCTGGATGTCCACGATGCGGCCCTCTTCGTCCATGAAGGCTATGGAGAGCGGGATCAGGGTGTCCTTCATCCAGAACGACAGCTCCCGCTCGTCCGGATAGACGAACAGCATCCCCGCGTCCTCGGCGAGCGCGGTGCGCCCCATGAGCCCCCTGGCCATCTCCTCCGTGTCGTCGGCGATCTCTACCTCCACCTCGACGCTCTTGCCGCCGGAGGCCTCTATCCGCACCGTGCCTGCGGCCAGGGAAGAAGCCCCGGAGGCCGACTGCTGGCCTTCGGCGCTTTTCGTGCCCCCGTTGTTATCCGGGGACCCGCCCGCGCCCTCGTTCGTGCCGCCGCAACCGGCGATCAAGAAGGCTACTGCTACAAGGACGATTGTCCTCTTCATCGCAGCACGAACTCGACGCGCTTGTTCTGGCGGCCCTTGCTCTTGTGGCCCGTCATCTCGATCTGACCTACCTCTCTCGTGTTGGCGACGTGGGTGCCACCGTCGGCCTGGGTGTCCAGGCCCTCTATTTCGACAATGCGGAAGATCCTCACGCGTTCTGGTACGAGGTTGATCTGCGTCCGGATCAGGTCTGGGTTCCCCAGCGCCTCACCGCGCGGCAGCTCGTAGACCCTCACCGGACGTTCCTCAGCGAGCGCCACGTTGGCCAGGCGCTCTATCTCGCCGACGACCTCGGCCGTCCACTCGCCGGGGAACGAGAAGTCCATCCTTGCCCTGTCGGCGCGCATCTGGCCGCCGGTGACTTTGGCTTCGAACGCCCGCCAGATCACACCGGAGAGGACGTGCAGCGCCGTGTGGTAACGCATGTGGGCGTGCCGCCGCCCCCAGTCAAGTCCCCCCTCCAGATCCTTCACCGTGTCCGGGATGGCCCGGTCGAGGACGTGGACGATCCGGCCCCCCTCCCTGCGGACGTCCACGACCGCAGCGTTTACGGGGCCTATGCCTAAAGTGCCCTTGTCCGCCGGCTGGCCTCCCCCGCCCGGGTAGAAGGCGGTCGCGTCCAGGACGACCTCCCTGCCGTCGATCTTCTCGACACCGGCGCGGAACTCCCGCCTGTAGGCGTCCCGCAGGAAGAGCTCTTCTGTCATCTCAGCACTTCAGCACGGGCCAAAATGCTGCCCGGTGTCAAAGCGAAAGCGAGCCGCGTTCGCGGTTCTCGAAGGTGGCGACCTCGCGGTAGCCGACGTCGTGGACGAGCTTGAGGCTCTTGTCGTAGCCGGCGGCCACCTCGTTCGGGGCGTGGGCGTCAGAGGAGAGGATGATGGGGACGCCGCGACGGTAGAACATCTCGAGAAACTTCCTGGAGGGGTAGATCTCGCCGACCGGCTTGCGCAGCCCGGCCGCGTTCACGTCCACCACGACGCCCGACTCGGCGACGGCGTCTGCGGTCTCTTCGAGCAGCGGGGTGATGTCCCTGTCGGGGTAGCGGCGGAAGATCTTGATAAGGTCGGGGTGACCGATGACCTCGAAGCGTCCGGAGAGGGCGGCTTCGCGGACGTTGCGGTAGTAGGCGGCGTAGAGCTCGTAGGTGTCGTAGCGCTCGTATACGCTCTGGTCCGTGGCCCGGTCCACCTCGTCGCCGTCCACGCGATGGACGGAGCCTATTACGTAGTCGTAGGGGAGCGCGGTCGCGTCCGACCCCATCCGCTCTTCCTGGTCCGGCACAAAGTCTATCTCTATGCCCAGCCGCAGGCCGACCTCGTCGCTCTGCTCCCTGGCCTCCTGGAAGGCGGCGACGTCTATCTTGTCCAGGTAGCGGTCGTGCTCCGTTACGCCCATCTGGCGCACGCCCCTGGTCCTCGCCACCCCGCAGTAGCTCAAGATGTTCTCGACCGTCATCGGGCGGTCGTCGTGGGCTATGACGTGCAGGTGGTAGTCGATCAAGGGGTCTCACTCCGGGGATCTACGGGTACAGGGCCATCCAGCTTATCTTATATGATGGGCGGGCCGATTAAACGGGAGGCACGGGGAGGGGCATGCGTTGAGGAAGATCGCTTACGGCGCGACGGCGGCGCTGGCCGCCGCGGTCGTGGTGGCGGAGCTGCTGCACGCCCCCGTGCTCATGATCTTCGCTATAACGGCGCTAGCCCTGGTCGGGCTCGCCTGGGTCCTCGGCCAGGCCACCGAGAGCCTCGCCGCCCACGCCGGCCCCCGCGTCGGCGGCATCCTGAACGCCACCTTCGGCAACGCCGCCGAACTGATCATCACGATCTTCGCCCTCTCCGCGGGCCTGACGACCGTCGTGAAGGCCTCGATCATCGGTTCGATCATCGGCAACGTGCTCTTCGTGCTCGGCGCGAGCCTGCTGCTCGGCGGCCTGAAAAACGGCACCCAGAGCTTCTCGGCCACCATCGCCGGCATCAACGCCTCGATGCTCGCCATCGTCGCCGCGGCCCTCGCCCTGCCCACGATCTTCGCCACGAGCCTCCCCGGGGCGCCCCCTACCTTCCTGAGCGTCGAGGTGGCCGTGGTCATGTTCGTCCTCTACATCCTGTACCTTGTCTTTATCTTCCGATCATCCGAAGGCCAGGCGGGCGCCGAGCACGAAGAGCCCCAGTTCGGGAGGGTAGCGTCGCTCGTGGTGCTGCTCGTGGCGACGGTCGGCGTAGCCTTCGTCTCGGAGGCGTTCGTCGGCGCCCTCGAGCCTCTTACCGAGGAGGTCGGGCTCTCCGAGCTGTTCGTCGGCATCATCATCGTGCCGGTGGTGGGCAACATCGCAGAGCACATAGTCGGGGTCCAGATCGCCTACAAAAACCAGATGGACTTCTCGATGGGCATCTCGCTCGGCTCCTCCATCCAGGTGGCCCTGCTGGTCACCCCGATCCTGGTCTTCCTCGGGCCCCTCCTCGGCCATCCCCTCAGGCTCGTCTTCACGCCGCTCGAGCTCGGCGCGCTGGCCGCCGCGGTGATCATCACCGGCTTTATCGCCCTGGACGGCGAGTCGAACTGGCTCGAGGGCGCGATGCTCATAGGCGTCTACCTCATCTCCGCCATCGCGTTCTTCTACGCGCCGTAAGGCACGCCCCGGCCGTCGCCCCGTAAAGCTGACGGTTGCAACCCGCCCCTACGGGTCATTGGGTGAACGTAGCCAGGACGGGCCTTCGTTTCTCTGCGCCCTCAGCCCGTACATGAGGGGCACGGCGGGCACGTCCTCGGGCGGGAACATCCGTCGTCCCGGCCCCTCGCGCATTCGGGAGAAGTGGCGCTCGCCGTTGGAGTACGGGTACTCCTCGAAGGCCGTTACCTCGAGCCCCGTCCCGGCCAGGGCCGTGACGACCTCCCCGAGGCCCCACCGGAACAGGTGTGCCGGCTCGGGGTTCCGGAAACCGCCGACCCCCTCAGCGAACCCGCCGGGCGTTAGCGCGCCGCCCGACTCGGCCACGTAGTCGCCGACGCCCTCTTCGAGGAGCAGCGGCTCCCCCCCAGAAGGGTAGTCGCGCGCGACGTTCCAGTCCTCGTCAAACACGTCGGCGGCCGGGTGGAAATCCACGAGCACGAGGCGCCCCCCCGGCGCCAGGACGGCCCCCAGCCCGGCGGCCCAGGAGGCGAGGTCCGGCAGCCAGCAGACGACGCCGTAGGAGGCGAAGACGACGTCGAAGCGTTCATCCCCCTTCGCGGTCTCCGCGAGCCATTCGTAAACGTCGGCCCGGACGAAGCGGGCCGGGATCCCGCTTCTCTCCGAGAGAAGGCGGGCCGAGCGTATCGCCCCGTCGCTCAGGTCCACGCCCGTGACCTCGGCCCCAAGGCGGGCGAGGCTCAAGGTGTCGCCCCCGGAGTTGCACTGCAGGTGCGCCACGGCCCTGCCCGACAGCTCCCCGAGCAGCCGCTTCTCTTCCGGAAATAGCGTGGAGCCGCCGTCCTTCAGGAAGCCGGCCAGGTCCCCGCGGTGGCTGTCGTGGGCCCCCACGACGGCGTTCCACGAACGGCGGTTCTGGGCGCGAAGCCCGTCCGGATCGCTCATCCCCCCCGCTCCCGGACGGCCTCCCGCAGCACCTTCTGGAACCCCTCGACCGTCTCCCTCCACCGAGGAAGCCGGTCGGCACGACGCTCCGCGGCTGCGGACATCCTCTCCCTGAGCCCGGCATCCCGGAGAAGTCGGGCCAGGGCTTCGGAGAGCGCCCCCACGTCCCCCGGCGGCACCAGCAGGGCGGCCTCGTCGCCGACGACCTCGGGCACAGGTCCCGCGGTGCAGGCGACGACGGGCAGCCCGAAAGAGAGGGCCTCGGCGAAGACGATGCCGTAGCCCTCGTAGCGGGAGGGGAGAGCGAAGAGGTCGGCTGAGGCGTAGAGGCCGGCGAGGGCGGCCTCATCGACGGGCCCGTGGACCCGGATCGAGGGTTCGCCCGCCGCGGCCCCCCTGACCAGGGCCGCGTAATGCCCGTCGGCGTCCGTCTCGCCGACGAGGTCGAGGGCGGCCCCCGACCTGTCCTCCATCGCCCAGGCCCGGACGAGGTCGAGTACGCCTTTGCGCGGGATCCACTGCGCCACGCACAGGACGCGCAAGGCTCCCCGATCGCGAGGCTCTGCCGGGCCTCGCTCCAGCCCGTCGAAACCGGGCGGGACCACGGCCAGCCGGCCGGCGGGAACTCCCTTTTCCAACAAGACCTCCCCCCCATGCCGGCTCACGGCGACCACCCGGTCAGCCCGGAGCAGCGGCCCCTCGAACGGGCGCTCCCGGTCTGCCGCCGCGGGGTCAGCGACGCCGGGAAGCTCGTGCACGAGGGCGACCACGGGCCGGACGTCCCTCCAACGATCCAGGTGAGGTGCCACGACCACACGGGCGAGCGCGTCCACGACCACGGCGTCGAAGCGGGCAGGGTCGAAGGACACGCCGAAGGCCGGCGCGGCCTCGGCCTGCTCGAACGGGCCCGCGCCGCAGGGCACCACCTCCTCCGTGTCCAAGTCGTTCTGCCTGAGCCCTTCCAGGAGGCAGCGGTTGTACAGGTAACCGCCCGTAAGGCGGCCCGTGTCCCCGACCGTGACGAAGGCCACGCGCAAGGCTAGTCGAGGTCTCCCTCACGGGCGGCGTAGACCTGCGGCGACTCCCAGACGCGCACCGTAAGGGAGTCCAGGCCGCGCCCCCGGAGGGAGGGTGAGATCCGATCCCAGCAGAACCCCGCCACGACCTCGGCCGTAGTGTTCTTGCCCGCGAGGCCCCCGACCTCGTCGAGGTCGCGGTAGTTCAGGGATGCTGCGACGCCGTCAACCGTCTCGCGCAGCCCGCCTATGTCTAGCAGGGTGCCGTCTTCGGCCAGGCTCGCGCCGCGCACGATGGCCTCGAGCCTGTACGTGTGGCCGTGGGTGCGGGACGCGGGGCCGAAGTCCCCCCGGAGGCGGTGGGCTGCCTCGAAGGCCGCCGCGACGTATACCTCGTACATCAACCCTCCCCGTAGTCGAAGACTACCTGCACGGCGTCGTCGGAGCCCTCGTCCAGCATCCGGTACGCCCCCGGCGCCTCCCTGAACGGGATCCGGTGGGAGACGAGGATTTCGAGCGGAATGCTTGGGTCGCGCAGGTGAGAGATCACGGCCCCCCTCCTTCTCTTGCCGTCCCACCGCGCGGACAGCTCGGGCGCCATCCGCCCGACCTGCGAGGACTTTATCCCGACCCGCCCCCGGTGGAAGCGACCGCCAAGCGGAAGCCCGACGGGCTTCGTCCCGTACCAGGACGCCGCGACGACCGTCCCCTCCTCCGCCACGCACCCCAAGGCCGCGGCCAGCGCCGCGCCCGACCCGCTCGCCTCGACCGCGACGTCCGCCCCGCGCCCCTCCGTCTCCCCGAAGACGCGGTCAAAAAGATCCTCGTCCGGCCCGATCGCGGCGTCGGCGCCCATCTTGAGCGCGAGCCCCCGGCGCCCGGCGAGCGGCTCGACGGCGAGGACCGAGACGCCTGACATCGCAAGGAGGCGCGTCACCAGGAGCCCGACCACGCCCTGCCCGAAGACCAGGGCGGTCTCCCCGAGGCGCGCGTGGGCGTCGTGGACGACGTTCAGGGCCGTCTCCATGTTGGCGAAAAAGACGGCCCTCAGGGGGTCGAGGTCGCGCGGCAGGCGGACCGGGAAGTCCGCAGGGACGGTGAAGAGGTCCTGGTGCGGGTGGTGGGCGAAGACGGGGTCGCCGGGCGAGAGGCCCTCGACGCCTGGCCCCGTATCCAGGACGCGGCCCGCGGAGGCGTAGCCGTGCTTTACGGGGAACCCGAAGTCCCCGGCGAAGGTCGGCAGGTCGAGCGGCAGGTCTTCCGGCACCTCGCCCCTGTAGACGAGCATCTCCGTGCCCTGACTGACGGCGGAGAGTAGCGCCCGGACGCGCACCTCGCCGGGGCCGGGGGCCGGCGCCTCCGCGGGCCAGAGCTCGGCGCGGCGCCTCCCGGCGAACCAGAGGGCTTGCGGGCTACCCTGCGGGCCACCCGGAGCGCTACCCGGAGCGCTACCCGGCGCGGCTGACGGCATCGCGGTCCGTCGGGTACTCGACGCGCGCGGTAAGGAGCAGGTCGCCGCCGCGCGACGTGAAGTCGGCGTCCGCGAGCGCTATGGACTCGGCGAGGTCGCGTATGCCGAGGTCGCCCACGGCCTCTATGCCGGCGCCGAGAATCTTGGGCGCAATGCATACCGCCAGGCGGTCCACCAGCCGCTCGCGCAGGAGGGCGGTGATGAGGGCGGCGCCCCCCTCGACCATCACGGAGCCGACGCCGAGGCCGCGCAGGCCCAGCAGCAGCGCGCGGAGGTCGACGCCACCCCCGGGTTCGGGGGGCAGCCGCAGGATCGTGGCGCCGAGCGCTTCGGCCTCCCGGCAGCGGTCCGCGGGGGCGCGTCCGTTGACGGCGATCACGGTGCCGCGGGCCGCCCCGCCGGTTAGGATGGCGGCGTCCATGGGGGTGCGCAGGGAGCTGTCAACCACCACGCGCAGGGGGCTCTCCCCAGGCGCGAGCCTGACGGTGAGGCGCGGGTCGTCGCGGACGACCGTCCCGGCGCCGACCATCACGGCGTCGTGGGTGGCGCGTAGCTCGTGGGAGAAGCAGAGGGAGTCGGGGGCGCTGATCCACTGCGAACCCCCGTCCAGCGTCGCCAGGCGCCCGTCTAGCGTCTGGGCGTAGCTTACGGTGACCGTCGGCCGCACTATGCGTTCCTCCTCTCGCTCCACCGCCCCGAAGGTTAGCACGGGCCGCCTGAGACCGGCTGGCACGGGGGCGGCGCCGGGCCCTATACTGGGCCGGATGGACGGGGACCTACACGACCGCATCCTGCTCGAAGGCATGGTCCTCCACGGCCGCCACGGCGTCCTGCCGGCGGAGCGCGAGCTCGGGCAGCCCTTCGTCGTGGACGTGGAGATGCGCCTGGACCTAAGGGCCGCGGGCCTCTCGGACGACCTGTCGAAGACCGTCGACTACGGCGAGGTCCACCGCCTCGCCAAGCAGGTGGTGGAGGGTGAGCCGGCCGGCCTCACGGAGACCGTCGCGGAGCGCATAGCGAACGCGACCCTAGAGGAGCACCCCCTCGTTGAGGTCGTGCGCGTAAAGGTGAAGAAGCCAAACGTGAGGCTCGGCGATACCGTGCTAGACGGCTCGGCCGTCGAGATCCTCCGCCGCAGGCCCTGAGTCAGGGCGAGAGGGTTTCGGGCGAAACCGGGCCCCCCGTCAGCCGCGAACCGCGGGACCCACCGCTGCGTAATTAGAACCGAGGGTGTTTCGGCAAAGATAGCCCGTTTGCGGGATGATGCTGGGCCACGGGACGCCCATACTTGCGATGCCGACGAGCGCCACGAGGAGAAGAGTCCTGGAGAACACGCCCACGCTTCCGGTCGCAGCCCCGACCCGCGCCCCCGACACCGTTAGGGAGGAACGCATCGGGGTCCTCGCGCGGGTCTGCGCGGATGATCTTATCTCCGCGTTCGGCCTCGGCGACCTGGGCCCGGGCGCGACCCGGGCCCTCCTGCGCCTCCTCTCGTTCGTCCCCGCCCGGCGCCTCGCGGAGCAGGTGGCCACCTACGACGACATCGTGGGCGAGGCGGGGCTGCCCGCGGGCGGCTCCTGGGCGTTGGAGCAGATGGCCCGCGGCCTCGTGGTGGAAGGGGCCGATGCCGTGCCGCGAAGCGGCCCGTTGCTCGTCGTCTCCAACCACCCGGGTCTCGCCGACGCCGTCGCCCTCTTCGCCTCCATGCCGCGGGACGACCTGAGGGTGATCGCCGCGGAGCGGCCCTTCCTCTCGGCGCTCCCTAACACCTCCGGGGCCCTGATCCCGGTCCCCGACAACCCCGAAGGGCGGTCGAAGGCCGTCAGGGCGGCGGCCCGCCACCTCCGTAGCGGCGGGGCCGTCATCACCTTCCCGGGCGGCAGGATAGAGCCAGACCCGGCCGTGCTGCCCGGCGCCGTCGAGGCGCTCGCCGACTGGTCCGGGAGCGTGGACCTCTTCGCCCGGCTCGTCCCTGGTCTTACGGTGGTGCCCGCGATCGTGAGCGGCGTGATCTCGCCTACCGCCCTGCGCAACCCCGTCGCCCTCATCCGCCGCGACCCCGGCGACCGGCGGTGGCTCTCGGCAACCCTCCAGATGCTCGTGCCGGCCCTTAGGGACGTGACGACCCGCGTCGAGTTCGGCCCGCCGCTCACGATCTCCGCGGAGAAGATCAGCCACAGGACCGTCGAGGAGGCGCGGCGCCTGATCGAGCACGCCGGGCGGCGCTAGCGATGGGCCGCCCTTCCGCGACGGCCTTCCTCTTCGTTACGGTCTTCGTCGACATGCTCGGCTACGGCCTCGTCGTCCCCCTACTCCCTTTCTACGCCGGCGGCCTCGCCGGCGGCGCCCTCCTCGTCGGCACCTTGGGCTCGCTCTACGCCGTCATGCAGTTCTTCGGCGGCCCCTTCCTAGCCGGGCTCTCGGACCGCACGGGGCGGCGCCCTGTGCTCGTGGCGTGCCTGCTCGGCGCCTCGCTCGCCTACGCGCTCCTGGGCCTGGCCCAGACGCTCGCCCTCGTCGTCGCGGCCGTGGCGCTCGCGGGGGCGGCGGGCGGCACCCAGGCCACGGCCCAGGCCTTTATAGCGGACAGCACCCCGCCGGATGAGCGGGCGAGGGGCCTCGGCCTCATCGGTGCGGCGTTCGGGCTGGGCCTGATGGCCGGGCCCCTGATCGGCGGCCTCCTCAGCCTCCACTCCTTCCAGGCGCCGGCCCTCGCCGCCTCTGGCCTGGCGCTCCTGAACGCGGCCTTCGGGCTCTTCGTCCTCCCCGAGTCCCTGCCGAAGGATCGCCGCCGTCGCACGCCGTTCCTCCGCCTCGATCCCTTCTCAGGGCTCGTAGGGACGATCCGGATGGGCGGCACCGCCCACCTCCTCCTCGCCGTCCTGCTTCTCAACCTCGCCTTTGCCGGCCTCCTTACGAACTTCCCGCTCTTCTCCGGCGCCCGGTTCGGCTGGGGGGCGCCGGAGAACGCCTTCTTCTTCGCCTTCGTGGGCGCGTGCGCCGTGCTGACGCAGGGCCTGCTCGTCGGGCGGCTGCGGGAGCTCTTCGGGGAGACGAGGCTCGCCCTCGGCGGGCTGGCCGTGACGGCCCTCTGCCTCGCCGTCGTCGGCGGCGCGGGCGCAGGATGGATGCTCTATCCGGTCGTGGGGACGTTGGCTGTCGGGGCCGGGCTCGCCATACCGGCCCTGATGGCGCTCCTCTCGCGGCGGGCCCCGGCGGACAGGCAGGGCAGGCTCATGGGCGGCGTGCAGGCGGTGCTCAGCCTTGCCCTGATCTCAGGCCCTCTAGTGGCCGGGGCCGCCTTCGACGAGCTCGGCGCCCCGGCGCCGTACTTTATCGGCGCCGTCCTGGCAGCCCTCGCCCTGCCGGCCGTGGCGCTGTCGGCGCGCGGGGAGCCCGCCGCTTTCGCCCCCGGCGACGCGGCGCGGGGACACAGGGTGTTCCACATCAGGCGGGAGGGCGAAAGGAGATCCCCGTGACCACCACGAACATGCCGGCCCCGAGGCTGAGGCTAGGCATCATCGTGCTGGCGGTGGCGACGGCCGCGGTCCACCTTTACCTGGGCTTCCAGGGCTTCCCCCTCTTCGTCCTAAACGGCCTCGGCTACCTGACGCTACTGGCGGCCCTCTACCTGCCCATCCCACGGCTAATCCCGTACCGGGGTACCGTGCGGTGGGCCCTCGTCGGTTACACGGCCCTCACGATCTTCCTCTGGCTCGTCATAACCGGCGGGATGAGCGCCGCAATAGGCTACATAGACAAGGTAGTCGAGGTGCTCCTTATCGCCATGCTCCTCGCGGAAGCCCGCGCCGCCAGGTAGGCCCCTTCTTGATGAAGGGCCTACCGGCCGAAAGCCCGTAGCGTCTAGGCGACCCACCGCCAGGTGACGAACAGCGCCGTAAGCACCATCCCGACGCCGCCCGAGACCACGAGCCAGGCCGCGAGGGCCCACCTGGACCGGGCCAGGAGGTAGCCCAGGACGAGAAATACCGGGAACGCCCCGAGGACGAAGCGCGGCAGGCTCATCAGGGGGAAGCGTGGCGATGGCGTAAGCACGGGAAGAAGCACGATGGCGGCGGCGTAGACGGA
>DATFPF010000097.1:0-3373 GCA_035264945.1 Rubrobacter sp.
CGCGCTGTTGCCGTCCCGCTGGACGAGCTCCAGCAGGCCGTGGGCGAAAGCGTGGCCCACCGTCGGTCCCGCCCCGAGCCCGTTCGCGACCGGCGGAACGAGCCACCCGCCTTCGGCCTCGACGTCCATCGGGGAGGCCGCGACGAGCTCTAGCGGGACGAGCACGGGCTCGTCGGTGGCCCAACGCCGCGCCTCCAACCAGCGCAGGGGCTTCTCGGGCGAGTAGCCGCTGCCGGCGGGCAGGCAGACGGCTAGCGGGTCCACGACGCCATCCGGGCCGGCCTCGCGGAGCAGGTCCTCGTAGGAGGCCCGGCGCGGTTCGAGGCGCTTGACGGCGTCGCCGGCGAACAGGGTCTCGGAGAGCTCGCCGAAGGCGCCGATGGCGGCCCGCTCGTCCGAGTCGCCGTAGCCGACGCCGTGGTGCATTGAGCCGCGGGAGGCGAAGAGCTCGGCGGACCAGACGGGCAGGCCGAGACGGTCGAGCGGGTCGAGGGGGTAGGCGAGGACCTCGCCGTCGGGCAGGGCGCGCCTGTAGGCGGAGATCGCGGGGTGCTCGGGCTGAGGACGGTGCGGGGGGTCGAACGGGGGAACGGTCAAGCCTCTACTCCTTGAGTGAGCCGCCGAAGACGCCCGAGACTATGTACTTCTGGAAGAAGAAGAACAGGAGGACGAGGGGTATCAGGCCGATCACGGCGGCGACCATGATGGGAGCATACTCGACGCCCATGTCGGTGGCGGCGTCTCCGTTGGAGATGGCGCGGCTGATCTCGTTGTAGGTCGGCGTGTCGACGGCGATGTCCTCGTTTACGAAGCGGTCGAGGAGGTCCATCGCCCTGTAGCTCTTCTCGTTCGTGAAGTCGATCCTGCCGCCCGGGCCATAGAACGAGCCGTCCTGCTGGTTGAGCAGGATGTGGTAGTGGGAGGGGTTGGTGCCGCCGCCGGAGGCGTCGAAGGCGGTCATCTTCGTCCCCCCGCCGACCTCGGCTTGCAGCTCCTTGCCCGCCTCGATGAAGCCGTCGTAGGTGGAGACGTCGTCCGGGGTTATGCCTGCCTTCTCGAATAAGTCCTTGCGGTACCAGAGGCCGACGGGGCCCATATCCCACGGCACGGCGAAGAGCTTGCCGTCCTTGCGGGCGTGGGAGAGCGGGGCCTCGGCGAACTGGCTCGTGTACCTCTCCATCCTGTCCGTCACGTCCACGAACTCGCCCGGGAAGCGCATCAGGAAGTTCTGGAAGTCCTGCCGGGCGAGGGAGAAGACGTCCGGGGCGCCGCTGCCGGCCTGGAGGCGCGGGACCAGCTGCTGGTAGTCGATGGTGATCGCCTGCATGGTCACGTCGGTGCCGGCGCGCTTCTTCTTGAAGAGCGGGACGGTGTTCCGCAGGGCGTCGCCGGCTACGTCCCACGAGGCCACGGTAATGCCGCCGCCGGCCGAGCTTCCGTCCCCGCACCCGGCAAGCGTCCCGCTGCCGAGCAGGGCCGTCCCGGCGAGTCCCGCGCCCCCGAGCCTCAGGAACTGCCGGCGGTTCATGGCGCGGCCCGCCGCGCCTCCCTTCCGCAAGATGGACAAACTGAGCCCCTTCCGTTCGACTGCGCAAGACACCGCGGCCGTCCGCGGTCCGCCCATTCTTATGCAGGCCGGAAAGAACTTATGTGTGAGGGGCTACCAGAGGTGGTGGACTTGCGGACGAACGGCGCCGTCGTAGACCTCCTTCGCGCGGCGCATCGCCTCTTCGGAGAGCGGGGGCATCTCGGCGGCGGCTACGTTGTCCTCTACCTGGGCTGGGTTCTTGCCGCCGGGGATGGCGCACGAGACCGCAGGGTGCATAAGGATCCAACGCAGCGCGAACTGGGCAAGCGTGCGACCCTCGGGGACGAGCCCCTTTAGCTCCTCAGCGGCCCGCAGCCCCGTCTCGAAGTCCACGCCCGAGAACGTCTCGCCCCTGTCGAAGGCCTCGCCGTTGCGGTTGAAGTTCCTGTGGTCGGACGCGTCGAACCGGCGGTCGGGGGCCATCTTGCCCGAGAGCAGGCCGCTCGCGAGCGGCACGCGGGCGAGGACGCCGATGTTGCGCTCCTCGGCGAGCGGGAAGAACTCCTCGGCCGGCTTCTGGCGGAAGACGTTGAAGATGATCTGGACGGTCTTGACGCCGGGGTACTCAAGCGCCATCCGCGCCTCCTCTACCTTCTCCACGCTCACCCCGTAGTTCTTGAGCTTGCCGGACTCCTGGAGCGCGTCGAGCGCCTCGAAGGTCGAGTCCTGGCGGTAGGCCTCCGTGGGCGGGCAGTGGAGCTGAAGCAGGTCGAGCGCCTCGACGCCGAGGTTCCGGAGGCTCCGCTCGACGAAGGCCGTGAGGTTCTCGCGGTCGTAGCCCTCGGCGGTGTGGGGGTCGAGGCGGCGGCCTGCCTTGGTGGCGACGAGGATCTCGTCGTTCGGACGGTCTTTGAGGAGGCGCCCGACCAGCCTCTCGCTGCGGCCGTCGCCGTAGACGTCGGCCGTGTCGAGGAAGTTGACGCCGAGGTCTATCGCGCGGTTGAGGGCGGCGTAGGCATCGTCCTCGCCCACCGTCCCCCAGTCGCCGCCGAAGGCCCAGGTGCCGAGGCTGATCTCGGACACCCTCATCCCGGTCTCTCCAAGGCTGCGGTAGTTCAAAGCTCTCTCCTAGCTTCGTGTCTCATCGTCGGTCAGTCTACGGGATCCCGGCCCGTCGCCGCCTCTTCGTCTGGGTCGGGCGAGAGGTGTCCCACCTCGTTGGTGCAGAGGAACCTCGCGGTTCCCACCCCGTCCGGCGGGATCTCCGCCTCCGTGATGGAGCAGTTCTCTAGCCTGGCGTAGCCGTGGGGCCACTCCCCGTCGGGCTCGTCGAGGAGGTGCGCGATGATCCAAGCGAGCGCGCCCCCGTGGGAGACCACGACCACGGCGCCGGCCTCGTGCCCGTGGGCCTCGAGGATGCGCTCGATCTCCTCCTCGGTGCGCACCGAGAGGTCCCGCCCGCTCTCCCCGCCGGGCCAGGAGTAGTCCACCCCCTCCGTCCTGAAGCGCTCCGCCTCCTCGGGAAACTCCTCCACCCACGCCTCGAAGCGGTACCCGGCGGCCACCCCCACGTCCAACTCGACGAGCGCCGCCCTGGGCTCGGGCTCCATGCCGATGGCGTCACCTATGGCGCGCGCCGTCTCGAAGGCCCTCCGGTAGGGGCTCGCGTACAGCGCCACCACGTCGTCCCTGCCCGCAAGGTGCGCCGCGAGCTCCCGCGCCTGCCGCCTGCCGCGCTCCGTGAGCGGGTCGTCGGGGCCCTGGAGCCTCCGGCTGACGTTCCCCTCCGTCTCCCCGTGCCGGACGAGCAGCAGCCTCAACCGGACTCCAGGCCGTTGCGCCCGA
>DATFPF010000098.1:0-1577 GCA_035264945.1 Rubrobacter sp.
TCTCAAGGAGCGCATGGCGAGAAGCAGGGCCCATCGCCCGCCCCTCGAGACCGCCGTCTTCCGCCTGACGGGCCTCGACGTAAAGCTGGAGCAATACAGGCTCGGCGAGCGCTTCGCCGACGCGGTGGTCCGGCGTCAGGGCATGGAGGGCCTGAACCGTATCTGGGAGAGGCCCGAGAACCTGCCCTCCCTCGAAGAGGTTCGCGATCCGGGCCTCTGGATGTCGCGGCTGGGGACTACCTGAGATGGAAGAAGGGCCAGGACCACCCTCTACTTCTCTGGGCTACGAGTTCGCCCGCGAAGAGGAGGCGAGGTCCGCAGCCTCAGACCTCGACCGCCGTTTTACAGAGGAGGAGCTCGCGGGCCTTCGCATCTACCGCGTCCGCTGGAACGGCAACTACCTGGTCGAGGCCACCTTCTCCGACGGGACCCCCGAAGCGCGTCTGAGGGACGCCAGCGCCCTCCTCGGTGAGTCCGGCACCCCGGTACACCCCGACGACCTGGCAGATTACAAGCAGGCCACGCAAGAAGGCACGAGCCTGCCCGACTGGCTGCAGCGCTTTTTCGGAGGGCGCCAATAGCCGGCGCCAGCATTTCAGCTAGTCAGCTATCGCGAGCGCAAGCCCTGGCTAACTTGCTGACAAGGCGGCGCAGCCGCCTTGCTGAAGTGCTGATAAGCGAAGGCCTGTAAGGCCGGAGCGTGCTGACAAGCCTGCGAAGCAGGCGTGCTAATCCATGCGTTGTTGCAGGCGAGCGATCTGCTCCCTTAGTTCGTCGATCTCGTGTTCGAGGTACTTCTCCCGCCCGCGGACGCGGGTATAACCGGACTCTACGATGGAGCCCAGACTGTCGACCGCCTGCACCACGGTCCTACCCAGGAAGCGCGCGGAGACATCGATTCCGCCGAGCACTGACTGGCGGGCCGACCGCGCGGTCGTGGTGCTCGCGAAGGCTCCGACGGCGAAACCGCCAGCGGCCCCAACCGTCGCCCCGAGCACGAATTTGGTTGTTCCCTGGCCCAAAAACGTCCGTCCTTCCCGCTCTCCCGAGCTTCGACGGCGAAAGTTTAGCACAGCGCCCGTGCCGCAAGGTTATACTTGGCCGCGCATGATGGAGACGGGGAAAACGGATCTACTCAGGAGTCTTCCTGCGGTAGACGCGGTGATGCGCGACCCGTCAGGACGGACGCTCGCCGCCCGTCACGGCCGGGCGCCGGCGACCGCGGCCGTCCGTGAGACGCTCGAAGGCCTGCGGCGCCGGATCCTCGCGGGCGAGGGCCCGGAGGTCTCGGAGAAGGCCGTGGCCGAAACGGCCTCGAACCTGCTCGAAGGCAGGGGTTTGAGGCGCGTAGTCAACGCCACGGGCGTCGTCCTACACACCAATCTGGGGCGCTCGGTCCTCTCCGAGCAGGCAGCCCTGGCCGCCTACGATGCGGCCACAGGCTACTCCAACCTGGAGTACGATCTCCGCTCCGGTCACAGGGGCTCGCGCTACGATCACGCCGTGCCGCTGCTCCGGGAACTGACCGGCGCCGAGGACGCGCTCGTCGTCAACAACTGTGCGGGCGCGACGCTCCT
>DATFPF010000099.1:0-20319 GCA_035264945.1 Rubrobacter sp.
GCGTCGATCATGATCCCGGTCTCCACCGCGTAGCCGGTGAGGAACGGGATGGAGCGGAAGAGCTCCCTGTCCGCCACGAACTCCCCCGCGAGCGGCTGCACGAAGCCTGTGAGCTCAGGGTAGAAAAGGTTGAAGAGCGGCTTGGTCGAGAGCTCGGTGACCCTGCCGCCGCCGTCAACCTGCAAGGTCTCCGCGCTCTTGAACGGGCGCCGGTAGGCGGCCTTGACGTAGCGCACCGTAGGGTCCTCGAGGATGGGACCGAGGACGCCGTAGACGAGCTGGGGCTCGAAGTCGCGGGTGTCCGCGTCCATGAACATGACCAGGTCGCCGCGGGCCACGGAGAGGGAGCGCCACATCGCGTCTCCCTTGCCGTGGGCGCCGCCGTGCTCGTGCATAAGCTCGTTCTCCGAGAAGACCTCGGCCCCGCGATCGGCGGCCACGTCCGCGGTGCCGTCCGGGGAGTCGGCGTCGACCACCAGGATCTGGTCCACAAGCGGGTTACCGCCCGTGCCCTCGTTGACGGCGTGGATCTTGTCCACTATCGCGCCTATGGTGTCGGCGACGTTGCGGGAGGGCAGGACCGCGCTCACGGTCAGGCCGCGCTCTTGCTTCCGGCGGCCCAGGCCCTCCAGGTCCGAGAACTGCCGGTAGTCATATGAGCGATGCTTAAACCAATCTCTGGCGTCCACGGACATCACGCACCTCTCGGAGACTTCGCGATCAACAGCCAGGGTACGCTACCGTACTCTTGTGGCTTTGTCTACCGTTCTTCGATGATCTTAATGATACGAAGCCGCGGATGCCTCGCGACCCGCCTATCATGCCCCCCACCACCGGGATGATAGAATCCAGACCCTTTCGAGGGCGTTGGCCGCAACGAAACGGAGAAGCCCAACCTCGTGCGCATAGTCTTGACCAACGACGACGGAATAGACGCCCCGGGCCTGCTCGCCGCCCGCCAGGCGCTCGAGAAGGTGGCCGACGTGCTCACCGTCGCCCCCGACCAGAACCGTAGCGGCGTCGGGCGGAGCATCTCCTTCGGCCGCCCCCTGCACATCGAGGAGCGGAAGATGGCCGACGGCCAACTAGGCTACGCCTGCTCCGGGACGCCCGTGGACTGCGTGCGCCTCGTGGCGCTTGGCCTCATGGACTTCGAGCCAGACCTCGTGGTCGCCGGGATCAACCACGGCGAGAACCTCGGCGACGACATAACCTACTCGGGCACGGTGGCCGGTGCCATGGAGGGCATCGTGATCGGGGTCCCCGGCATCGCCGTCTCCCTCAGCATCGACCGCCCCTGGCACGAGAGCGCCGAGGAGCTCACGCCGCTTAACGGCGACCTCCACTTCGAGGCAGCCGCCGAGTTCGTCGCCCGCCTTGCGAAGGTCGCGCTCAAGGGGCTGCCCTCTGGCCGCATCCTCAACGTCAACGCCCCGAACAGGGCCCACGGGGATCTCAAGGGCGCGCGCGTCACAAGGCTCGGGCGCAGGATGTACAGGGACGAGCTCGTCGAGGTCGAGGACGCCGACGGCCGGGTAGGGTACGACATCTACAACAACCCGCCCGGCTACCACGAGGAGGACGGCACGGACTTCGCCGCCATCGCGGAAGGCGAGATCAGCGTAACCCCCGTCCACCTGGAGCTTACCGACGACGCTGGCCTAGAGGAGATAGGCACCTGGGACGTTAACTCCCTGCTGAACGGCACGAACCAGTAGTGCTCTCCGCCGCCCTCTTCGACTTCGACGGCACCCTCGTGGACACGACGGAGATGATCTTCCAGTCCATGCGCCACGCCACCTCCTCCGTCCTCGGCCGCGACGACCTCTCGCGCGAGGAACTTCTGGCAAACGTCGGCCAGCCCCTCCCGCGCCAGATGGAACTCTTCGACGCCGGGAAGGCCGGGCTGCTACTCGAGGCCTACCGCGCCCACCACGAGGAGCACCACGACGCCCTGATAGGCGAGTTCCCTGGTGTGGACGAGGCCCTCGCGCGCCTGCGCGCCGCAGGCGTGCGGGTCGTCGTAGTCACCTCCAAGCGCCGCCGCTCCGTCGAGATGGCCCTCGAGAAGTTCCCTGGCCTCGACCTCGTCGTGGACCGCTTCGTCACCATGGAGGACACGGAGAGGCACAAGCCCCACCCCGAGCCACTCCTCAAGGGCCTCGAGCTCGTGGGAGGCGTACCTAAAGACGAGGCCGTCTACGTCGGCGACTCCCCGTTCGACGTGCAGGCGGCGAAGGCCGCCGGCCTCCGTAGCGTCGCCGTGAGCTGGGGCGCCTTCTCCGAGGACACCCTGCGCGAGGCCGAACCCGACCACCTGGTTCCGGACATCGACGCCGCGGTGGACGTTCTCTTGGGCGACGAGCTCTAGCCGGCCGGCTAGAGACCCTCGACGGCCCTCGCAAGCGTCTCCAGCTCCTCCTCCGTGTTGAAGAGGTGGGTGCTTGCCCTGATGTAGGGCCTCTCGGCCGGGACGAAACGCACGACGAACCTCTGGCGGAGCAGCCGCTCGGCCGCGTCCCTCGCCTCGACGCCCTCGATCTCGAAGCTCACGAGCCCGCTCCCTGCCGGCCGCGGCGAGCGCAACGTTACGCGCGACAACCCCGAGAGTCCTTCCATCAGCCGGTCGGCCAGGCGCCGTATCTCCGCGAAGCCCTCCTCCCCGCGTTCGCCGGTGGCGTCCGCGGCCTCGGCGAAGCCGCCCGCGAGCGCGGCGCTCATGGTGGAGGCCTCGAAGCGGCGGGCGTCGGGGCGGAGCTCGTAGTCCCCGTGCCTGTCGAAGTCGGCGGGGTCCGAGAGCGACTTGTAGCCGACGTTCGGGCTGTGGACCGGGAGACCGGGCCTTACGTAGAACGCGCCCATGCCCTCGGGTCCAAGCACCCACTTGTGCCCGGTAAAGGCGTACATGTCAGCACCCGTGGCGGGAACGTCCACGGGAATGTTCCCGACGGATTGGGCACCGTCCACGAGCGTCAGGATGCCGCGGTCGCGGGCGAGGGCGCAGATAGGCGCGAGCGGCAGCACCCGGCCGTCCGTCCAGTCCACGTGGGAGAGGGCCACGAGGCGGGTGCGCGGGGTGAGGGCGGCCTCGATCTTCTCCGCCGTGACCGGGGGCGGGACGAGGTTGAGCCTTACCCCGAAGCGCCGTCCGGCGGCGTGCAGCGGCATCAGGCAGCCGGGGTGCTCCGTCAGGGTCGAGACCACCTCGTCCCCCTCGCGCCAGTCGATGGCGGCGACGCCGAGGTTCATGCCGTGGGTCGTGTTCTGGGTGAGGGCTACGTCGTTCGGGCCGGCGTTCACGAGGCGGGCCGCGGCCTCGCGGGCGCGGGCGTTGGCCTCGGCCTGCCGGTAGAAGAGGCCGACGCCCTCGAGGTAGGCCGGGCCAGAGCAGAGGTCGTCCGCCTCGCGCATGGCCTCGATCACGCGGCGGGGCGGCGGGCCGCTGGCGCCCGAGTTCAGGTAGGCGAAGTCGTTGTCCGCTAGGGCCGGAAAGTCTTCTCTCGGGAGGTGTACGGGGGCGATGTCGGCTCCTTTTCCGGTCTCGGACGGGCGTTTTGTATAATAGCCGCTCGATGCAGAACGGCGACCTGATCGGGATCGGACGCCGTCGGCGCCGGGCGCGCAGGGGCGGTGGCAGAGCTCTGCAGAGGATCAGGAACGTCTTCTTGCTCCTCTGCGCGGCGGCGATCCTCGCCATCGTAGCCCTCTTCGCCGGTGCTGCCAACACCTACGGGGCGCTTGCGGACGAGATGCCCGACCTCGACAGCTACCGCTCCACGGAGCTGGCCCAGACCTCCACCGTCTACGACGCCGACGGCGAGGTGGTCGAGCAGCTCTACGGCGTCCAGAACCGGTTCGTGGTCGGCCTGGAAGACATCGACCCCACGCTCCGCGACGCCGTCGTCGCCATAGAGGACCACCGCTTCGAGGAGCACAAGGGGCTCGACTTCGAGGCCATCGGCCGCGCCGCCGTCGAGAACGCGAAGACCCTCTCCATCCAGGAGGGCGGCTCGACGATAACCCAGCAACTCATGAAGAACACGTACATCGCCCAGGAGGACAGGTACATCCCCTCGTTCCAGCGGAAGTTCGTCGAGGGGTCGCTCGCCTGGCAGTACGAGAAGGAGCACTCCAAGGAGGAGATCCTCGAGCAGTACCTCAACACCGTCTACTTCGGCGCGAACGCCTACGGCGCGGAGGCAGCCGCCAAGACCTACTTCAACAAGAAGGCCGCGGACCTCACGCTCCCCGAATCCGCCCTCCTTGCCGGCATCATCAACCTCCCCGGGGTCTACGACCCCTTCGCCGACCCCGAAACAGCCAAAAAGCGGCGCGACGTCGTACTCGACCGGATGCTCGAGTACGGCTACGTAACCCAAAAAGAGCACGACGAGGCGGTTGGGACGGGCCTCGACCTGAGCCGGGGCCGCGTCGAGTACGAGAACGACAACGAGTACTTCCTCAACGCCGTGCGCAAGGAGCTCGCCAAGGAGTACGGCGACGACGCCCTCTACGAGGGGGGGCTGAAGATCTACACGACCCTCGACCCCGTCCTGCAGAAGATGGCCGACGACGCGGTTGATTCCATCGTCGACCCGGCCTCGGGGGACCCTTCCGCCTCCCTCGTCTCTGTCGACCCAGGGACTGGCGCCGTAAGGGCGATGGTAGGCGGCTCGGACTTCAGGCAGGTCAAGTTCAACCTCGCGACCGAGGCCCACCGCCAGTCGGGCAGCGCGTTCAAGCCATTCGTCTACGCCGAGGCCGTTGACCAGGGCATCTCTCCCGAGACCATGTACGTCTCGGAGCACCTGGAGGTGCCGATGGGGGAAGGCGAAGACCCGTACGTGGTAGACAACTACGACTTTATAGAGCGGGGGCCGATCGACCTTGAGAAGGCTATGGCCGACTCGGACAACACGGTCTTCGTGCAGCTGGCGCTCGACCTGGGCCTCCAGAACGTGGTTGACATGGCCCACGACCTCGGGATAGAGAGCGAGATCGACGCCTACCCCTCCACCGCCATCGGGGGGCTCAGGATCGGGGTTACCCCGCTGGAGATGGCCTCTGCCTACTCGACCTTCGCCAACGCCGGCACCCACATGGAGCCCTACCTCGTCCAGAAGGTTACCCGCGAGGAGGACGGCGAGGAGCAGACGGTCGAGGAGCACCGCCTGGTGGGCGAGGAGGCCCTGAGCCGCGACGAGGCGGCGGTGGTCACGGGCTCTTTACGCGGGGTTGTTGAGGACGGCACGGCCAGCTTCTACCACGACCTCGAGGCCGAGATAGGCCGCCCGGCGGCAGGCAAGACGGGCACGAGCAACGAGTTTATCGACGCGTGGTTTATAGGCTTCGTGCCGCAGCTCTCGACGAGCGTCTGGGTCGGCTACCCGAACGAGCGGCGCTCAATGGTCAACATAAACGGGCTAGAGCAGATCAACGGCGAGAACTACCCGCTGGACATCTGGTCCCTCTACATGCAGGGCGCCGCCCAGAAGTTCCCCGTCCAGCAGTTCGATACCCCGAGCCCCGACCTCGCCCTCGAGGTCAAGACCAACGGCCGCACCTACGTCAAACCCCCGCCGCCGCCGGAGCCGCCGGAAGAGAAGACCACGGGCGACGACTCCACGGACGGTGATTCTACCGACGGTGATTCTACGGACGAGGAGCCCACGAACGGGCCGGCCGACGAAGGCCCCGGCGCGGCGCAAGAAGGCGATGCCTTCGGCATCTTCGAGGACGGCGGGCAGGTCTTCGAGGGAGAGCCCGCGCGGCCCCGCGCCCGGACGAACACGCCGGAGGGTAGGCAGAGCCCGGATCTCCCCGCCCGGAATGGGCCTGAGCAGGCCTCCCCGGCGCCGGCCTCCGCGTCGCCCGCGGCCGACCTGCCACAATAGCACCCCCGTACCCGCATCCCTTCGCGGTCATCGAGGGCCCCGCGCAAGGCCCCCGACGCACCGGCCTGGCGCGGCCACGGTGCGCATTTCTAGGGGCGTGGCCCGTGTTACGTGCGGTGATCGGTTAGGACCTCGTCGATCGCGCGCCGGGAGATGCCTGCGAGCGTGGGGTTGGTGTTCCTGTAGTAGGGGAGGGCGATAAGCCCGACGGACAGCGCCCAGCCGCGTCCCCGCGCCCAGGTCGCGTCGTCTACCCGCAGCGCCGCGCGGAACGCCTCCCGGGTCTCCGCGGTGAGGAGGTTCCACGCGACCATCAGGTCGCACGCGGGATCTCCCACCCCCAGGCACCCGAAATCTATGACGGCGCCAAGCCGGTCCCGCACGACGAGCAGGTTCCCGGGCTGCAGGTCACCGTGGACCCAGACGGGCGGACCCCTCCAGGCCGGCGCCCGGAGAGCGGCCTCCCACGCCGCGGTCGCCCGGCCGGCGTCGAGCGCGTCGCCCAGGGAGGAGATCGCCGCCCGGGTAGAGGCGTCCCGCGCGGCCAGCGGCACGCCGCGGAGAGAGTTGTGCGGCCCCGGGGGCGGCCCGCCCGCGGTATCGACCCACCCCAGGGCTGCCACGAACCGCGCCAATTCCCTCGCCGCCTGTACCGGATCGGCGATGCACCCGAGGGCCGCGTCCTCGCCCTCGAGCCACCGGTAGACGGACCAGGACCAGGGATAACCCTCGCCGGGTGTCCCCTTCGCGAGCGGCGCGGGGACGGCAAGCGGCAGCAGCGGGGCCAGCCTTGGAAGCCAGCGGTGCTCCTTCTCCACCTGCCCGACGGCGCCGGGGATGCGGGGAAGCCGCACGGCCATGTCGTCTCCCAGCCGGTAGATGGCGTTGTCCGTGCCGGCCGAACGGACCGGCTCGACGGGGAGGCCCGCCCACCGCGGGAACTGCGCCGCGAGCAACCGGCCCACAAGAGACGCGTCGGTGCCTACCTCGTCGGCGTGCATCCTGCTGGCTGGCATGAAAATCCCCTCGACCTGGTCTGTATCCGGGATCCGAACCGGCAGACGCGCCCCGAGTTACGGTGCCCCGAGGTTCCTACCCGACGCTACCTAGCCTCCGGCGAGGGCTGCGAGCACCTCGTCGTGGACGGCGCCGTTGGTGGCGATGAGCCCCTTCGAGTCCACCGACCAGGGGGAGCCGTCGAGGTCTGTGGCCCGTCCCCCGGCCTCTGAGACGAGGAGGACCGTCGGGGCGTAGTCCCAGGCGGTGTTGCGGGTGCCGACGGAGACGTCGAGGTAGCCGGCGGCGAGCCACGCGCCCCTGATGCCCGCGCTGCCAAGTGCCCTAAGCTGCCATGAGTCGAAGAGGACCTTCTGCAGGCCCGGCTCCTGGGAGCGGCCCCAGCCGCGCAGCGAGAGGTCGGCGCCGACGACGGAGTACTCCAGGCTACCCGTCTCGCTCACGCGCATGGGGACGGTCTGCCCGTTCGTCTCCCTGAAGGCGCCGCCGCCGAGGCGCGCGTGGTAGAGGTCCCCGATGCGGGGGGCGGCGACGGCGGCGTGGGTTACCCGGCCGTCCTCGAGGACGGCCACGCAGGCGCAGTACATGGGGTTCGCCTTGGTGAAGTTGGCCGTCCCGTCCACGGGGTCTAGCAGCCAGGTCCGTCCCGTGGCGGAGATCTCGCCCCCCTGCTCCTCCGACAGGATGGCGTCCTCGGGGTAGCGCTCCCTGATGGCGTCCACCATCAGCTTCTCGCAGAGGAGGTCAACCTCCGTGACCACGTCCTTGGGCGCCTTCTCGACGATCTCCCCGACGTTCTCGGCGCGCGAGAGCTGGAGCTCCCCGGCCCGGCGGGCGATGTCGCATGCAAAGTCGTGTACCTCGATAGAATCGTTCATGCCGTCAAGTCTACCGGGCTTTGCGTGGCGGTTCTCGGCAAGACCCCACCCCGCCGCACAAACGTGTCGGCCCCCGGCCCCTCGTCGCGGGGGGCCGGGGGCCGAGGACGAGCTTCTTCGGCTAGCGGAGGTACTCGCGCAGGTTCTGGGTGCGGCGCTGCTCGCGCAGGAGGTTAAGGGTCTTCATCTGGATCTGGCGCACCCGCTCGCGCGTAATGTCGAACTCGCGGCCGACCTCTTCGAGCGTGCGCGGCCTGTCGTCCTTCATCCCGAACCTCAATTCGATGATCTGGCGCTCCCTCTCGGGCAGCTCGTCGAGCGCCTCGCGCAGGTGGGCCTTCAGCAGCGACTCGGAGACGGCGTCCGTCGGGGTAACGGAGCCCGCGTCTTCGAGGAAGTCGCCGAGCTCGGAGGAGTCGTCGTCGCCAACCGGGGTGGCGAGGCTTATGGACCTCTGGCTTATCTCCTGCAACCTCTGAATCTCCTCGACAAAGACGCCGAGCTCGCACGCTATCTCCTCCTCGGAGGGCTCGCGGCCGAGGCCCTGCACCATGCGCCGGTGCGTGCGGTGGTACTTGTTTACCTTCTCTACCATGTGCACCGGGATGCGGATGGTGCGGCCCTTGTCGGCGATCGCGCGGGTGATAGCCTGCCGGATCCACCACGTCGCGTAGGTCGAGAACTTAAAGCCCTTGGAAGGGTCGAACTTCTCCGCAGCCCGTATCAGGCCGAGGTTGCCTTCCTGGATCAGGTCGAGGAAAGAGACCCCGCGGTTCCTGTACTTCTTGGCGATGGAGACGACGAGCCTCAGGTTCGCCTCGACGAGCCTGTCCTTGCTCCTCTTGCAGCCGCGGGCTATGCCGTTGGCAAGCCGTATCTCGTCGGCGTGGTTGAGGAGCGGCACGCGCCCGATCTCGGCCAGGTACATCCTTATCGAGTCGCCCGTCGCGACGGCGTGGGCGATCTGGGCCGCGGGCGCCTCGGAGACCTGCACGGTGGCGGGCTTCGCGCCGTTCTTGGACGCCTCGGCGACCTCGCCCGAGACGAGGGTTATCTCCTCTTCCTCGAGCGCCGCGTAGAACTCCTCTACCTCGGTGGCCGAGAGATCCCCCTCCTGCACGAGACCGGCGACTTCCTCCGCACTGAGGAACCCCTGACTTCGCCCCCGATTCAAAAGCTCGTCGGTTCTCTCAGCCAGCATCATGGAGTTCTGGACCGCCATTGATCTCCTCTCGTAGCCGGTTTGCCATCGCCGCTTCTTGACGCCGGGAGCGCGTTTGTTAACTGCTCGTGAAAATTAACCCGCGTAGGGTAGCACACCACATATTGACCGTCATCGAAGTTTTCGCCTATTTCCTGTGTTTTCTCTTACCTCGCGACCGCTTGTATACAACAAACGTTATGTTTCGACAATGTTTCGGGGCTGTTTCGATCTTTTTGTCGCCCCTGCGCTGGCTGGAGCGCCCGTCCGCGGGTAGGCGCGCTGGCGCTCTTGCTACACTAGCCGGCGTGGATCTCGACCCGGCAAACCTCTCGCGAGTCTTGGGGGTGGAAGTTCCCCCTGGGTCGCGTACCGTCACCGGCGCGACGCACGACTCCCGGGCCGTCCGCCCCGGCTTCGCGTTCGTAGCGGTGCCGGGCTTCAGGCACGACGGCGCCATGTTCGCCTCCGAGGCCGCGCGCCGGGGCGCCGCCCTCGTCGTCGCCGAGCGCCCCGTGGAGGGCGTGCCGACCGCCGTCGTCCCGGACGCGAGGGCCGCCCTCGCCGCGCTCGCAAGGGCCGTCCACGGGGACCCGTCCGGGGCGCTGGCCGTCTACGGCGTCACGGGGACCAACGGCAAGACCACCACCTCGTACGTGCTCCACGCCGTGCTCTCGGGGGCGCGTGGCGAGGAGAGGTGCGGCCTCATGGGCACGGCCGAGACCATCGTGGCCGGGGGGCGCAGGCCCGCGGTGCGGACCACGCCCGAGGCGCCCGAGGTGCAGGAAACGCTCGCCGAGATGCTGCGGGCCGGCGTTGAGCACGTGGTGATGGAGGTCTCCTCGCACGGCGTCGCGCTGAAGCGGGTGACGGGCACGCGCTTCGCCGGCGCGCTCTTTACCAACCTTACCCGCGACCACCTGGACCTCCACGGCACCATGGAAGATTACTTCGCCGCCAAGCGCGAGCTGTTCCTGTGGACTGAGGGGCCGAAGCTTGCCAACGCCGAGGACGCCTGGGGGCGCAGGCTCGCCTCGGAGGTGGAAGGCGTGATGACCTTCGGAGGGAACGAGGACGCGGACTACAGGGTCGAGGACGTGGAGGCCGCGGGCGACGGGACGCGCTTCTCCCTGCGGCACGCGGGCGGGGCCCTCGAGCTTCGGAGCCCGCTGCTCGGTCCTTACAACGTGCTCAACGTCGCCGGGGCCGCGGGGCTCGCGCTCGCCACGGGCGTCGATCCGGGGGAGGTGGGGCGGGCCGTGCGGGGCATGGGTCAGGTGCCAGGCCGGTTCGAGCGGGTGGACGCGGCGCGGGACCTCGGGTTCGAGGTGGTCGTGGATTACGCCCACACGGACGTCGGGCTGGAGGCGGTGCTGCGGGTCGCCCGGGGGGTCGCGTCGCGGCGCGTCATCTGCGTGTTCGGGGCGGCGGGGGACCGGGACGGGGCCAAGCGTCCCGGGATGGGGCGGGTTGCCTCGCGGCTGGCGGACCGCAGCATAGTGACCACGGACGACGCCTACACGGAGGACCCTGCGCAGATAGCGCGGGAGGTCGCGGCCGGGGCCGACCCCTCGCGGACGGAGGTGGAGCTCGACCGGCGGGCGGCGATCCGGCGCGCGCTGCTCGCCGCGGGGCCCGGTGACGTGGTTGTGGTGGCGGGGAAGGGGCACGAGACGGTGCAGCACCTACCCGAGGGTGATGTGCCGTTCCACGACGCGACGGTCGTCGAGGAGTTGCTGGCGGAGATCGGGCAAAACGGGAGGTAGGGGCGGGTGCAAGAAGGGACGAAGAGCGAGGTAGTGCGCCGGTTGCGGAGCGTCGAGGGCCACGTGCGGGGCGTGGAGAAGATGGTAGAGGAGGGGGACGTCACCTACGCGGACATAGTCCAGCAGACAAGCGCCATCTTCTCGGCCATCCGGCGCATAAACACCGTGCTGCTCAAGGACTTCGTCGAGGAGCGGGCCGGGCGGGACGGCGCCTCCGAGGAGATGGTAAAAGACCTCATCAAGGCCATCGACCGGGTGACGAAGTAGGATGGGGGGCACGAACCCGCGGACCTTGCTCCTTATCTTGATGGCCGTCGTGCCGGTCATCGTGGCCGTCGCCTTCGTCGCCGCGATCCTGCTCCAGCGGGCCGGGTTCGGGCTGGTCGTGTGGGCGCTCCTGCCTTTCGTGGTCTCGATGGCCCTGATCGGGGTCCTGGGCGTAGTCCTCGGCCGGGCCGCGACGCGGCGCGCGTCGGGGGGGCGATCCCGCGAAGACGATGGTGTATAGTCCCCGGCCAATGGAGGATAAGAGCAGGGAGATGGAGGAGCTCGGGGTGAAGGTTGACGAGCTGGAGAGGCTCGCCGGCACCCTGGGCGACGTGCCCGACGAGGAGCTCGCCGACACCCTGGCCGAGGCCGTGAGGGTCCTCGGGGAGATCAACGCCCGCATCGAGGCGAGCGTGGAGGCGGCCGGGGAGGAGTCCCGCGAGGCGGATTCCCTGCTCTCGGGCGTGGATTTCGGCCCGTTCGACGAGGCCTTGGAGGACCTGGAACGCCGCGAGAGGGGCGCAGGTGAGCCCGGCACCTGACCTTGCCTTCAGGGTGCGGGAGGCTGCGCTGCTCGAGGGGGACTTCGTGCTCTCAAGCGGCAAGCGCAGCCCCTTCTACGTGGACAAGTACCTCTTCTCGACGGAGCCAGCCCTGCTGCGCGACATAGCGGCGGAGCTGTCGGAGAGGCTGCCGCCAGGCGTCGACCGGCTCGCCGGGGTCGAGCTCGGGGCCGTGCCGCTCGTGGTCGCGACGGCGCTGCAGACGGGGCTGCCTTACGTGATCGTGCGCAAGGCAGCCAAGGAGCACGGCGGGTCCGCCGGCCGGGCCGTGGAGGGCACCGTAGAGGACGGCGAGAAGGTAGTCCTTCTAGAAGACGTGGTCTCCACGGGGGCCCAGGCCGTCAGGGCGGCCAGGGAGCTCGTCGCCCTCGGGGTGGACGTCGTCGGGGTGGTGGCGGTGCTCGACCGGCGGGACGTACCCGGCGGGAGCCTCGAAGAGTTTCCCTTCGCGAGCCTGCTTAAGATGCATGAATTGGGGGTAGGAAAAAGGGATTGAGGCGGCAAAAAGCCTCTGGTATAGTCCCCCGAATAGTTTTGGGGGAAGAAGTGCAAGCGGAAAACGGAGGCAGAGCGAAGCATGAACAAGACGCAGCTGATCGAGAAGATCGCCGACGAGGCGAACGCCTCGAAGAGCGACGCCCAGAAGTTTTTCGAGGCTTTTACGGAGGTGGTCCAGTCCGAGCTCAAGGCGGGCAACCAGATCCAGATCACGGGCTTCGGCAAGTTCTACGTCCAGGAGCGCGACGCCCGCCAGGGCATCAACCCCCAGACGAAGCAGCGCATAAACATCCCAGCCTCCAAGGTGCCGAAGTTCACCGCAGGCAACGCCCTAAAGGAACACATAAAGTAGCCTCCGCAAGCCGAAACAGCGGCCGCCTGGCGAACCGCCGGGCGGCCCTTTTTCGTGCCAGGACGCCCGCGTGAGGGCGCTCTCGGCGTCGGCCCGCCGCAAGGGGAGCCCGCTCGTGGTTGGCCTCGACCCCGTCCCCGCCCGGTTCCCTGGGCACCTGAGGGGGCTGCCGGAACCGCGGGCCGCCCTCGAGTTCTGCCTCGGCATCCTGGAGGCCGTCGAGGTCCACGCGGCGGCGGTAAAGCCGCAGGCGGCGTTCTTCGAGCGCCTCGGGCCCGAGGGCATGGAGGTCTACGCGGCCCTGATCTCGGCCGCCCGCGACCTCGGCCTGCCGGTCATCGCTGACGTCAAGCGGGGCGACATAGGCCCGGTTGCCGCGGCCTACGCCGAGGCCCACCTCCGTCTCTACGGCGCCGCCTGCGTTACCGTCAACCCGTTCATGGGCGCCGACGCCGTGCTACCGTTTCTGGAGGAGGCCCGAAGCCTGGACGCCGGCGGCGGGGTCTTCGTCCTCGTCGCCACCTCCAACCCTTCCGCGGGGGCCCTCCAGGGCGCCTCCGACCCCCCGCTGCGCGACCTCGCCGCCCGCCTCGTCGCCGACCTCGGCCGGCGGGACGGGGAACACCTAGACGCGGGCGCCGTCGTCGGGGCGACGAACCCCGCCGTCGGACGCCGCGTGCGCGAGCTGCTGCCCGACGCGCTCTTCCTCTGCCCCGGCTACGGGGCCCAGGGCGGCGCCGCCGGGGAGGTACTCCCCTTACTCGACGCCAACGGCTCCGGCGTCCTCGTAAACAGCAGCCGCGACATCCTCTACGCCCACGAGACCGGACCAGCCGACTATCGCCAGGCAGCCGAGGAGGCAGCCCGGACGGCAAAAGAAGACCTCCTCCGCGCCGGCGTCGGCTTCTAGCACGCTTCGGCCTTCGGGCTCCGCTTGTCAGCACGCTCCGGCTTCGCCTCCGCACCCAGCCGTCAGCTTTTGCAGGCCTCGGGAACGTGCCGGGTTTAGGGGGCCCGACGAATTGCTTTGGGGTTCGGCCGCATGGCCCCCTGCCACACGGAAAACTCCCGAATCATGCCCCGTCACCGACGTCTCGTCAGGCGTCCCCGAGACCCTCCACCCCTAAGCTGACAACCGAAAGCCGCCCGCAGGACGGCGTGCTGAGAGGCGCGAAGCGCCGGGCTGACGAGCGGAGGCCGCAGGCCGAAGCGTGCCGCGGGCCGCTGCGCGGCCCGCTAGAACAGGTGCGCGACGGAGACGACCGTCACCAGGACCGTCGCTATCGCCACGATTACGCCTATGAGTTGCACTACGGTTTCCCTTGTCATGTTCTCCTCTCCGGCGGCGCTTGCGGGGCCGCTAGTCCTCGCCCAGGGCCGTCTGGCGGTCCTCGGCGTCGGCCGTTATGGCCTCTTCGATCTTCTGCCCGAGGTCGTCCTCGTAGCCGTCGTAGTACTCGTCCAGCGCCCACGAGACGACGCCGTCGCGGACCACGAAGAGCCGCGGCACCCGCTTGACGTTGTAGCGGGAGGCGAGCCTGCCCGTGGGATCGTAGAGGCGGTCGTAGGGCGCGTCCCTGTCCTCCCGGGCGCCGTTGACGTAGATGACGGCGAAGGAGGCCTCCCCGCCGTACTCCCGGGCCACCTTGACGAAACCGGGCCTCGCCCTGTTGGAGTTCTGGTTCAGGGGGCTCCAGAAGGCGAGCACGTAGACTCCCTCGTCGGAGAGCTCGAAGCGGTTGCCCTCGACGTCCGTGGCCGTGAAGTTGCTGACCGACGAGCCTATGTTGGGCTCGGGCGCCGCGAGCGTAAGGTTGCCCGTCCCCGTCTCCGCGTCCCCGAAGGAGCGGTAGACCAGGGCAAGGACGAGCACCAGCACGGCCACGACGGCCAGCCGCTTCACGAGGGTTCCTGGGCGGGGATCGGGGGACGCACGACGCAAAGATTGTATCCGGTTGGGACACCCTTGTCGTGCGGGCCGGATCGTCGTAGCCTCTAACCACCCGTGCCAAAATCTATGCACATCCGGCGCGCGGCCCTTGTCGCCGCGCTCTCCCTGGCGGCCCTCTGCTGTGGCTTCGAACCCGCCTGGGCGCAGGATGATGGCGCCAAGGAGGTGCCGGCGCTGGAGGTCTCGGCCCGGGCGTGGGCCGTGACGGATCTGAAGACGGGCGAGTACCTGGCCGGGAACGGGGCGTCCGAGGAGTTGCCGATGGCCTCGACCACCAAGATCATGGGCGCCCTCGTCGCCCTTGAGACGGACCTCGACGAGGAGGTAACAGTCTCGGAGGAGGCCGCCGCCTTCGCGGTCCCGGCCTACAGCAACGTCGGCCTCCTGCCTGGGGACAGGCTCAGCGCCAGGGATCTCCTTATGGCGTCCTTGATCTCCTCCGGCGACGACGCCGCCTATGCCCTGGCCGAGCAGGTCGGCGACGGGAGCGTGGAGAGGTTCGTAGGGATGATGAACGAGAGGGCCGAGGAGATGGGCCTCGAGGATACGAGCTTCGAGAACCCCGTCGGCTTCGACGCCCCCGGCCACCACACCAGCGCAAGAGACCTTGCGACGATGACGAGGGTCGCTATGCAGAACCCGGAGTTCCATGAGATCGTTTCGAGCAGGTACGCGACCATCGCGACGCCTTACCGCGAGATCCCCCTTACCAACACAAACGAGCTTCTCTTCTCCTATCCGCCCGCCACCGGCGTGAAGACGGGGACCACGCCGGCGGCGGGGGAGAGCCTGGTCTCTTCGGCCGCGAGCGGCGACGAGGGGTACGTGTGCGTGATCCTGGACGCTGGCGAGGACCGCTTCGCGGCCTCTGTCCGGGCCTTCGAGCACGCCTTCGCCGCCTACGACCGCGTCGACCTGGTCGTCGGGGGGGAGAAGTACGCGGGCGCCGACGTGCCGTACCGGCGGGACGAGAGCGTGGACCTCGTTGCAGCCAGGGACGTGGAGGGCCTGGTCGAGGCGAGCCCCGAGGTCGAGCGGGAGGTAACCGTGATGAAGGACCCGCCCGACTCCGCGCGGCGGGGAACGAGGCTCGGGGAGGTCGTCGTGAGGGTGGACGGGAGGGTCGTCGGGGAGAGCCCGCTGGTTGCCCGGAGGGGCTACGAGGAGGCCTCGCTGTGGGAGAGGGTGTGGTATACCGTCGGCGGGGTAATAGCGTAGAAAAATCCGCAGGGGAAAGGTGAACGTCATGATCCTGACCGTCACCCTTAACGCCGCCGTCGCCCGGACGCTGGTCGTCCCAAGCCTTACGCTCGGGCACCGCCACAGGGCCCCCGAGAGCGTGACGCTCGCGGGCGGGAAGGGCATGAACGTCGCCCGTTCGCTGCGTACCCTTGGCGTGCCGGTCCTTGCCGCCGGGTTCGCCGGCGGCCGCAACGGCGACGCCATAAGGGACGGCCTGTCGGACGCTGCCATACCTTTCGATCTTGTGGAGATAGAGGGCCACTCCCGGACCTCGACGGCAATCGTGGACCCTATGACAGGCTCCCAGACGGAGATCAACGAGTACGGCCCCGACGTGAGCCCGGCCGAGGCCCAGGAGTTCTCCCGGCGCCTGGAACACCTTATGGAGTACGCGACGGCCGTGGTCTTCGCCGGCAGCGTCCCGCCGAACATGGAGGAGAGCTACCTCGTCGGCCTCGTCCGCCGGGCGCGCGAGCGCGGGCTGTACACCGTGGTCGACTCCCCGCCATCCACCCTGCGGGCGGCGCTCAAGGCCGACCCCTCGCTCGTCAGCCCGAACCAGAACGAGGCCGAGAGCGTGGCGGGCTTCGACTTTATAGAGGAGGCCGACTTCCCCCTCGGGCTCTCCCGGCTCGTCGAGCTCGGCGCCGCCGACGCCTGCGTCACATCCCCCGACGGCCGCTCCTACCTGACCGCCGAAGGCGGCATCGTCTCGGCCCTCGCCCCCAACATAGAGTCGGTCTCGACCATCGGCAGCGGCGACGCGTACCTCGCGGGTCTGCTCGCCGGCCTCCTGCACCGGAACCTACCGCCCGTGGAAGCCATCCGCCTCGCCGCCGGCTGCGCCGCCGCCAACGCCGAAACTTTAGGCGCCGGCCACTTCGAGGCCCGCCGGGCCGAAGAGCTCGCCGAAGCCGTGCAGGTTGACCTGCTAGATCGCACCCTCCAGGGAAGCTATTAGCTTCTAGCTGTCGGCTTTCGGCGATCAGCTTCTCGTGCCGTTGAGAACGGTTCTGTCGGCTGACGTTACTGCGTCTCACCGGTTGGACAGCGGTACGTATTCGGCGCGGAGAGGCGCTTCCCCTGGCCCTGGCTGAAGGCTGATAGCTGACCGCCGAAAGCTGATAAACTGGCCGGGTCGAGAAGCGCTTAAAGCGAGATGGAGGTACGAGAGCATGGCGGTTGCCGAGGTAACGGACGCCTCTTTCGAGAGCGACGTTCTGCGGTCCGAGAGGCCGGTCATAGTGGATTTCTGGGCGCCGTGGTGCGGGCCGTGCAAGCGGATCTCGCCGATCCTCGAGGAGATGAGCGAGGAGCGCGACGACGTCCAGTTCGTGAAGCTGAACGTGGACGACAACCCGCAGACGGCCATGAGCTACAGCATCTCCAGCATACCCACCATCGCGCGCTTCGAGGGCGGCGAGGTCAGGGAGCAGGCCGTGGGCGCGCTGCCGAAGCCCCAGCTCTCGGCGCGGCTGGGCCTGTAGGAGATACCCAAGGCCCCCGATTGTAAGCGTGGGGCCCCACGGTTAGAATCCCTGGCGCGAGAGGCCCGCGGACCCCGGCGCAGCCGGTAGTCCTTCGGGCGTGGTTCACAGAGAGCGAGGAGGTACGCGTATGAAGTTCAAACCCCTGGGTGAGCGGGCGCTGGTCCGCATCGTCGAGCGCGAGGAGACGACGGCTTCCGGCATCGTCCTGCCCGACACCGCCAAAGAGAAGCCGCAGACGGCCGAGGTAGTCGCGGTCGGGCAGTTCGAGGACGGTATCCAGGTCAGCGAGGGCGACGTCATCGTCTTCGCCAAGTACTCGGGCACCGAGATCAACCTCGAAGGCGACGACTACATGATCCTCGACGCCGACGACATCCTCGGCATCGTCGAGAACTAGCCAGCCAGAGGGCCATAGGTCTCATGGGGCGCCGGGTTCCGAGAGGATGCCCGGCGCCCCGGCTTTGGCCCTGGCTTTGGCCGCTTTTCCGGGACGAAAGGTAGAACGGTCCAGCACGCGCTGACGCTGCGGAGGGGAGATAGGGGACGGGAGGTCGTCGACCTCCAGACCCGCCTGCAGTCCTTGGGCTTCTCTTTAGGCAACCGCGGCATCGACGGCGTCTTCCGCGAGAGGACGGAGCTGGCCGTGAGGGACTTCCAGCGATCTTTGGGCCTCCTGGCCGACGGGCTGGTCGGCCCGATCACCTGGCGCGAGGTCGTCGAGGCGGGCTACCGCCCCGGCGGTCGCCTCCTCTACCTGCGCCAGCCACCTTTCCGCGGCACCGACGTCGCCGAGCTCCAGCGGATGCTCAACGACCTCGGCTTCGACCCCGGCTCGGTGAACGGCCTCTTCGACGCCCGCGCGGCCCGCGCCGTGCGCGACTTCCAGAAGAACGCGGGCCTCCAGGACGATGGGGTAGTGGACGCCGCCGTCTTCAAGACCCTCAACACCTACGCCGCCCAGACCCTTGGCACCCACCAGCTACCGGACAAGAGCGGGGGCTACTTCCCCGAGGACCTCTTCTCCGGCACCATAGTGGTGGACGCCGCCCACGGCGGCAGGGACAGGGGGCACGTTACGAAGGAGGGCCTCTCGGAGGCCGACATCAACCTCGCCGTGGCGCACGAGCTGGCCCAGATCCTGCCGGCCAGGGAGATCCTGCTGACCAGGAGCGAGGACGAGGAGGTCTCCGCGGCGGACCGGGCCTTTCTCGCCAACTCCTCGGGGGCGAAGATGATCGTCTCCGTCCACCACGCGGCCCACCACACCCCGTCGGCCTGCGGCACCGCCTCCTACTACTTCGAGCGACTCGGCTACCGCTCCCACCGGGGCCAGATGGCCGCCACCTACGTCCAACGCGGCGTCAGCCGGACGCTCGAGACCTGCGACATCGGCGAGTTCGGCCGCTCGTACGAGATCCTGCGCGAGACCAACATCCCCGCCGTGGTCCTCGAACCCCTCCACCTCACCCACCCCAAAGAGCTCGACCTCGCCACCGACCCCTACTACCCCGCCGCCGTCGCCGAGGCGATAGCAAGCTCCCTTGAGCTGTACGCGGGCAGGGACAAGGCGTTTATAGCCGTCAGCTAGTCAGCCCGCTTCGCCTTCGCTTTCGGCCGTCAGCTTCTCTGCGCTTTCCGGCGACGGGTTGCGGCAACAATTTCTCGCTGAAGGCTGAAAGCTGATAGCCGACTGCTATAATTCATCACTCAGTCGGGACGTAGCGCAGCCTGGTAGCGCGCCTCGTTCGGGACGAGGAGGTCGGAGGTTCGAATCCTCTCGTCCCGACCACAGAGACCCGGGGTCACGCCCGGGTCTTCTACTTTCCCGGATTGCCGACGATCAGCCGTCGGCTGGCTCTTTGTTTTTCCCGATGCCTGAGACCTGTAGCCTTACAGATCTACCTCTTCCGCCTCTTGCATGAGCTCGCTCCAGTCCTCGTAGAGGCCGTCGAGGATGCCCTTGAGCTGGCGGTGCTCGGTGACTACCTTGCGGGATTTCTCGCCGTCGGAGTAGAGGGAGGAGGTGGCGAGCTCCTTTTCGAGCCGGGCGACGCGGCGTTCGGTTGCGTCGATCTCGCCCTCCACCGCGACCAGGCGCGTGGCGACTATGTTCTGGCGCCGGTCCAGGCCGGGCCGGACCCTGCGCCGCGGCGCGCGACGTCCGCCGCCCTCCTTCACGTCCAGGCGGCGGTGGGCGCGGTAGTAGTCGTAGCCGCCGAGGTAGTTGGAGATCTTCTTGCCCTCGAGCTCGACGACGCGGGTGGCGAGCTTGCGCAGGAAGTAGCGGTCGTGGGAGATGAAGAACAGCGTGCCCCGGTAGTCGAGGAGGGCGTCTTCCAGAGCCTCGCGGGCGGGGATGTCCAGGTTGTTCGTCGGCTCGTCCAGGAGGAGCAGGTTCGCCCCGCTCACCACTATCTCCGCGAGCGACAGCCGGTTCTTTTCGCCGCCCGAGAGGGCGGAGACCTTCTTGAAGACGTCTTCGCCGGAGAACAGGAAGGCGCCGAGGAGTTCCCTTGCGTCCGCCGGGTCGAGGCCCGTGGCGTCCATCGCCTCCTCCAAGACGGACTTGTCGCCGTCGAGGCGGGCGAGCTGCTGGTCCTGGTAGGCGGGGGCGACGTTGTGGCCGAGGCGGAGCGCGCCGTCTTGCGGTTGCAGCTCTCCGGTCGCGAGGCGCATGATGGTGCTCTTCCCCGTCCCGTTGGGGCCGAGGAGCGCGACCCGCTCCCCGCGCTCCACGACGAGGTCGAGGTCGGAGAGGAGCGGCGCCTGGGCGTCGTCGTGGCCGTAGGAGACGTTCTCCATCTCCAGGACGACGCGGCCGGCGCGCGCGGTCTCGCCGCCGAGGTCCACCTGCACGTTGCGTTTGGCGTTCTTCGGGTCTTGTATCTTCTCCATCCGGTCCAGGAGCCGCTGCTTGCTCTTGGCCTGCTTCGCCTTGGACGCCTTCGCGCGGTTCTTCTCGATAAAGCGCTCGAGCTGCTCGCGGCGTTCGGCGTTGGCCTTGGCCCTGCGCGCGAGTTGCTCGTTGCGCGCCCTCTTTTCGGCGACGTACTTCGTGTAGTTGCCGGGGTAGCGCACCAGTTTGCCCTCGTCGAGTTCCAGGATCGAACCCGCCACCGCGTCGAGGAAGTAGCGGTCGTGGGAGACGACGAGGACGGCCGACTTGGCGTTCTTGACGAAGTTTTCGAGCCACTCGATCG
>DATFPF010000100.1:0-26356 GCA_035264945.1 Rubrobacter sp.
CGCCGACGGGCCAAAGTACGGTCTTTGGCCTGTACGGAAGTACGGGCATCCTGGCGGGTGGTGGGGCGCGTCCGCGGGGTCAGGCGAGGACGAGGAGCAGCGTCGAGACCGTCGCCATCGAGACGGCCGTCGAGATCAGGACGGCGCCGGAGGCGCGGGTGACGTAGACGTCGTACTGGCGGGCGACGATAAAGACGTTGGCGGCGATGGGCAGGGAGGCGCCGAGGAGGGCGGCGGAGGTCCAGAGCGGGTCGACGTCGAAGATCACGGCCGTGGTCAGGAGGAGGGCTGCGGGGTGGACGAAGAGCTTGAGGGCTGTCATGTAGCCGATCTCGGCCGCGCCCCCGGCCACGGAGCGACTGGCGAGCGTGGCGCCGAGGGCGAACAGGGCGCACGGGCCGGCCGCGGCACCGAGAAGGTCCAGGAAGTTGTTGACGGGCGTGGGGGGCGACAGGCCGACCGCGGAGGCGGCCAGCCCGGCGAAGATCGAGACTATAAGCGGGTTGCGGACCAGGGTCGGGAAGGTGGCGAGGACGGTGCGGAGCGGTCCCTCGCCGCGGCCCTTGCCCGACTCGATGAGCAGGATACCCAGAGGGATGAGCAGCACGCCGTCCAGCGTGAGGCCGACGACCAGGGGGACCGCAGCCTCCCGGCCGAAGACGGCGATCGCGAGCGGGATGCCCATGTAGCCCGTGTTCGGGAGGACGGCGGCGAGGCCCTGGATCGCGGCCTCCCCGAGGCCCACGTCGAAGAGGAGCCGTCCTCCCGTGAACGCGAGGCCGAAGACGGCTAGGCTCGCCAGGACGTAGGCCCCGATAAAAGGCAGGTTCAGGACCTCCGCGATGGGGGAGGAGGACATAAGGGAGAACAGGAACGCGGGCAGGGCGAAATAGAAGACGAACGTGTTCACGCCCGCGGCGGCCGTCGCGGTGAGCAGGTCCAGGCGCCCGGCGGCGTAGCCGCAGAAGATCAGGGCGAAGAACGGCAGCGCGCTGTTGAGGATGGTTTGCATCTGGGCGGCCAGCTTTCGGCTATCGGCTTGCGCCTTCCGTGGGACCGGCGGCAGGGGGCCGCAGGTCGACGGTGGATACGCTAGCAGACCGGGGCGACGACCGCTCGGGGAGCCTCATGGGCGTTCCGCCCGGCGCGGCGGGTTCCCGCGCAGTATCTTCACAACCGAGCGCAGGCTCACCAGCGCCCACACACCCTCGAGCAAGATGAAGCCGAGCTGGACCTCGATCACGGCGACAACGGTAAGGATCGCGGACCCGACGAGGTTCGCGAGTTGGTAGGGGAGGTTGTCCAGATCGACCCTGCCGAGCTGGTTCGCGGCGTAGGCGGCGAGTATGGCCACCGCGCCAACGACCGAGATCGCCTGCAACAAGGGCTTCCTACTCCCCCCGGGCCTGCGGCCCGCGCCTGCCGCGCAGGATGACGAGGGCGCCCCACAGGCTGACGAGCGACCACGCCCCCTGAAGCAAAACGAACCCCGCCTGCCCCTCCACGACGGCGACGGCCGTAAGGATGCCGGCCCCGACGAAGTTCGCCAGCGCGTAGGACAGCCGTCCCGGGTCGACCCAGCCGAACTGGTCGGCCGCGAACGCCCCGAGCACGGCGAGCGCCCCGATTATCGACACGAGCTGCAACAAAGGACTTCCCAACTTCCCGGGTCGTGACCCGTCTTCCGGCGCGCCCGGCGGGTCAGCATGCGACCGGCATCCGCCCCGCTTCGTCCCGCGGCTTCAACCCGTCCAACGGTTCGGGCCCGCCTTAATCGGCACCGCGTCGGCCCCATGCGTCCGCACCAATCCAGCGCGGATGAGTATAGCGTCGGGCCGAAGAGGCGGCGTTTCTTGACGCGGGTGTGCGGCTCCGTTACGCTCGCAATGGCAAAAGATAGCCAAGATGCATGGTGGTGGAGAGGAGAAAGTCTAATTTGCGGTTACGCCTGCCTTTTAGAAGCGTGGATAGGAGGTGGAGGTTGGCCTAGCTGACGCTTTTAAGCGGGGGTTCGTCGTGGGGTAGAACGGGAAGAGGAGAGTGCGATGGCAGGAGATTACGTACTGGCCATAGACCAGGGTACGACGTCCAGTCGGGCGATAGTTTTCAACCACGATTCCGCGACGGTGGGTGAGGCGCAGCAGGAGTTCACCCAGCACTACCCAAGGCCGGGGTGGGTCGAGCACGACGCGAACGAGATCTGGGACGTAACCCTCGGGGTCATGCGCCAGGCGTTGGAAGACGCCGGGGTCTCCGCGGGGGACATCGACTCCATCGGGATCACCAACCAGCGCGAGACCGTCGTAATGTGGGACAGGAACACCGGGGAGCCCGTCCACAACGCCATAGTCTGGCAGGACAGGCGCGGGGCCCAGATCTGCACCGAGCTCGCCGAGCAGGGCTACGGCGACATGGTCGCCAACAAGACCGGCCTCGTCATCGACGCGTACTTCTCCGGCTCGAAGGTGAAGTGGCTCCTGGACAACCAGGAGGGTCTCAGAGAGAGGGCGAGCAACGGCGAGATCGCCTTCGGCACCATAGACACGTGGCTGATCTACAAGCTCACCGGCGGCCGGGCCCACGTCACGGACTACACGAACGCCTCCCGCACCCTCATGTACAACATCTTCGACCTTCAGTGGGACGACGAACTGCTCGAGATGCTCGGCGCCCCCCGCGAGATGCTCCCCGAGGTCAGGCCTTCGTCCTTCGTCTACGGCAACACCGACGCCGACGTCTTCGGCGCCGAGGTCCCCGTGGCTGGGGTCGCGGGCGACCAGCAGGCCGCCCTCTTCGGCGAGGTAGCCTTCGAGAAGGGCCTCACCAAGAACACCTACGGGACGGGCTCCTTCGCCCTCATGAACACCGGCACCGACCCCATAAAGAGCGAGCGCCAGATGCTCACCACGATCGCCTGGGGCATAGGCGACAAGCCCGTAGAGTACGCCCTCGAGGGCGCCATCTTCATCACGGGCGCCGCGGTCCAGTGGCTCCGCGACGGTCTGGGCATCATCAAGAGCGCCGAGGAGACGGAGGAGCTCGCGCGCAGCCTCGACTCAAACGACGACGTGTACTTCGTGCCCGGGCTCGTGGGGCTCGGGGCCCCGCACTGGGACTCTTACGCCAGGGGCACCATCGTGGGGCTCACGCGCGGCTCGACCAGGGCCCATCTCGCGCGGGCTGCGCTCGAGGCGATGTGCTACCAGACCCGCGACGCCGTCGAGGCCATGCAGGCCGACTCTGGGGAGAAGATCCCGACCTTCAAGGCCGACGGCGGGGCCGCCTCCAACCGCTGGATGATGCAGTTCCAGGCGGACATCCTCGGCATCCCCGTGGAGGTGCCCGAGACCCTCGAGACCACGGCTCTCGGGGCCGCCTACCTCGCCGGGCTCGCCACGGGCTTCTGGCAGGACCAGGACGAGCTCAAGACCCGGTGGCGCCTCAGGCGCCGCTACGAACCGCAGATGGGCGAGGAGGAGCGCGAGCGCCTCTACGGCAGGTGGCAGGAGGCCGTCGCCCGCTCCAAGGACTGGGCCAAGGAAGCCGTCGAGTCCCCGCTGGCCTAGAGAGAGGCCCGAAAGGAAGATGATGAAGAAGCTCATCAACGCCCCGGAGCGGGTGGTCGAGGAGATGCTCCGGGGCATGGAGCTCGCCCACGGCGGCATGCTCCGCCTGCTCCCCGACAACGGCGTCGTCCTCAGGGCCGACGCCCCCGTGCGGGGCAAGGTAGCCCTCGTCTCCGGCGGCGGCTCAGGCCACGAGCCGACCCACGGCGGCTACGTCGGCCCCGGCATGCTCGACGCCGCCTGCGCCGGCTCCGTGTTCACAAGCCCGACCCCGGACCAGATGCTCGAGGCAACCAAGGCCGTCGACGGCGGGGCCGGCGTCTTCTACGTAGTCAAGAACTACACGGGCGACGTCCTCAACTTCGAGATGGCCGGAGAGTTGGCCGAGGCCGAGGGCATCCAGACCGACTACGTCGTAACCAACGACGACGTCGCCGTCGAGGACTCGACGTTCACGAGCGGGCGGCGCGGGATCGCGGGCACCATCTTCGTGCACAAGATCTGCGGCGCCGCCGCCGACGACGGCAAGGACCTCGCGGGAATAAAGGAGCTGGCCGAGAGGGTCAACGGGAACGTACGCTCGATGGGGATGGCGCTCACGAGCTGCACCCCGCCCGAGAGCGGGGAGCCCATCTTCCAGATCGCCGACGACGAGATGGAGATAGGCATAGGCATCCACGGCGAGCCAGGCACGGAGAGAAAGAAGGTCGAGCCCGCAGACAGCATCGTGGACCAGATGCTAGACAAGATACTCGGCGACTCCGTAGACTACTCGGGCTCAGAGGTCGCCGTGATGGTCAACGGCATGGGCGGCACCCCGCTCATGGAGCTCTACGTCGCCTACGCCCGCGTCGCCGACAGGCTAAAGGACGAGGGCGTCAACGTGTGGCGGATGCCCTACGTCGGGGACTACATGACCTCGCTCGAGATGGCCGGCTTCTCGATAACGCTGCTCAAGCTCGACGAGGAGATGAAGGGCTACCTCGCAGCACCCTGCGACGTTGCGGCCGGACGACCGTTCTAAGAAAGGGGGGGACCGAATGCAAGCATATTTGGCCGAGTTCGTCGGCACCATGATCCTCATCATCCTCGGCGACGGGGTAGTCGCCAACGTGCTGCTCAAGAACTCGAAGGGCGAGAACTCGGGCTGGATCGTCATAACCTTCGGCTGGGCGATGGCGGTCGCCGTGGCCGTCTACTGCGTCGGGCGGATCAGCGGCGCCCACATAAACCCCGCCGTCACCATAGGTCTTGCGGCGACCGGGCAGTTCGATTGGGCCATGGTGCCCGGCTACATCATCGCCCAGATCTTCGGGGCCTTCGTCGGCGCCATCATCGTGTGGCTCGCCTACCTGCCGCACTGGGGGCCGACCGAGGACGCCGGTCTCAAGCTCGGCGTCTTCAGCACCGCGCCGGCGTACAGGGCAACCGTGCCCAACATCATCACCGAGATCATCGGCACCGCCGTCCTCCTCTTCGGCGTGCTCGGCATCAGCGCGAACGCCGGCGCGGTCGGCGGCGACCTCTCGGGCGTCATCGCCAGCGGCCTCAACCCGCTGCTCGTGGGGCTCCTGGTGCTCGGTATCGGCCTCTCTCTTGGCGGCCCGACCGGCTACGCCATCAACCCGGCCCGCGATCTCGGGCCGCGCATAGCCCACGCCATCCTTCCCATATCGGGCAAGGGCTCGAGCGACTGGGAGTACTCCTGGATCCCGATCGTCGCCCCCATCATAGGCGGCATCATAGGCGCTGGCCTCTTCGTCCTGCTGGGCTTCTGAGGCCGGCGGAACTTTCTCGGGGGCGCGAACCGCGCCCCCGCTTTCGCAGGCAACACTGCTCCGGGGATGCCGCGACGCCTCGCGGCTTTGTGCACCCCTTCTTCGCCCGCTCCGGCGCGTGCATCCTGGCAACGCCCATCATTTGGCAGAACGCGCCTGTTGCGCGGTGATCCGGCGCGGATGTACCCTGGAAAGGAGGGCGGGCAGGCGGTCCGTTCCGTACGTGCAGTATGCGAGAGGAGGCGCCTTGGGCGCGACCGATAGGACGCTTGGGATCGTGCGGGAGATGGCCGCCGCGATGGAGGAGCACCGCAAGTACCTGACGAAGCTCGACTCGGAGATAGGCGACGGCGACCACGGCAACAACATGCGCCGCGGGTTCGCCGCCGCCCTCGAGCGGCTCGAAGGCGAAGATCCGGCGGTCCCTGCGGACGTCCTCAAGGCCGTCTCGATGGCGCTCATAGGCAAGGTCGGCGGCGCCGCGGGCCCCCTCTACGGCACCGCCTTCCTCCGCGCCTCGACGGCGCTCTCCGGGGAGGAGGTCTCCCCGCAAGACGCGGCCGGGGCGCTCGAGGCGGCGCTAGGGGGCGTAAAGCAGCGGGGCAAGGCCGAGGCGGGGGACAAGACTATCGTGGACGCGCTCGAGCCTGCCGTCGAGGCCGCGAAGGAGGCGGCCGGTTCCCCAGACGCGACGGTTGCCTCGGTCTTCCGGGCGGCGGCCGAGGCGGCGGAGGAGGGGGCGGAGTCGACGGTGCCGCTCACGGCGAGGAAGGGTCGGGCGAGCTACCTCGGCGCCAGGGCCGAGGGCCACAGGGACCCCGGGGCGACCTCGACGCAGTTGCTCCTCGACGCCGCCGCCCGCTCGCTCGAAGGGTCAGGCTGATGGTCGGCCTCGTGCTCGTCTCGCACAGCCCCAAGATCGCCGAGGGCACAGCCGACCTCGTGCGCCAGATGGCCGGGGAGGTCGAGATCTCGGCCGTCGGGGGCGACTCCGATGGCGGCTTCGGCACGGACCCGGAGAGGATCGAGGCCGCCATAAAGGATCTCGGCGCCGGCGAGGTCCTCGTCTTCATGGACCTCGGCAGCGCGGTCCTCTCGGCCGAGACGGTGCTCGAGATGCTCTCCGAGGAGGACCGCGCCCGGGTGAGGCTCGTGGACGCGCCGTTCGTCGAGGGGGCGTTCTCCGCCGGGGTCTCCGCTTCGGCGGGCTCCGACGCGGACGAGTGCGTGGAGGCGGCGATGGAGGCCCGCACGGAGCCCAAGATCCACTAAGAAACGTTTGGGGGCCCGCGGCGTAGATTTTCAGGGACCCGATCGGAGGAGAAGGGATTGGCGTCGGGAACGGCTAAGGGTTCGGAGACGGGGCCCGGCATGACCGGGGAGCAGGCGGCAGAGGCCCGGAGGCTGGACGCGACCGCAGGGTCCTCCAGGAACCCGCACACATCAAAGCCCGTCCGGATGAGATACAAACCGCAGACCCGCGGCCCTAGAGAGAGGGAGGCACCATGACCCGCCAGATCCCGAAGGACATAGGCGACTACCCGTTCGACCTCGTCGTGATCGGGGCCGGCATCAACGGCGCCGGCATCGCCCGCGACGCCGCCATGCGCGGCCTGAAGGTCCTGCTGCTCGACAAGGGCGACATCTCGGACGGGACTACCCAGTGGTCGACCCGCCTGATCCACGGCGGCCTCCGCTACCTCGAGCACTACGAGGTCCACCTCGTGCGCGAGTCCCTCGCCGAGCGCGAGAAGCTCCTGCGCATAGCGCCCCACCTCGTGAAGCCCTTGCGGTTCGTCGTCCCGATCTACGAGCGGAGCAAGCGCGGCCCGGGCCTGATACGGCTCGGCATGATCGGCTACGACGCCCTCTCCTTCGACAAGTCCGTCCCGAACCACAAGATGCTCTCCCGCGAGGAGGCCCTAGAGCGCTACCCAGGCCTCAACCCGGAGGGGCTCCTCGGCGCCGCCACCTACTACGACGCCCAGGTCGAGTACGCCGAGCGCGTCGCCGTCGAGAACGCCATAAGCGCCCGAGAGCACGGCGCGACGGTCGTCACCCACGCCGAGGTGAAGCGCCTCATCTTTGAGGAGGCGCAGAATGGCGGCCTGCCCCACGTGGCGGGCGTGGAGTTCGAGGACAAGCTGAACGGGGGGGTGTACAAGGCCCACTCGGCCGTCACGATCAACGTGGCGGGGCCGTGGGTCGACCGGGTGCTCGCCGGGGCCGGCACGTTCGGGATGGACCCCGAAGAGAGCAAGGAGGACGAGGGGAAGATGATCGGGGGGACCAAGGGCTCGCACCTGATCGTCGACCCCTTCCCCGGCGCCCCGTCCGACGCCCTCTACGTCGAGGCCCGCAGGGACGGCCGGCCTTACTTTATAGTGCCGTGGAACGGCCGCTACCTGATAGGCACCACCGACTTCCGCTACAGGGAAGACCTCGACCACGTCTCCGCAGACGACGAGGAGATGGACTACCTCATAGCAGAGACGAACGCCGTAGTGCCTACGGCGAACCTCTCCCGCGAGGACGTGCTCTTCACCTACTCGGGCGTCAGGCCTCTCCCGTTCAAGCCTGAGGGTTCGGAGAGCTCGATCACGCGCAGCCACGTCGTCTACGACCACGCCACGGGCCGCTCGGTAGCGGGCGGCAAGCTCACGGTCGCGGGCGCGGGGCCGAAGGCCGAAGGCCTCGTCTCCATCGTCGGCGGCAAGCTCACCACCTACCGCAACCTGGCCCGCCAGACGGTGGACGTCGCCTACAAGAAGCTCGGCCAGGACGCGCCTCCCTGCGCGACGGACCGGGTCTCCCTGCCGGGCGGGGCCGTGGCGGATTTCGCCGCCTTCGCCGCGGACTTCAAGGCGACCAGCGGCCTCACCGACGAGCTCTCCGAGCGGCTGCTCAGGCTCTACGGCGCCCGCGCCCCCGAGGTGCTCGTGGAGGCCGGCGACGACCCGTCCCTGCGCGTCTCGCTCTCCCCCGACCCGGCCGTCGAGACGGGCCTGATGGGCTGCGAGGTCCTCTACGCCTTCAGGCGGGAGATGGCCGAGACCCTGGCCGACGCCCTGCTACGGCGCACGATGGTCGGGCTCGGCCCGAACGTGGCCCTCGACGTTGACGAGGCCGCCGCGAAGGTGGCCGTCGAGCACCTCGGCTGGACCGAGGATCGGGCGAGGGAAGAGGTCGAGAACTTCCGCCGCTACATCGAGCGCTACAGGCCGAAAAGCTTCAGGGAGGGGGCGCCCGCCTAGGGAAGGCATCGGGCTACAGGCTTCAGGTCGCCTCCGAACCTAGAGCCCGGAACCTGAAGCCTGTGCCCTCAAAACCTCGCTGCCTGTCCCCGTTTTCACGTTTATGCGGGGTGCGCCGGGGTAAGTTACAAGAGGAGTAACGAAGACTCTCAACAGGAGGTCATGTTCCGTGGAAACCAACCGGGGAAGCCAGGGCATCCTCTCGGAGGCCCTGACCGAGAAGCGCGAGGCCATCGTCGAGCTCTTGAAGACCGCATACTTCATGGAGCTCGAGACGGTGATGAACTACGTCACCAGCTCCATCAACCCTGACGGCGTCAGGGCCCAGGAGGTCAAGGAGAACATCGAGGAGGACATCCAGGAGGAGCTGGCGCACGCGCAGCAGTTCGCGCAGCGCATCAAGGAGCTCTACGGCACGGTGCCTGGCTCGATGGACTTCAAGGCCGTCCAGGAGAAGCTCCAGCCGCCTGGGGACCAGATCGACGTGGTCCACGTAATCAAGGGCGTAATAGACGCCGAGGACGGCGCCATAGAGCACTACACGCGCATCATCCAGGAGACCGAGGAGGTCGACCCCGTCACTAACGACATGGTGATCGCGGTTCTTCGCGACGAGCAGGGCCACCGCCGGCTCTTCGAGGGGTTCCTCAGGGAGTACGAGGTGGAGGGCCGGGCGTAGAGACGCCCAGGTACCGTCCCGGGGGCCCGGCCGCGAGCGCGGCCGGGCCCCTTTGCGTGCTGCGGGTTTCGTCGGGGGCGCCGGCTGCGCTATAATCCGCGCGTAACGTGATGACGAAGACTCACTTTGTCCGGCCTCCATCCGCCCCGCGCACCCGCGCCGGGGGCGCTAAACACACTTGGACGATCCCCTCTTAACCTGGCTAAACCTCCTGGCGGCCCTCGTGCTGGTGGGCCTCAACGCGTTCTTCGTCGCCGCGGAGTTCGCCCTGGTTCGCGTCCGCGAGTCGCGCATCGTGCAGCTCGAGCAGGAGGGGAACGCCAGGGCCGGGGTGGTGCGCGAGACCCTGCGCGACCTCGACTCCAACCTCTCAGTGTGCCAGGTCGGGATCACCGTGGCCTCCCTGGCGCTCGGCTGGGTCGGCGAGCCGGCCGTCTCGCACCTCATAGAGCCCGTCCTCGCCGGCATCAACGTGGCGAGCGAACGGGTAGTCACGATAGTCTCCGTCGCGATAGGGTTCGGGGTAATAACCTACGCGCACCTGGTCTTCGGGGAGCAGGCCCCGAAGTACTTCTCGATCCAGAAGGCCGAGCGGGTCTCGCTCTGGATCAGCCGCCCGCTCAACCTGTTCAGGATCGTGCTGCGGCCCGTGGTGTGGGTGGTCAACGCCTCGACGAACTTTATCCTCAGGCCATGGGGGATCCAGCTCGGGAAGGAGATGGAGGCCCACTCAGAGGAGGAGCTTCGAATCATGATCTCCTCATCGACCGCCTCGGGCGTCCTCGACCCGGAGGAGCGCGAGTACCTCAACAACGTCTTCGACTTCGGCGACAGGGTGGCCCGCGAGATCATGGTCCCCCGGCCCGACATCGAGGCCCTGCCGAGCGACGCGCCCCTCGCGGAGCTCGCCGAGAAGGCGGCCTTCGGGCGCTACACGCGCTACCCGGTCTACAGGGAGGACCTCGACGACATCCTCGGCGCCGTCCACGTCAAGGACCTGTTCAGGGCGGCCGGGGAGGACCCCGAGCACTTCGACATCCGTGAGGTGATCCGGGAGTGCCTCGTCGTCCCCGAGACCAAGCGCATCGAGGAGATCCTGCGCGAGTTCCAGACGCGCAAGCTCCAGATGGCGATAGTCATAGACGAGTGGGGCTCGGTGGAGGGCCTGATCACGATAGAGGATGTCCTCGAGGAGATCGTCGGGGAGATCCAGGACGAGTTCGACGAGGGCGAGGCCGCCATCGAGCGCATAAGCGACAACCTCTTCGCCATAGACGGCCGCATACCTATCACCGAGGTCAACGAGCACTTCGACCTCGACCTGCCCCACGAGGACTTCGACACGATCGGCGGCTACGTCCTCGGCTCCCTGGGCCGCCCCCCTGAGGCCGGCGACTCCGTGGAGGCGGACGGCGCCACCCTCCAGGTCAAGAGCGTCGACGGCCAGCGCGTCTCCATGCTGACCCTTCGCCGCAACGGAGACCCCTAGGCGCCCCCACGGCGGCGTAACCGGAACGTTACCTGACCGTCGCCCTACTGAAACCTCGGCTTTGTACGGTATCCGCAGCGTCCCGTGGCGGATACCCGTGGCGGATACCCGAAGCCGGGGCGCGAGCCGACAGGCCAACGAGGAAGGGTGCCCCGTGTACTACGTGCCGCTGTGGATGCTCGCTCTCTGCCTGCCCGTGAGCGCGCTGGCCATCTACCTCGGCCTGCGCGACACTGGCATCTCCCGCGGACTCCTCTACTTCCTTACGGTCGCGCTCTCCCCGGTCCTCCTGCTCGGGACCGCCTTCGCCGCCGTCGTCGCCTCGACCGCCCTCTCCGCCGCCCTCGAGGAGCCGGCGGCCCCCGGGGCCCCCGCGCCGCAACGGCAGCCCTCGGGCGAACCGACCGGGCGGCCCGCCCCGCCAGACCGGCCGGAACCGACGGTTGCCGAAGAGACACAACCGGCGGCCTCGCCATCAGCCTCGCCCGCGGCGTCGCCGAGCGCCTCCGCTTCGGCCTCAGCCGACCGCTAGGACGGGCGTCGGACGGGCGTCGGGCGTGGCCGATAGATGAAGGTCTTTCCCCCTGCTACCATTGCCCCGTTGTGCTATCTATCGAATCTCTGGCTAGATCGGCGGTAAGCCTTGGCGACTGAGACGGAGCGTAAGACGGGCGTAGAGGCCTTGACGAGCGGGGCCATGGCCGCCGTATGGGAGTGGGTGCAGAGCAAGATCCCGGACGGCCTGGAGGTCTACGACGCCCACGCCCACATAGGGGCCGACGTGGACGGGCGTACCATGACCGCGGAGGGGATGCGCGAGAGGATGGTGGCCGCCGGCGTCGGCCGGAGCATCGTCTTTCCGCTCAACGACCCGAACGCCCGCGACGACTACTCGGGCCCGAACGAGGTTGTCTGGAACGCCTACGAGGAGCACCCGGGCTTCTTCGTGCCGTTCTTCAGGCTCAACCCGCACCTCGACTACGAGGCGGAGTTCGACAGGTGCCTGGAGCGGGGCTTCAGGGGGCTCAAGCTGCACCCCGTCTCCCAGAAGTTCGAGCTCGACGACCCGCGGGTCGTCAGGCTCTTCGCGATGGCCGCCGAGGCCGACCTGCCGGTACTCATCCACGCCGGCTTCGCCATGGAGCGCATAGTGGAGCCCCTGCTGCCGACCGTAGAGCGTCTCCCGAACCTGCGCCTGATCCTCGGCCACTCGGGCATGGTCGAGGTGCTAGAGGCCGTACGGCGGTTCGAGGACCACCCCAACGTGCTCTTCGAGACCTCGGTGGTGCGGGCGAAGGACCTGTACGTGCTCTTCTCCACGCTCGACCCCTCGCGCATCAGCTACGGGTCGGACATACCATACGGGGACTTCCCCTCGACGCTGCACGCGACCCTCGCCGCCGCGGACGCCGCGGGCGTGCCCGACGAGGCGCTGCCAGGCATCCTCTCTGGGAACATCAGGAGGTGGTTCCCGTGAAGGAGAGGACCGACGTGGCCACCCGGACGGCGCACCTGCTAAGGATCCACAGCTACATGGACATCGCGATCATATCGATGTGGACGAGCAGCCCCCGCGTGGACGTGATGCTCGGCATGGTCGAGGGAAGCCTCCGCGGCCACAGCCCCGCAAACGCGGACGACGGCATCCTGGCGCAGGCCCGCGACCTCGTCAGGGAGGCGCGGGCCTACCTGGCCGAAGGCGAGCCGCCGGCCGCTATGGCCCGGATGAGGGTTGCCCACGACCTCACGGCGCTTTACCTGATCCGCCTGGGCGATGGATAACACCGCCGCCGGCATCCCGGAGGACGCCCCGCTCGTCACCGTCCGACGCGGCCCCACGACGGAGAGCGTCCACAGGGGACGCTTGGTCTTCTGCGACCCCGCCGGTAACGTCCTCGACGCTACGGGCGACCCGGAGGCGCACGTCTTTGCCCGCTCCTCGGCCAAACCTTTTCAGGCCCTCCCGCTCGTCCTCTCGGGCGCGGCCGACGCCTTCGGCCTCGCGGACGACGAGCTGGCCGTCGCCTGCGCCTCCCACAACGCCGAGGAACCGCACCTCGCCGCCGTCCGCTCCCTTCTGGAGAAGGCCGGCCTCTCGGAGAGGGACCTCCAGAGCGGGGCCCACCCGCCGATGCACGCCCCCGAGGCCGAAAGGCTAGTCCGGGCCGGCGAGGCGCCCCGGCCCATACACGGCAACTGCTCCGGCAAGCACGCCGGGATGCTCGCCGTCTGCGCCCACGAGGGCATCGACACGGGCGGCTACCGCAACCCCGACCATCCCCTCCAGCGCCGAATACTGCACCTCATCTCGAAGGTCTGCGGCCTGCGCGGGGACGAGGCGCTTGTCACCGGGGACGACTGCGGCGTCCCGACCTTCGCGCTCCCCTTGAGGGGCCTCGCGACGGGCTTCGCCCGGCTCGCCACGGGCGAAGGTCTCCCAGACGAGGTCGCGGGCGCCGCCGAGAGGCTCGGGCGCGCTATGCGGGAACACCCGTTCATGGTGGCCGGGACGGGGCGGTTCGACACGGAGGTGATGGGGGCGACGGACGTCGTGTGCAAGAGCGGGGCCGAGGGCGTCTTCGCCGCCGGCAGCGCCGGAGGCTGGGGGCTTGCGGTCAAGATCTCCGACGGCGGCGGGCGGGCCGTGCGCCCGGCGGCCGTCGCCGCGCTCGGGCGGCGGGGCGTTGAGACCCTCGGGGACGGGGCCGCGACCAGGCGCGACCTCCACGGCGGAGCGGTGGGCGAGATAGGGCCCTCGGTTTGACCGGCGGCCGGATCGAGTACACGGAGCTCGACTGGCGGTGGGCAATACTGCTCGGCGCGGCAATCCGGGATGGCCTTATAGAGGCCGTCGCCGACCGGGCGCTACCGGCGGAGGCGGTGGCCCGAGATCTCTGCATGGACGCGAGGGCCGTCGGCGTGGTCCTCGCCGCGCTGGCGGAGCTCGGGGTTCTCGAGGAGGGGCGGGAGGGGTTCCGGTTGTTGGAGGAGCACCGGGGGCCGTTGCTCGCACAAGACCATCCCGACTACGTGGGCCAGAGCGTGGTGCACAGGTTCGAGCTGATAGGCAGCTGGGGCCGGATGCCGGAGATACTGCGCACGGGCCGGCCCGTCGAGGACCGGACGCTGCCTGGCTTCGGGGGGACGGAGACGTTTATAGCGGCGATGCGCCGGGGGGCGAGGCCCGGGGCCGGCGCGGTCGCCGACGCTGTCCTCGCGCGGCTGCCAGAAGGCGCCAGCATCCTCGACGTCGGCGGCGGGCCCGGCACGAACGCCGAGGCCTTCGCGGTCGGCGGGGCGCGGGTAACGGTCTTCGACAGGCCCGAGGTCGTTGGGCTCATGCGGGAGTCGCTGGCCGCCTCCGGCATAGAGACCGCCTCCGGAGACATGAACGAGGGGCTGCCGGAGGGACTCTTCGGCGCCGTGTATTTCGGGCACACCTCCCACATGTACGGGCCGAAGGAGAACCGGGCGCTCTTCGCGAGGATGCGGCGGTCGCTCGCGCCGGACGGTATGCTCGTAGTGCGGGAGTACGTGCGGGGCCTCGGCGAGGACGCGGCGCTCTTCGCCGCGAACATGCTTGTCCTGACGCCCCGCGGCGGCACCTACACGGCCGAAGAGTACGAGCGGTGGTTGCTTGGGGCCGGCTACGACGCCATCGAGTACGAGCCCGTCGCCGGGCGGAGCTCGCACCTGATCTTCGCCCGCAGGGCCGGATGATCGCCCGCCACCTCGGGAGGAGAACTTATGCGTGAAGACGTTCTGCGAAGCCTGGCCGCCCGCGCGTCGTCGGACCGGGCCTTCCTATCTAGGCTGCGCAGGGAGCCGGAGGCCACGCTCGCGGCCAACGGCTACGACCTCACCCATGAGGAGCTCGCCACGGTCATGGACCTGCGCCGTCGCACGGCCGCCCTGGGAGACGGCATGGTGGTCGCCCTCCTGGCAGGCGGGCTCAGGGACCGGGCCGGGAGCCCGCCTGCCAGGCCGCGGCCCTCAGGGAGATCGGCCCGGGGCCCGGGAAGGCCGCGACGCCCGGGCCGGGAGGGGTGACCCCCGTCGGCGAAAGCCGGATGTTGGGCCGGCGGACAGCTCTGATGTAGACTTCCGCGACGACCGGATCGTTTAGTATCCCCGCCGCGGGGAACGCGGCAGCAGCGTAGAGAGGCGTCCATCCGTGATGGACGCATGGACAGCCACGGCCGCCGGAAGGCGCAGCGAAGAGAGAAGACTTGTACCGGAGAGAAGACCAGTACCGATCCGCCGAGCAGCAGATGCGTTCCCCGCTGCGCGATCGGCGGCGCGCGGCGTACCGCAGGAGGCGTTGGCTTGCCCTGCTCGCGGTGCTGGTGGGCTCGACGGTGGGCCTCGCGGCCCAGACGGGGGTGTCCCTGCCGTCGCTCATGCCCTCCAACGAGGACCTCGCGAGCGGCGGCTCGCCCGGCGGGTCGGCCGAAGAACCAGCCCTCGCCGCGGGCAGGTCCCTCCCCGAGGGGACGGTGCTCTCCGCGGGGAGCGAGCCCTCAGAACCCAAGCCCGAGGAGACTACGGGCCAGCCCGGCGGCGCCACGGAAGATCAGGACGCGGCGGGATCGAAAGCGGAGAAGCCCTCAGGGGAGGGGCCTTCGGAGGAGCCAGGGCCGCCGCCCGCGTCGGGCGAGCCGCTCAACGTGCTAATCCTGGGCGTGGACCGGCGGCCGACCGAGGCCGAAGGCTCCCCGAGCCGGTCGGACACGATAATGCTCGCCCAGGTCTCGCCCGGGAGCGGTCGCGTCGAGCTGCTCTCGGTACCGAGGGACCTGTTCGTCGAGGTCGAGCCCGGGGTCGAAGACCGCATCAACACGGCCTACGCCTACGGCGGGGTCGAGCAGGCGACGTCCGTCATGGAGGGCCTAACCGGCGTCCCCATAGACGCCCACGCCATCATCGACTTCCAGGGCTTCGAGGACGTCATAGACGCCATAGGCGGCGTGGAGGTGGACGTCCCGGACGAGATCCCGCCGAAGTACAAGATCCAGGACGGCCCCCAGATCCTGAACGGCGAGCAGGCCCTCTTCTTCGCCCGCTACCGGGGCACAGCCGCCGGCGACCTCGACCGGATCGAACACCAGCAACAGCTCCTCGCCGCCCTGCGCGCCAAGATGCTCCGCTGGAACACGGTGACGACGCTGCCCTCGATGCTCAGGATAGCCAACGAGAACGTTGACACAGACCTCGGCCTCTTCGAGGCGATCTCCCTGGGCCGCGCCCTGGTCCTTCGCGGCGACGAGGACGACCTGACGGCCGTCCAACTAAAAGGGTTCCCTGAGACCCTCCCGAGCGGCGCCCAGGTCCTGATCCCCGACCACGCGGCGAACGAGCAGATCCTGCAAGACTTCCGCGAGTAGCGCGGCTGTCCGGGCGGCCCGCCTCCCTAGCCCTTGGGGGGCTCGCCCGCCTCGCGGTCGACGGCCCGGAGCAGCTCCTTGAGGTTGCGGGGGTTCTGTCCGAGGTCGCCCCTGCCCAGCCGCGAGGCGCTCGCGAGCTCCAGCCTGGCGCCGTCCGGGGCCGGAGACACCCGCGCCGTTATGTCGTCCCTGAAGCGGAAGAGGCGCGTCGTCCTGACGGCCCTGACCTCGTCCCCTTCAGAGGCTCCGAGGCTCCAGCGGGGGAGCCCGTCGACCGCCCGGCGGACGGCCGAGAGCAGCCGTTCTGGGGGCACGGGGTAGTCGCGGGCTACGTGGGCCGAGTTCGGCGTCGGTCGTTCTATCTCCATCAGATCCCGCCCATTCTAGACCAGGCGGGCGCGTGGGTGGCCGGCGGCTATAAGATAGGCCCATGGAGTTGACGGTAGAAGTGCTGGAGGCCTGCTACAGGGCCGGCGCGTTCCCGATGGCCGACGGCTACGGGGGCGTGGAGTTCTACCGCTCGGACCCGCGCAGCGTGCTCGAGTTCGGGGACCTGCGCGTCTCCAAGTCTCTGGGGCGCGTGATCCGCAAGGGCGTCTACGAGGTGCGGGTGAACGAGGACTTCGAGGGCGTCGTGAGGGGGTGCGCCGACCGGGAGGAGACCTGGATAGACGGCCGCATCATCCGGGCCTTCGTCCGCCTGCACGAGGCCGGAAAGGCCCACAGCGTCGAGGCCTACAGGGACGGCGAGCTCGTCGGCGGGCTCTACGGCGTCGCCCTGGGAGGGGCGTTCATGGGCGAGTCCATGTTCAGCCGCGCCAGCGACGCGTCGAAGGTGTGCCTGGTCAACCTCGTCGGGCGCCTGCGCGAACGAGGGTACTTGCTGCTCGACTGCCAGATACAGAACGACCATCTCGCCCGGATGGGGGCGAAGGAGATCCCGGAGAACGAGTACCTGCGCCGGCTCTACCTTGCCCTGGAACTCCCGCGCGAGTTCGCCTGAGCGACCGCACCCCGCCAGGCCCGACGGCGGAGGTGCCGGGCTCACCCCGAGGGGGGCGTGGTAAGCTTGATCCATGGCTAATAAATACGTCAAATTGGATTGGAGGCCGGAGCTCGAGCGACCCGTTCTGATCGCCGGCTTCACGGGGTGGAACGACGCGGCCGAGGCATCGAGCCTCGCCGTTGGGACGTTGAGCGACGCCTGGGAGGCGCGGCGGTTCGGCCACTTCGACGCCGAAGAGTTCTTCGATTACCAGACCACGCGGCCCCAGATCACGCTCGCCGACGGCGTCACGCGCGCTATAGAGTGGCCGGAGAACACGCTGAGCGCGACTACGCCGGCGCTGGGGGCCCTGCGCGGGCGCGGCGCCGTGGTTCTCTCCGGCCCGGAGCCGAACTTCCGCTGGCGTTCTTTCTGCAACGCCGTGGCCGAGACGGCGAAGGACCTCGGCGCCGAGATGGTCGTTACCATGGGCGCCCTCCTCGCGGACGTGCCCCACTCGCGCCCGGTCTCAGTCGCCGCCAACTCGCAGGACCCAGGCCTCGTCGAGAACCTGAGCCTCATCGCCTCACGCTACGAGGGGCCGACCGGCATAACGGGCGTCCTTCACCGCGTCTGCGCCGAGGCGGGCCTGCCCTCGGTTAGCTTCTGGGCCTCCGTGCCCCACTACCTGCCCGCCGTGCCATCCGCGCCCGGGGCCCTGGCCCTCCTCCAGAACCTCTCCCTCCTGCTCGAGATCGACGTGGACACCTCGGAGCTGGAGGAGACCGCGAGCAGCTACCAGGAGCAGGTCTCCGTTGCCGTCGCCCAGGACGCCGACCTCTCCTCCTACGTCCAGATGCTCGAAGAGCGCTTCGACTCTCAGGTCGAGGGCGGGGAACGCAACCTGCCGACAGGCGACGACCTCGCCGAAGAGCTCGAAGGGTTCCTCCGCGACCAGCGCAACGACGAGGAGTAGCTGCTTGTCAGCGCGCCTCTTTTGGAGGCTCTCAGCCCGGCGCTGCGCGCCTCTCAGCACGCTTCGGCCTGCTTCGCAGGCCTCGCTCCCAGCTATCAGCTTCTTGACGCTAGGCGAACCCGGGTAGCGCAGCACGCGGCGGTTCAATCAGCGCTAGACGGCGCGGGTACGGACGACTTGCCCGAAAGCTGACCGCTGAGAGCGGAGCCCGAAGGGCGTAGCGTGCTGAAAGCCTCCAAAGGCGGCGTGCTGACAAGCTAGTAGACGAGCGCCAGGACGAAGACGACGACGCTCGCCAGGCCGAGGAGGCCCTGGGCGACGGCGGCGATGAGGTAGCCGACGAAGACGCCGCCGGCGGCGCGTCCCGTGCGGCGCCAGTCGTTGCCCTCCGCGCGCGCCGGGCGGACCCGCGGTCCGTCCGTGTCGGGGGCCGGGCCTCCCTGGCGGCGGCGTTTGAGGTACTCGCCGATAAAGACGCCTGCTACGGAGCCGATGATCAGGCCGAATAGGGAGCCTACGCCGAGGAAGAGGAGGCCTGCGATGGCCCCGACGATGCCGCCGATGGCGCCGCCTGCGGTTCCCCAGTTGCTCGCGCCGAAGCGGCGGGCGCCGTAGCTGGTGCCGACGAAGTCCGCTGCGAAGGCGAGCACGGCGAAGAGGCCGATGAGGGCCACGGTCCAGCCGCCGACGACCTCGAAGCCGGCCGAGAAAGCGTAGACGAGGGCCGAGATGAAGATCAGGGTCACCCCCGGCAGCGCCGGGAGCACGCTGCCCACGAGCCCGACGAACATCGCGATGAGGGCGACGACGAGGAGCGTGCCCTCGGGGAGGTCAGGCATCAGGAGAGGACCGGCAGGGACTTCTTGCCCTTCTTCTTGAGGGCGGCGTTGAGGCTGCCGGGCTTGTAGCCGGCGAGGTCAAGGGTGACGTAGAGGAAGCCCGCGTCGAGGAGCTCGGCCGTGATCTTCTCCCGCTCCGCGAAGGCGCGCTCTAGTTCTTCGGGGCCGACCTCCAGGCGGGCTATCTCGCCGTGGTGCCTTACGCGGACCTGCCTGAAGCCCTCCCCGCGCATGAACTCCTCGGCGCGCGCTACCTGGGCGAGCTTCTCCGGCGTGATCTCCTGCCCGTACGGGAACCGGCTGCTGAGGCAGGCGAGCGCCGGCTTGTCCCAACTCGGCAGCCCGAGGAGCTTCGCGAGCTCCCTCACCTCGGCCTTGCCCACCCCGGCCGCGGAGAGCGGCGAGACCACCCCGAGCTCCTTCGCCGCCTTCCTGCCGGGCCGGTAGTCTCCCTCGTCGTCCTTGTTCGCCCCGTCGACCACGCACCCGTAGCCCTTCTCCCCGGCGAGGGCCGCCAGGTCGGAGTAGAGGGTGCTCTTGCAGAAGTAGCAGCGGTTCGTTGGGTTCGAGGCGTAGTTCGGGTCGTCGAGCTCGCGGGTGTTCACCACGAGGTGCTCCACCCCGAGCGAGGCCGCGAAGTCCCGCGCGAGGCCCAACTCCGAAGGCAGGTAGGTCTCGTTGTTGGAGGTCACGGCGAGGACGTTGCCCGCAGGCAGCGCCCGGGCCGCCACCGCCAGCGCGAGCGAGGAGTCCACGCCGCCCGAGAACGCGACCAGCGCGCTCCCGTGCGGGGCGACGATCTCTTCGAGTTCCCTGAGCCGCCGCTCGAGGGGGTTTGCCGAAACGCTCTGCACGTCTATCACTCCTCCATCTCGTCGCGAGCGCGGGGGGCCACTACGCCCTCTGCAGGACGACGGCGGCGTTGTGCCCGCCGACGCCGAGGTTGGCGCACAGGGCGGCCTCCAGGTCGGGCGCCTTGCGGGGCTCGTTCACGACGTAATCAAGCTCCGCGCAGCCCTCCGCGAGATTGTCCAGGTTGCGCATGGGGGGGACGGTCTTCTCGCCAAGGGCTAGGGCGCAGATCGCTGTCTCTATCGCCCCCGAGGCGCCCAAAGAGTGGCCGAGCGTGGACTTCGTCGCGGAGACCATGGCGTTCGGGTTGATCTCGGCCATAGCCCTCGACTCGGGCCCGTCGCCCGCGACGGTGCCCGTGCCGTGGGGGTTGATGTAATCGATCTGCTCGTCCTCGAGGCCCGAGGCCTTGACGGCGAGCCGCATGGCCCTCAGGATGCCGCGGCCCTTCGGGTCCGGGTCTGTGAGGTTGTGGGCGTCCGTGCTGCGGCCGACGCCGGTGATCTTGGCGTAGGGCGTGGCCCCGCGGCGCTCGACGGACTCGGCGCTCTCGAGGACCATCACAGCCGCCCCCTCGCCGATAAGGAACCCAGAGTGGTTCGAGTCGTAGGGGCGGCAGGCGCCCTCGGGGTCGTCGTTGCGGCGGCTCATGGCGCGCATCGCTATGAAGCCTGCGACGATGACGGGGGTAATGGAGGCCTCCGAGGCGCCGCAGAGTACGACGTCGGCGTCGCCGCGCCGGATCAGGTCGTAGCCAAGGGCCATCATGTCCGTCCCGCACGTGCAGGCTAGCGCCCCGGTGATGGAGGGTCCCTGCACGCCGAGCTGGATGGCGACGTGGGCTGCGGCGGAGTTAGGCATGATCTTGGTGACCGAGAACGGGTTGACCCTTGCCGGGCCCTTGGAGTCTATGGTGGCCTGGGTCGTCTCCATGCTGGTGACGCCGCCGATGCCGCTGCCGAGCACGAGGCCGACCCTCTCGGCGTTGTTCTCGAGCTGGTCCCAGGCGTCGGCGTCCTCGAGGGCGAGTTTGGCGGAGGCGAGGCCGAACTGGGCGAAGCGGTCGGTGCGGGCCGCGACCTTGCGCTCCATAAAGTCCGTCGGCTCGAAGGAGTCGCACTCGGCGGCGATCCTGACGTCGAACCCGTCGGGGTCGAAGAGGGTGATGGGGCCGGCCCCGCTCTCGTTGGCGAGCAGCGAGCTCCAGAACCTCTTGCGGCCGACCCCGACCGGGCTGACCACGCCTACCCCCGTTATGTAAGCCGCCGGGCGTCCGTTTTCCATCTCGCCCCCCGTGAACGTAAAAGACCGTGCAGGACCCCCGCATCTTAGCACCGAAGATCGGGGAAGAGGCGCGGGCGGGGTAGGCGCGTTGCCTACCCCGCCCGTGCTATAAACGGGTGAGCGCAACGGGAAGGAGCATCCTCTGGCGTCCGTGATCTTCTACTCCGCCTCGGTCTTGTTCGCGGCGAACTTCGCCCTCGGCGTGCTCGTGCAATTTCGGGTGGTTGACACGAAGCCGTTCCGCTGGCTCCACCACGCCCTGTTCTTCGCCGTCTGCGTCTCGGCGGCCCTGGCGGTGGCGGCGGGCTTCTGGCAGGGGGAGCCCTACCGTTGGGCCCTCCTCCCGGTCCTCGTCCTCTTCTTTTTTCTGCCCCGGGTCCGGGCCGGGACGCCCGGGCACGCCGCGCTCGCGGCGGCGGCCATGGTCTTCTACGCCGCCGCCCTCGCGCTCACGCTCTAGGAACGCGACCCCATTCGACGCCCTGTGAGCGCCTTGACTTTAGGAACGCGCGCCGCGGGGTAAATTCAGCCGGTCCGCGGACCGGCCGGGCGGCTCTTCCGTCCCGGTCTGTCGGCGCGGGAATCAGGCGTCAGAGAGGCGGCAACTTTCTTGAGCATGGGGGCGACGTCGCGCGCGCCGGAGAGCGGGCGCGTGGAAGGTGGGCGGCGGGACGAGACGCTTCAGGCGACGCCCCGCCCGCGCCGGGTGGAGTGCTGCATCGTGGGCGGGGGCCCGGCCGGGGTGGTGCTCGGGCTCATGCTCGCCCGGGCGGGCGTTCGGGTCACGGTGCTCGAGGCGCAGACGAGCTTCGAGCGGCAGTTTCGGGGCAACACCCTGAACCCCGCCGTGCTCAAGATCATGGAGGACCTCGGCCTGATCGGGGACCTCTTGAAGCTCCGCCACGCGGAGGTGCGCACCTTCGTCGTGCAGGCGGGCGGGGCGCGCGAGACGTTCGCCGACTTCGGGCGCCTGCGGGGCTCCTACCCCTACGTACTCATGCTCCCCCAGGCGCGCTTTCTGGAGCTCGTGAGCCGGGAGGCGGGGCGCCACCCCAACTTCGAGCTGGTGATGGGCGCCAGGGTGCACGAACTCATCGAGGAGGACGGCGCCGTCCGGGGCGTGCGCTACCGCGGGCCCGACGGGGCGGGGGAGGTGCGGGCCGACCTCACCGTCGGGTCCGACGGGCGCTTCTCGAAGGTGAGGCGCCTCTCCGGGCTGCGGGCCCGCGCGGGACGATCCCCGATGGACGTGCTTTGGTTCAACCTGCCAAGGGAGGAGCGAGACCCGGACGGGGCCGGCGCGATCTTCCGGTGCGGACCCGGGAGCCTGCTTGTCCTAATGGACCACTTCGACTACTGGCAGGTCGGATTTATCGTCGAGAAGGGCTCCTACAGGAGGGTGAAGGAGGCCGGCCTCCCGGCGCTCCGGGAGTCGGTGGCCGCCCTCGCGCCCGAGTTCGCCGGGCGGGTGGGGCGCCTCTCCGGGTGGGGTAAGGTCTCGCTGCTCACCGTCGAGTCGGACATGCTGCGGCGGTGGAGCCGACCGGGGCTGCTCCTGCTCGGCGACGCGGCCCACGTCGTCTCGCCCGTTGGCGGCGTCGGGATCAACCTCGCTATCCAGGACGCCGTGGCGGCGGCGAACGCGCTAGCCGGTCCGCTCAAGGCCGGGACGCTCGATGGCAGGCACCTGCGGGCCGTGCAGCGGCGCCGGGAGTGGCCCGTGCGCGTGGTCCAGGCCGCCCAGGACGCCGCCCAGCGGTGGGTCGTCGCCGGTGTCCTGAAGGCGGACGGGCCCTACGAGCTGCCCATGGCCGTGCGCCTCGGGCTCAAGACGCCCGTGTTGCGGGACCTTCCCACGCGCCTGATCGCCCTCGGCGCCCGTCAGGTGCGCCCGAAGACGCGGTAGGATTAGAAGCTCGCGGTCGGGCAGGCAACTCCGGGAGGAACGTTTGGAGTTTTTCGAGGTCGTGAAGCGGCGCAGGACCACCAACGGTCCGTTTTTGCCTGACCCCGTTAGCGAGGAGCACCAGCGCCTGCTGGTAGAGGTGGCGGCGATGGCGCCGTCGCACTTCAACAGCCAACCCTGGCGCTTCGTCCTGGCCGACGACCGGGCCGTGATCGAGGAGGTCGCCCGCATCAGCGGCGAGTCCATGCGCCGGCTTATGGAGGAGGGGACCTTCTGGAAGCGCTACAGGCCGTACTTCCGCTTCTCCGAAGAGGAGATGGAGCGCCGGCGGGACGGCATCCACATCGACAAGCTCCCCGCCGTGGTCAGGCCCTTCCGGCGCCAGATCTTCAGCAACACCGGCCAGGCCGTGATGAACCGGTTCGGGGTGCCGAAGACCCTCGCCGAGGACAACAGGAAGCTGGTGGCCGGCTCGCCCCTGATCCTCGCGGTGCTCCTGGACAAGACGGAGTACCGTCCGGGCGAGCTCTCCGGGTTCTACTCGATCTTCGGGATGGGTGCCGCCGTCGAGAACGTCTGGCTCGCCACGACGGAGCTCGGTATGGGCATCCAGTTCGTCTCGACGCCCATGGAGGTGCCCGAAAAGTGGGAAGAGATCAAGCGTCTCCTGGCCGTGCCGGACGACCTGGAGCTTATGGCGGTCTACCGCCTGGGATACGTCCCGCAGGAGCGCCGGCGCCCGACGATAGACTGGTCGAGCACGGAGCGCAAACGCCTCTCGCAGTATGTGTTCCGCAATACGTGCGAGAGGCCCATGGCTGATACCCTTGGGAGGAGCGACGCCTAGGTCGCGCCTACCCGCCTAGCAGGAGCTTGGAGGCTCGCATGCACGAGGCCAACCCGAGCATACTCTCCGTGGCGACGGCGATGCCTCCGCACAGGATCTCCCAGCCGGTGGCCAAGGACTTCGCGCGGGCCATGTTCGCCGACGTGTACAGGGACATAGACCGCCTCCTGCCCATCTTCGACCACTCGGGCGTGGAGCACCGCAACTTCTGCGTTCCGGCAGAATGGTTCTACGAGGAACACTCCTTCTCGGAGAAGAACGGCCTCTACATCGAGAGCGCGCTCGACCTCTCTGAGAAGGCCGCCCGCCGCGCCCTCGACAAGGCCGGGGCTGACCCCGAGGACGTCGGCGCTATCCTCTTCGTCTCCACGACGGGCCTCTCCGTCCCTTCCATAGACTCGTTCCTCCTCACGAGGCTCGGCCTCTCGGAGCACACGAGGCGGGTGCCCGTGGTCGGGCTCGGGTGCGCGGCCGGGGCCTCGGGGCTCGGCCTGGCGGCGCACTACGCCGGCGCCTGCCGCCCTGGGGAGTTGGTCCTGCTTGTCGCGGTCGAGCTCTGCGGCCTCACGTTCCAGAAGGGCGACCGCTCCAAGGCGAACCTCGTCTCCACGGCCCTCTTCGCCGACGGGGCGGCGGCGGTCCTTATTGGCCGGGACGCGGGCGGGGAGGCCGCCGCGGGGCCCGAGCTGCTCGGCAGCTACACCACCACCTGGCCCGGCACGGAGGACGTGATGGGCTTCGACGTCGGCGACCACGGCCTGAAGGTGCTGCTCTCGCGCAGCGTCCCTTCTGTGGTCTACGAGCGGATGCCGGAGAACCTGCGCCTGGCGCTCGACTCCGTGGGCCTCTCGCTTGACGACATCAGGCACCCCGTCATCCACCCCGGCGGCGCGAAGGTGCTCGACGCCTTCGAGGAGGTCCTTGGCCTCGAGCCCGGCGGCCTGGACGTCTCCCGCGAGGTCCTGCGCGAGCACGGGAACATGTCTAGCGTGACGGTGCTCTTTATCCTGGAGCGCTTCCTCGACGGCGGCGATTACACCCCAGGGGAGCACGGGATGCTCTCGGCGATGGGACCCGGCTTCTCCGCTGAGCACGTGTTCTTCCGATGCTGACGGCCAGGGGTCGTCAGCGACGGAGCTTTCGGCTTTCGGCTTTCGGCGGCCGGCTTTTTTTGGGTGGCTGGACTTTCGCGTGAGCGCGGTAGTTCTCGTGGTTGTCGTGGTGCTCGTGGGCTTGCAGCGTCTTCTGGAGCTGCGGCACTCGCGGCGCAACGAGGCGCGGCTTCGGGCGCGCGGGGCCGTGGAGCGGGGGCGGGGTCACTACCCGGCGATGGTCGCCGTCCACGCGCTATGGCTCGTCTGCACGCTCGTCGAGGGGCTCCTGCGCGGCCCCGATCCGCCGGCGTGGTGGCCCGTGCCGCTCGCGCTGTTCCTGCTCGTCCAGCCCCTGCGGTACTGGGCCATATCGTCCCTCGGCGAGAACTGGAACGTGCGCATCCTCGTGGTGCCGGGCGGCAAGCTCGTCAGGAGCGGGCCTTACCGTTACTTTCCGCACCCCAACTACGTGGTCGTCGCCACCGAGGTCCTTACCCTGCCCCTGATCTTCGGCGCCTGGACAACGGCCCTTGTGTTCTCGGTCCTCAACGCTGCCTTCTTCTACGTGCGCATCCGCGCCGAGAACCGGGCGCTCAGGGATCTTGCAGGCTAATATAGCTGGTCAGCCTGTCAGCACGCGTCGGGCCTGCTTCGCAGCCCCTCGCTCTCGCCTTGTCAGCAAGAGAAAAGAGCTGACAGGCCGGGGCGCTGAACGGCCGAGGGGCTCAAAACGACCGGAGGAAGGCATATGCTAGATCTCAAGTTTATCCGCGAGAACGCGGAGGCCGTCCAGGAGAACTGCCGGAACCGCGGCGTCGAGGCCGACGTCGGGCTTGTGGTCGAGCTCGCCGACGGGCGCTCTTCGCTAATCCAGGAGCTGAACGAGCTCAAACAGGAGCAGAACCGGATGGCGAAGAGCATCGGCCAGGAGCGCGACCCTGAGGCGCGCGAGAAGCTGATAACCGGCTCCAGGGAGATGAAGCAACAGATCCCCGCCAAGGAGGCGGAGCTGTACGAGGTCGAGGCGCGGCTGCGCGACGAGCAGCTCAAGATCCCGAACATGACCCACCCCGACTCGCCCATAGGCCGCGACGACTCTGAGAACGTCGAGATCCGGCGCTCCGGCGAGATCCCCGAGTTCTCCTTCGGGCCGAAGGACCACGTCGAGCTTGGCGAGCTGCTCGGGATTATAGACTTCGAGGCGGGCGCCAAGACCACGGGCAGCAAGTTCTACTTTTTGCGCGGAGACGCCGTCCTGCTGGAGCTCGGCCTTATACGGTACGCCCTGGACCTTCTCGCCGGCTACGGCTACGAGCCTACCATCACGCCCGATCTTGCGCGCGACGAGGCGCTCGTCGGGACGGGCTTTATACCCCGCGGCCCCGAGACCCAGATCTACTCCGTCGAGGACTCCGACCTCTCG
>DATFPF010000101.1:0-9316 GCA_035264945.1 Rubrobacter sp.
GGAACGTTTCCTGAAGGGCATCACGGACGGGCGCTAGCGCGGATTCCTCCCTCGGGGCCGGATCCGCGGGCGACCACAGGACTCGTATGGGAGTTGGCATTCCGGCGCGAGTTTCGTGCCGAATCGTAGCCAGCGTGGACGAAAATGTGCAAATTTCCCTCAAATCATCTCTTCCTCCCCATTAGCGCAGCGACATTGTCGGTGACGGTGGCTTGGAACCTTCGCAAAGGTCGCCGTTTATCGGCCGGTACGGATTTACTTGAGGGCGCCCGTCAGCTCCGCCGCGCCCATGCCGGACTCGCGCAGGTACGCGGAGAACTCGGCCAGGATCTCGGCCGGATCCCGGACAAAGCTTGCGGTCCCGACCTGGACCACGGTAGCACCGGCGAGCATGAACTCCGCCACGTCGGTCCCGCTGGTAACGCCTCCGCCCCCGAGGATCGGCACGTTAACGGTCCGGGCGACGTCATACACGGCCTTGAGCGCGACGGGCTTGACGGCGGGCCCGGAGAGGCCCCCGCGCACGAGCACGGACCTCTTCTTCGCGTCTATCGTGAGCGCCGGTATGGTGTTCATAACCGTCAGCGCGTCCGCGCCGGCCGATTCGGCCGCCCGGGCGTTCCCGACCACCCCCTCGTGGGTGAGCTTGGCAAAGAGCGGCTTCGTCGGTGCCGTGGCGCGGCAAGCCGACACGACCTCATCGACGGCGGCGGGGCCGGCACAGAAGGTGAGCCCGCCGTGCTCGACGTTGGGGCAGGAGAGGTTCAGCTCTATGGCTGCCACACGCGCATCTTCGGAGACCCTCTCGCAGAGGGCCGCGAACTCGCGGACCGTCTCCCCCGCCACCGAGACGAAGATCGGGACGCCGAGGTCGAAGGCGTCGAGGTCCTCCATGAAGCGCTCCACGCCGGGGTTCTGCAGCCCTATGGAGTTGACCATACCGGCGGGCGTCTCGGCGACGCGCGGGGGCGGGTTTCCCTTGCGGGCCGAGGGCGTCGTGGTCTTGGGCAGCATCGCCCCGTAGACCCCCTCCACCTCCCCGAGCGCCTCCTTCGCCAGCGTCCCCGAGGCCGGGACGAGGGGCGTGCTCAGGGTCATGCCGCACAGCCCGACGGAGAGGTCCACGCCCGTCGCCCTCTCCCGCACTACCACGCGAGCACCTCGGCCCGGAACACGGGGCCCTCGACGCAGGAGCGGACGTATCCCCCGTTCACCGGCACCACGCAGCCGTTGCACGACCCGTTCCCGCAGCCCATCCTCTCCTCCACCGAGAGCTGCCGCAGCCCTTCGGGTCCCGCCGCGTCCTTGACGGCGGCCAGCATGGCGTTCGGGCCGCAGGCGTAGACGGTCGGGTAGTCCGTGAGGTCGGGGGCGGCGTCGAGCACGGTGCCGTGGGTGCCGGCCGAACCGTCCATCGTGGCGACGGACGCGCCGGGAAACTGTTCGGCGACGGCGGCCGTCCTGCCGTCGAGGAAGCCGAGGAACACGTCGTGGGGGACGCCGCGGGCGGCGAGCTCCCTGCCAAGGATCTTGAGCGGCGCCACCCCGATGCCCCCGCCGAGCAGCGCGGCCCTTCCGCGGGAGGCGTCGACCTCGAAGCCCATCCCCAAGGGGACGGTTACCTCTATCGTCTCAGCCGCCCGGTCAAGCAGCGCCGTGCCGCGGCCCCTCACCTCGAAGAGGAGGCTCGCCACCCCGCCCTCGAAGTCGTAGAACGAGAACGGGCGGGCCAGGAAAGGGTCGAGCGTGACCGGGTAGCCGGCGGCACGGGCCATGACGAAGCGGCCGGGCTCCACGCCGCCGCCGGGCCAGCGGTAGCCCAGGAGCGTGTAGGCTCCGAGCTCGCGGCGTTCCTCGACCTCTACCGTGTGGAACCTCACGCGGCGGTCACGCCCTGGCCGCGTAGAGGCCCTGGAGGCTGTTCACGCGGCGGGTCCCGCCGCGGATTCGGGCCTCGATGCCCTGGACGGCGGCGGCCGAGCCGGCGAGGGTGGTTATGCAGGGGACGCCGTGCATGAGGGCCCTGCGACGGATCAGGTACCCGTCCGTTCTGGCCCCGCGGCCCCAGGGGGTGTTGACTATGAGGTCGACCCCGCCCCCTTCTATGAGCGAGAGGACGTCGCCGCCGGCCTCGCCTATCTTCGGCACCACCACCACCGGCAGGCCGTTGCTCTTGAGCACCTCGGCCGTTCCCTCGCTCGCCGAGATCTCGAACCCGAGGTCCGCGAAGGCGCGCGCTATGAGCACCACGGACCGCTTGTCCCTGTTCGAGACCGAGATGTACACCCTTCCCGCCACAGGCAGCGTCTGGCCCGCCGCGATCAGGGCCTTGGCGAAAGCCCCCCCGAAGGTCCGGTCTATCCCCATCGCCTCTCCCGTCGAGCGCATCTCGGGGCCAAGCAAGGGGTCCACATCGGCGAAGCGGTCGAACGGGAAGACGGGCGCCTTGACGGAGAAGTGCCCGTTCGTCGAGGAATGTGGCCTGATGTCCCGCAGCTTCTCGCCCACGGAGACCCTCGTCGCAAGCTTCGCGAGCGGCACGCCGGTCGCTTTGGAGATAAAGGGAACGGTGCGGGAGGCGCGGGGATTGCATTCGATCACCATGATCTCGTCGCCGCGCACGATGAACTGGACGTTCATGAGGCCAACGACGCCGACGGCGAGGGCTAGGCGGCGGGTGTAGTCTTCTATCCTCTCGACCAGCGCCCTGTGGAGCGTGATCGGGGGCGTAACGCACGACGAGTCCCCCGAGTGCACCCCCGCCTCCTCGACGTGCTCCATGACCCCCCCGACAAAGACCTCATCCCCGTCGCACACGGCGTCGACGTCTACCTCTACGTAATCCTCCATGAACTTGTCCACGAGGGTCGGGTGCGTGGGGCTGGCCGCCGCCCCGGTCCTCAGGTAGAGGTCCAGGTCCTCGTCGCTGTACACGATCTCCATCCGGCGACCGCCGAGCACGTAGGAGGGCCGCACCACTACCGGGTACCCCAGCTCTCCGGCCACCGCGCGCGCCTCGGCAGGGGTCGTCGCCGTGCCGAACCGCGGGTGCGGGATGCCCAGGTCCTCTAGCAGCCGCCCGAAGCGGGACCGGTCCTCGGCGAGGTCGATGGCGTCTGGGGAGGTGCCTAGGATCGGGACCCCCTCCTTCTCGAGCTCGCGGGCGAGCTTGAGGGGGCTCTGGCCCCCGAACTGCAGGATGACGCCGTGGGGCTTCTCGCGCCGGATCACCTCGAGCACGTGCTCCGCGGTGAGGGGCTCAAAGTACAGGCGGGTGGAGGCGTCGTAGTCCGTGGAGACGGTCTCGGGGTTGGAGTTGACCATAACCGAGTCGTAGCCGGCGTCCTTGAGGGCGTAGCTGGCGTGGACGCAGGCGTAGTCGAACTCCACACCCTGCCCGATCCTGTTAGGCCCGCTCCCGAGCACCACGACAGATGGGTTCTCCCCGCGCTCCACCTCGTCCTCGTCTTCGTAGGTCGAGTAGTAGTAAGGGGTCTGCGCTGGGAACTCGCCGGCGCAGGTGTCCACGGACTTGTAGGTAGGCGAGACGCCGAGGGCCCGCCTGACGCCGCGCACCACCTCCGTGGATGTGCCCGAGGCGGCGGCGATGGTCTCGTCGGTGAGACCAACCCTCTTCAGCTCGCGCAGTTCTTCGGCGTCGAGGGGGATCGAGATCGCCCCCTCCGCCGCCACGATGCGGGCTATGGAGGCTATAAAGAACGGGTCGATGCTGGTGCGGGCGTTGATCTCGCGTATGTCCAGACCGGCGCGCAGGGCGTCGAAGATGGCGAATACCCTGTAGGGCCCCGGCTCGTCGAGCCCTGCCTCTATGTCCTGCGGGTCCACCTCGAGCGAGGCCATCGCCTTGCTCAGGCTCTCCGTGAAGGTCCGGCCTATCGCCATCACCTCGCCAACGGAGTGCATCCTGGAGGTAAGCCTCGGCGAAGCGCCGGGAAACTTCTCGAAGGCGAAGCGCGGGATCTTGGTTACCACGTAGTCGAGCGCGGGCTCGAAGGAGGCAGGCGTCGCCCGCGTTATGTCGTTGGGGATCTCGTCGAGCGAGTACCCCACCGCGAGCTTGGCCGCTATCTTCGCGATCGGGAACCCGGTCGCCTTGCTCGCAAGCGCGCTCGACCGGCTAACCCGAGGGTTCATCTCGATCACGTAGAAGTCGTCGCTCTTAGGATCCACCGCGAACTGGATGTTGGACCCCCCGGTGCTCACCCCGATCTCGCGTATTATGCGTAAAGAGGCGGAGCGGAGGGTCTGGTACTGGCGGTCCGAGAGGGTCTGGGCTGGGGCGACGGTGATCGAGTCGCCCGTGTGGACGCCCATTGGGTCCACGTTCTCTATGGAGCAGATGACCACCACGTTGTCGTCGAGGTCGCGCATTACCTCGAGCTCGAACTCTTTCCAGCCGGCGACGCTCTTCTCGACGAGGACGGAGCCGACGGGGCTCGCCTCTATGCCGTCGGAGACGGCGCGGCGGAGCCCGGTGTGGTCGTTGGCTGTGGCTCCGCCCTTGCCGCCCAGGGTGAAGCTCGGGCGTATGATCAGGGGGTAGCCGATCCTGCCGGCCAGCTCCTCCGCCCCCTCGAAGCTCTTCACGGTGCGGCTCGGCGGGACCTTCATGCCGATCCTAGTCATGGCGTCGTGGAAGAGCTGGCGGTCCTCGGCCTTCTGGATGGAGCCGATGGAAGCGCCGAGAAGCTCGACGTCCAGGTCGTCGAGAATCCCCGCCTCGTCGAGCTCGATGGAGAGGTTGAGGGCGGTCTGCCCGCCCAAGGTCGGGAGGAGGGCGTCGGGGCGCTCCTTGCGGAGGACCTCCGAGACGGCCTCGACCGTGAGCGGCTCGACGTAGGTGACGTCGGCTACCTCGGGGTCGGTCATGATGGTCGCGGGGTTCGAGTTGACGAGGACGACGCGGTAGCCCTCGTCGCGCAGGGCCCGGCAGGCCTGGGTGCCAGAGTAGTCGAACTCCGCCGCCTGCCCGATCACGATGGGACCAGACCCTATTATCAGGATCTTCTCGATGTCGTCGCGCCTCGGCATCCTTAGCCGACCACAGCCTTCGGCGAGACGCTGTCCACGAAGCCGTCGAAGAGGTAGCCCGAGTCGCGCGGACCAGGGCTCGATTCCGGGTGGTACTGGACGCTCCAGGCGCGCTTCTCCGGCGCGGAGATCCCCTCGACCGTGCCGTCGTAGAGGTTGCGGTGGGTAAGCTCGACCCCCCCCGGCATCGAGTCTTCCCTGACGGCGAAGCCGTGGTTCTGGCTCGTTATCTCGATGCGGCCGTTCTCCAGGTTCCTGACCGGATGGTTCGCCCCGTGGTGCCCGAAGGGCATCTTGTAGGTCTCGCAACCGAGGGCGAGGCCAAGAAGCTGGTGGCCAAGGCAGATCCCGAAGACCGGCACCTCGCCGAGCGCGGGGCGCAGGGCGTCCACGGCGCGCTGGAGGGCCGCCGGGTCGCCCGGACCGTTGGAGAGGAAGAGGCCGTCTGGGTTGGAGTCAAGGATCTGCTCCGGTTCGGCCGATCCGGGCATCGCCAGCACCGTGGCGCCGCGGCTGCGAAGCTCCTTGTAGATGGAGCCCTTCACCCCGTAGTCGAGGGCCACGACGCGGCACCTCTCCTCGCCGAAGGCCGGCATAAGCGTCGGCTCGGTTAGGTCGGAGCCCGCGGAGGCGAGGTCGAGGCCGACCATCGAGGGGTGGGCGTTGGCCTTCTCGCGCAGGGCGTTCGGGTCTCTCTCTAAGGTAGAGATGACGCCCCGCATAGCACCCCTGTCCCTGATGCGCCGGGTCAGGGCGCGGGTGTCCATGCCCTCGATGCCGAGGACGCCCGCCGCGTCCAAGGTGGCGGCCAGGGACTCCTCGCTCGCCCAGTTGCTGTGGTACGGCGTGTACTCGCGGACCAGCACGGCGGCGGCCTGAACGTCGCGGGACTCCTCGTCGCCGGGGATCATGCCGTAGTTGCCGATGAGGGGGTAGGTGAAGAGGACGATCTGGCCCCGGTAGGACGGGTCCGTGATGGTCTCCTGGTAGCCGACCATGCTCGTAGTGAAGACCACCTCGCCGGCGACCTCGCCATCCCCGGCGAAGCTCCAGCCTTCGAAGACGCTGCCGTCCTCGAGCACCAGCGTCGCCCTGCTGCGTCCCTGACGCCGGCTACCCGCGTGTTCCAAGTTGCGCTCCCGTTCTGTCGTGTATTAACTCTCCGCCAACTATAGTACCCACCACCCTGCCCGTTAAGGTCCTCCCGAGGTAGGGAGAGTTCGAAGAGCGGCTGATCATGGTCCCCGCGTCTACCGTCCACCGCTCCGAAAGGTCGACGAGCGCGAGGTCGGCCCGCTCCCCGACCGCGAGGCTCCCCCCCTCCCCGACCCACCTGCCGGGCGCGCAGCTCATCGCCTCGACGAGCCGCGAGAGGGTGATCTTGCCAGCCTGGACGAGCTCCGTGTGCAGCGCCGCGAAGGCCGTCTCGTGGCCTAGAAAGCCGGGGGCAGCCTCCTCGAGCGGGAGCTCCTTCTCCTCGGGGGCGTGGGGCGCGTGGTCGGTCGCCACGAAGTCGAGGACGCCGCTTCGCAGGGCCTCGCCCACGCCGTCGCGGTCAGCATCGGGTCGCAGGGGCGGGTTTACGCGGTAGAGCCCATCGAGGGTCGAGATCAGGTCGTCCGTTAGCGTCAGGTGGTGCGGGGTGGTGTCGGCGGTGACGGCGGCCCTGTCCTTGAAGAAGGAGACGAGGACGGCCGAGAGCGCCGTGGAGACGTGGGTGATGTGGGTGGTGGCGCCCGTCTCTGCCGCCAGGATAAGTGCCGTCGCGGTGGCGACGTCCTCGGCGCTCGCAGGGGAGCCGGGGAGGCCGGCGAGGGATGCGGCGACGCCCTCGTGGACGACGCCCGTTGCCAGCGTGTGGTCTTCGCAGTGCAGGATCAGGGGCAGCCCGGCCGACCGGGCGTACGTCATCCCGTTGCGCAGGACGCCGGCCGAGGCGGTCCCTAGCCCGTCGTCCGAGACGCAGAAGGCGCCCGCCTCCTTGAGAAGCCGCATCTCCGTGAGCCGTTTGCCTTCGAGGCCGACGTGGAGGGCCGCGGAGATGCGCGCCCGGACGCGCGACTCGCGCTCGATCCGCCGGGCGAGGCCGCTGACGATAACGGGGCTGTCCACGATGGGGTCGGTGTTCGGCATCATGACGACGCCGGTGAAGCCGCCTGCGGCGGCCGAGGCGGACCCGCTCTCGATGGTCTCCTCGTCCTCCCTGCCGGGGGTGCGCCAGTGGGCGTGCACGTCCACGAAGCCGGGGAAGAGGTGAAGGCCGTCGGCGTCGAGCTCGCGGGCCCCGCGCAGGTTCTCGCCGACCTCGGAGATCCTGCCCCCAGAGAGCCGGACGTCCATTACGCCGTCGAGCCCGCTCCCGGGGTCGAGTACGCGGGCCCGGCGGACGACGAGGTCGTTTTGGCCTTGGGTCACGCGGCCACCCGCTCGGCGGCGCCCGTGGCGACGGTAAGGATGGCGGAGCGGACGGGGACGCCGGCGGCCACCTGGTCAGGCACGAGGGAGGCGGCGTCGAGCACGACGTCGCCGGCTATCTCGACCCCGCGGTTGACGGGGCCTGGGTGCATGACGAGCGTCCCGCCCCGCAGGTGCCGCCTGGCCACGCCGTAGAACCGCGCGTACTCCCCGACGGACGGTATCCTCGCGCCGGTCATCCTTTCGCGCTGGAGCCTCAACGCGTAGAGCACATCGGCCCCCCAACCGAGCGCCTCGTCGACGGAGGAGAGCACGGGAAGGCCCCACGCGTCCGCGTCCCGCGGCAGCAGGGTGCGGGGGGCCACCAGGGAGATCTCTATCCCTGCCCTGGCGAACGCCGGGATGACGCTGCGGGCGACCCGGCTGTGCAGGACGTCCCCGACTATGGCGACCTTGCGGCCAGGGAGCTCGTCGAAGCCGCCGAGTGCCTTGCCGAGCGCGTAGAGGTCAAGGAGCGCCTGGGTCGGGTGCTGGCCGCAGCCGTCGCCGGCGTTGACGACGGGGGCGGCGGTGTGCCTGGAGGCCAAGGACGCCGCCCCCGCGGCCGGGTGGCGCAGGACTATGGCGTCGGCGCCGAGGCTATCGAGGGTAACGACGGTGTCCACGAGCGACTCGCCCTTGGAGATGGCGGAGCCCTTGTCTGAGAGCGAGATCACGTCGGCCCCGCACCGGCGCGCAGCCAGCTCGAAGGAGACGGCCGTCCGGGTCGAAGACTCGAAGAAGGCGAGGCACACGGTCTTGCCCGCGAGCGTCCCCCCCACCCGGCCTTCCTCGTGGGCCCTGGCGAGGTCAAGGATCTCCCTCAACTCCTCCCTGCTCGTGTGTTCCAGCGACAGAAAACTTCTAGCCCCCAACGACGATCACCCCGTCCTCCCCGTCCGTCTCCTCGAGGTCGACCAGGACCCGCTGCCCGCGCGCCGTCGGGACGTTCTTTCCTACGTAGTCAGCCCGAATGGGAAGCTCCCTGTGTCCCCTGTCCACGAGGATTGCGAGCCTTACTGCGGCCGGTCTCCCGAGCTCGAGAAGCGCCTCCATCGCCGCCCGCGCCGTCCGGCCCGTGTAGAGCACGTCGTCGACGAGCACCACGGTCTTGCCCGTCACGTCGAACGGCACGCTGCTGCCCTTCACCTCGGGCTCGTCGCCCGCTAGGTCGTCGCGGTGGAGCGTGATGTCCAGCGAGCCTACGGGCACGTCGAGCCCCTCGAAGGTGTGGAGGTTCTCGGAGATTCTGCGCGCCAGCGGGACGCCGCGCGTGAGCACCCCTACGAGGGCGAGGTTGTCCAGAGAAGAGGCGTTTCTTTCGAGGATCTCGTGAGAGATGCGGCGAAGCGAACGGTCGATCCCGTCCTGTGTGAGCAGCTGCGAGCGCGCATAGTCGTGTACGCTTGATCGGCCCAAGCCTGCCTCCTTCGCGCCTCACGGGACGCCGTTAAAGGTCGGTCTTGCTATGAGCGGAACCTAACAGAGCGGAGGGGGACCGTCAAGTGGCGGGCCGCGCGGCCCCCGCGTTCTCCGCGGGCCCTCGCCCCAAAGCCAGCGCGCATCTGGGGGAAGCATGCCTGGTGGCGTCGTGGACGCCGGCGACCCGCGCGATCGGTCAGCAAGACCGCGATGTCGTCCGTACCGCCAAAAGAGAGAGAAGAGTGCAACGTGCCTAGGTCGGTGTAGGCCGAACGCCGGGCGCTTACGTCTTGCGGCGCTCAGAGCAACCGTACTCGACGGCGTAAATCGCCAGTTCGTTAAGAAACGGACGAGGCGCCGGGTCACGACCGGGCCGAGCGTTGCCGGG
>DATFPF010000102.1:0-5379 GCA_035264945.1 Rubrobacter sp.
CGCGACCCCGCCCCGCGTCGCGGTGAGCACCTTGTTCGTGTCCTTGAAGGAGTTTGCGAACTCGAGCTTGTTTGCCGCCGGCACGCGCACGTCTTCGAGAAAGATGTCCGGCTGCCAGACGGCGCGCTTGCCCATCTTGCCCTTTATGAGCTCGGTGGTGTAGCCGGGGTGGTGCTCGCCGTTCTCGCCTTTCTCTAGCACGAAGCCCTTTACCTGGCCGTCCTCTAAGTCTCGGGCCCAGATGATGACGATGTCGGCGAAGGTGGCGTTGCCGATCCAACGCTTCTTGCCGTTGAGCACCCACTCCTCGCCCTCGCGCCTCGCCGTAGTCTCGAGCATTACGGAGTCTGAGCCGTGGTCCGGCTCGGTGAGGCCCCAGGCCCCGATCTTCTCCATCCGCGCCATCGGCGGCAGCCACCGCTGCTTCTGCTTCTCGCTCCCGCAGATGGCGATGGTCCCCATCGCGAGCCCCGAGTGGACCCCGAAGAAAGTGTTGAGGCTCCCGTCACCGCGGGACATCTCTATGGCGACGAGCCCGGCCGCCACGTGGCTCATACCGGGACAACCGTACCCCTCGATGGCCCCGCCAGCTATGTTCAGCTCCGCGACCTTCGGGACCAGCTCGAACGGGAACTCGGCCTTCTCCCAGTACTCGTTGATTATGGGGATGACCTCGGCGTCCGCGAACGCCCGCACCCTGTCCCTTACCTCGCGCTCCTCGTCCGTGAAAAGGTCGTCAAGGACGTAGTAGTCGGTCCCCAAAGACCGGGTAACGTCGGCTATCACCGGGTACTCCTCCTTCTCCGCTCCCTAAAGACGCGAGGACGCCCCCGCGGTCCCTGCCGGCCCATTATCCGTGCTATTATCAAAATTGACAAGTTCGCGCGGAGAGGGAACGGATGCAGCGGGCCGGGGAGAGGAGCGTCGGGGGGGCTGGGCCTTCGGCGACGCCGCACGACGTTTTCCTGGGCGAGGTCAAGTCGAGGACGGTTTTTCCGCTCCTGATCCTGCACTTGGTACGCGAGAAGCCGCAGTACGGAAACAGCCTCATCGGCCAGATAAAGGACCTCTCTGGCGGCGTCATGAGCGTCTCGCCGAACACCGTCTACCCGCTGCTCAGGCGTCTGGAGGAGAAGGGGTACGTGGTGGGCGAGTGGGAGCGGCCCGAGACTAGGAGCCGGCGCTTCTACAGGATTACGCCGGGCGGCGAGGAGAAGTACGCCGAGATAAAGGCGAACATGGAGGAGCACCTGTTGCGGGTAAAGAGGGCTATAGAATCCCTGCACGAAGAGATCTACGGCTAAAGGGGGAGAGGATGACGCATAGCATCAGGAGGGTGGCCGTGCTCGGCGCCGGCACCATGGGGGCCGCCATCGCCGCCCACTGCGCCAACGCGGGGCTGCAGGTCGACCTGCTCGACATAGCCCCGAAAGACGGCGACGACAAGAACGCCGTAGTCGAGGGCGGCTACGACAGGATGGCCAAGGCCCGCCCGCCCGCCCTCATGGCCAAGGAGGTCGCAAGGCGCATAAGGACCGGCAACTTCGACGACGACCTCGAACGCGTCGCCGAGGCCGACTGGGTGCTAGAGGCGATCCTGGAGAAGCTGGAGCCCAAGAGGGAGCTCGCAGAGAAGGTCGAGGCGCTCGCAAAAGAAGACGCCATCATCTCGTCGAACACGAGCGGGATACCGCTGCACCAGATAGCCGAGGGCCGCTCCGAGTCGTTCAGGCGGCGCTTCTTGGGTACGCACTTCTTCAACCCACCGCGTTACCTGAAGCTACTCGAGATCATCCCGACGGAGGACACCGACGAGGAGATCGTGGAGAGGGTGAGGGACTTCGGCGAGCGGGTGCTCGGCAAGGGCGGCGTCATCGCCAAGGACACCCCGAACTTTATAGGCAACAGGCTCGGCTCGTTCGCCGGCATGCAGGCCGTAACCTACGCCTTCGAGAACGGCTACTCCATAGAAGAGGTCGACGCGATCACGGGCCCCCTGATCGGGCACCCCAAGACGGCCACATTCCGCCTCAACGACACCGTCGGCCTGGACATCGCCGTCGGCGTGGCCGAGAACCTCTACGAGGCCGTCCCCGAGGACGAGTCGCGCGAGGACCTGAAGCCGCACCCGAAGCTCAAGGAGATGCAGGAGAGGGACCTGCTCGGCAACAAGACCGGCGCCGGCTTCTACAAGCGCGACAAGCGCGCGGGCGAGACCGTCTTCGACGTCCTGGATACGGATACCTTCGAGCACCGTCCCGCCGAAGACCCCGACGTGCCCATCGTCGCCGAGGCGCAGAAGCAGGGCGACCTCGGGGCGCGCCTGCGCTTCCTCGTCGAGAAGGCCGACGACGACCGCCACGCCAGGTACATAAGGGACACCCTCTACCCTTACATGGCCTACGCCTCGCGGCGGCTGCCCGAGATCAGCGACACCTTGGAGGACGCCGACCACGCGATGGAGTGGGGCTTCGCCCACGAGACCGGCCCGTTTAGGACCTGGGACCTCCTCGGCGTGCGGGAGACCGTCGAGAGGATGGAATCGCTAGGAATCGAGGTCGGCCCCTGGGTGAAGGAGATGCTCGACGGGGGCAACGAGAGCTTCTACAAGACCGAGGACGGCGGGGAGCTCCAGTTCAGCCCCGTGAGCAGGCAGTACGAGCCGGTCCGGGAGGACCCTATGTACGTCTCGCTAGATCGGCTGCGGGAGGAGGGCAAAGAACTCGACCGCAACGACTCCGCTAGCCTGCTCGACCTCGGCGACGGGGTGCTCCTCTTCGAGTTCCACTCCAAGGGCAACTCAATAGACGCCGGCGTCACCGAGATGGGCTACAAGGCGCTCGAAGCCTTAGAGCGAGACGACGCGGTGGGCCTCGTCATCGGCAACGAGGGCCGCAACTTCTGCGTCGGGGCGAACCTCGCAGAGGTCGCGCAGGCCGTGCAGGACGGCAAGCTCGACGAGGTCGGAGAGAGCATCGAGGCGCTGCAGAAGCTTCTCATGGGCTTCCGGTTCGCGCCGAAGCCCGTCGTCGCGGCGCCGCGCGGTCAGACGCTCGGCGGGGGACTCGAGATCTGCCTCCACGCAGACCGCATAGTCGCCGCGGGCGAAGCGTACATGGGCCTCGTCGAGGCGGGCGTCGGCCTGATACCGGCCGGCGGCGGCACCAAGGAGATGGCCCGCCGCCTCGTCTCCCGTCCCATGGCCACGGCCCCGGACACCCCGGCCCTCCCCTTCCTCCAGAAGGCATTCGAGACCATCGCGATGGCGAAGGTCTCCGCGAGCGCTGTCGAGGCCCGGGGCTTGGGTTTCCTGGACGAGGACGACCGCATAGTTATGAACCCAGACCACCTCATCTCCGCCGCCAAGCGCGAGGTCATCGACCTCGCCGACGGCTACGCCCCGCCCGAGCGCGACGGCAACGTCTACGCCTCAGGCGCCTCAGCCCGCTCCGCCCTCGTCATGGGCATAAGGACCCTCCAGTGGGGCCACTACGCCTCCCCGTACGACGGCGTAGTAGCCGGCCACACCGCCAGGATCCTCACGGGCGGCGACCTCACCCTCCCCCAGTGGGTGGGCGAGGAGTACCTCCTGGGCCTGGAGAAAGAGGCGTTCTTGGATCTGCTAAAGAACGAGAAGACCCACGAGAGGATCGAGGGCATGCTGAAGACCGGAAAGCCGGTGAGGAACTAGCTTGTCAGCCATCAGCCAATAAAGCTGACCGCTGAAAGCTGATAGCTGACAGCGTTCGACCGAAGGGAGAACCAGTGAACGAAGCGGTGATCGTATCCGGGGCAAGGACCGCGGTCGGGAGGGCGCCCCGCGGCGCTTTGCGCGGGGTGCATCCGGTCGACCTCGGGGCCTCGGCCATCCGGGAGGCCGTAGGAAGGGTCGAGGGGCTCGAACCTTCCGAGGTCGAGGACGTCATCATGGGGTGCGCGATGCCCGAGGGGACGCAGGGGTACAACATGGCCCGTCTCTCTTCGGTGCGGGCGGGTATGCCGGACACGGTGCCGGCCCAGACGGTCAATCGGTTCTGCTCCTCTGGGCTCCAGACGATAGCGATGGCGGCCGAGAGGATCATGGTGGGCCACGCCACGACGATCGTCGCGGGCGGGACGGAGCACATGTCCTCGACGCTCCAGATGCCGAACTTCGCGCCCGACCCGGGGCTCGTCGAGACGAACCCCGCCGTGTACATGGGGATGGGCTTCACGGCCGAGCAGGTAGCCAAGGAGTTCGACGTCTCGCGCGAGGACCAGGACGAGTTCGCGCTGCGCAGCCACACGCGGGCGAAGGAGGCCGTCGAGTCGGGCAGGTTCGACGATGAAGTCGTGCCGCTGGACGTCGCCTACGACTTCGTGGACGACGACGGGCGTCCGCAGCACTTCGAGACTACCTTCGGGCGCGACGAGGGGCCGCGGGACACCTCCGCCGAGCAGCTCGCGAAGCTGAAGCCCGCCTTCCAGCAGGGCGGCACGGTGACGGCCGGGAACGCCTCCCAGCGGAGCGACGGGGCTGCGGCCGTGGTGGTGATGGAGCGCGGGGAGGCCGAGCGGCGGGGCCTAACGCCGATGGCGCGGTTCCTCGGGTTCGCCGTCGGGGGGGTGAGGCCCGAGGTCATGGGGATCGGGCCGAGCGTCGCCATCCCGAAGGTGCTCGAGCAGACCGGGCTCTCCCTGGAGGACATAGACCTCATAGAGTTCAACGAGGCGTTCGCGGCGCAGGTGCTCGCCGTCGTCCGGGAGGTCGGCCTCGACGTGGAGAAGATGAACGTGAACGGCGGGGCCATAGCCCTCGGCCACCCGATGGGCGCTACGGGCACGAAGCTCACCGTCCAGATCCTGAACGAGATGAAGCGCCGCGGCTCGAAGTACGGCATGGTCACCATGTGCATCGGCGGCGGGATGGGAGCTGCCGGCATCTTCGAGAACCTGCAGGGTTAGCGATCAGCTTTCAGCCCTCAGCTTTCAGCTTTCGGCTTGCTCGTGGTGGTGTCGGGTTTGGGAGGCGTGTTTGGCTGAGGGCGTAGGGCCTGCCGAGGTTGCTCTGCAGGGGGTGGGAGAGGCGGCGGAGGTCGTGGAGGGGGTGTGGCAGATCAAGCTGCCCGTGCCCTTTCCGCTGGGGTTCGTCGCCGTCTACCTCGTCGAGGGGGACGAGGGATGGACGTTGGTCGACGCCGGGTACGACTACCCGCCGGCCCGCGAGGCGTGGAGGGCCGGCGCGCTCGCGGCAGGCTGCGACCTCTCGGACGATGTTTCGAGGATCGTGGTTACGCACTTTCATCCCGACCACGTGGGGGCGGCGCGGTGGCTGCAGGAGGTCTCGGCGGCACCCGTCTTTATGATGGAAGGGGAGATACCTTTCGCCCGCCGTCTCTG
>DATFPF010000103.1:0-7144 GCA_035264945.1 Rubrobacter sp.
TTGTGCTTCATCGTGCAGGAGCCCAAAGGGTAGAAGTTCGTGTCTATGCCCCAGTTCTGGCGGGAGAGGTTCGTGTAGTGGCGGACCACCGTCGGCTCGTCCACCTCAGCCAGGCGCGGCTTCTCCTTGCGGAGCGCCCCCCTCGGGACGATCTTATCGAGGCTCGTATCTTCGACGTCGTTTTTGGGGAGCGTGTAGCCCCGGCGGCCCTCGCGGCCTTTGGTCCGGATCAGGTTATCCAGCATCGGCGACCACCCCCACGAAAGCGTCGAGCTCCTCTTTGGTCCTCTTCTCCGTAACCGCGACGAGCATTCCCCCGTCTCCGAGATCCAACCCGCCGACCATGCCGGCGTCGAGCAGGGCCTCGTTCGCCTTCCCTACGTCCGGCAACTCGACCACGAACTCCCACAAGAACGGCGCCTCCGGGTACCTGAGCCTGAAGCCCGAAGCCTGAAGCCTACCGGCCAGGTAGCGCGCCTTGGATGCGGAGAGCTCCGCCACCTCGCGCAGCCCTTCGGGCCCCATGAGCGCCGTGTAGACCGTGGCGGCGAGCGCCGTGAGCGCCTGGTTGGTGCAGATGTTCGAGTTCGCCTTGGCCCGGCGGATGTCCTGCTCGCGCCCGCGCAGGGTGAGCACGTAGGCGAGCTTGCCGTCCGCATCCACGGTCTCGCCGCAGATGCGCCCGGGGAGCTGGCGGACGGACTTCTGGTTTGTGGCCATGTAGCCGGCGTAGGGGCCGCCGAACAGGAGCGGCATCCCGAGCGGCTGGGCCTCGCCGACCGCCACGTCAGCCCCGAGGTTGCCCGGGGCTTCGAGGACGGCGAGCGAGATCGGGTCGCACACGGCGGCGCACAGCGCGCCGACGCCGTGCGCCGCCTCCGAGGCAGCTTCTACGTCCTCGACGACGCCGAAGAAGTTCGGGCTCTGAACGAAGACGCCCGAGACGTCGTCGGGCACCCCCGAGAAGTCCGTGGTCCCGTCCCCGAACGGGAGCTCGACGACCTCGACGCGGTAGGTCTCTATGACCTCCCGGTAGCGGGGGTTCAGGCCCGACGATACGGCGACCTTCGGGTCGCGCTTCGTCAGGCGGGCGGTCATGAGGGCCGCCTCGGCGACGGCGTTTGCGCCATCGTAGACGGAGGCGTTGGAGACCTCCATGCCCGTCAGCTCGGAGACGATGGACTGGAACTCGAAGATGGACTGAAGGGTGCCCTGGCTGATCTCCGGCTGGTAGGGCGTGTATGAGGTAAGGAACTCGCCGCGCGAGATGACGGTTCCTACGGTGGAGGGCACGATCCTGTCGTAGGCCCCGGCCCCGAGAAAGATCGGGAACCCTGTGTCGTTCTTCTTCGCCAGCCGGTCCACGTCCCTGAGCGCCTCGTACTCGGAGAGCGCCGGCGGGAGATCCAACTCCCCCTCGAACTTCGGCGAGACGTCTGCGAACAGGTCATCGAGCGTCTCGACGCCGATGGCGTCCAGCATCTCCCGGACGTCTTCCTCGGTGTGCGGTGTAAACCTCGCCACGCGGCATTACCCCCTGTTTCGGGTGAGCGTCCTATTATCCGCCCTGTCCCAAACCTGAGAGTATTACCCCGTCGGCGCCGATCCCGGCTTCGCAAGCGAAGCAGATCGAACTCTCCAGGACGCCCTCGGGTCCGCGGTCCTTCTGCCTGAGAGATTCGGAGCGCTCTCGCGGCCCTTTCACCTTCGGCGGTCGCTGCGGGGACTCCCCCATCCCCCGCGACTCTCTCCCACGGCCCTCACCGGGCAAGTTCGGACTATAGCATAAGGTGTGGCGAGCCTCCCCCCTCGCGAGCGCCACGTGGCGAAGTCCAGCGCGTGCCCCGCGTGCCCCACGGCCGCGGGCAGTAGCTCCCTCCGACCCCCACCCGACGGCGAGCACGTCCCGCACCGCGGTCAGTTAGTGGTCGTAGGGCGCCAGCAGTTCCGCCGCGGTCGAAGCCTACCGACGCCCGGCAGCGGGCGGATCCCACAGATTGGCTACCTCTGCGGTGTCCCAAGGGGCTGTTCCCGTCTCCCTCCCACAGTACCACCGTAGGAGAGCTGTGGGGGCGGTGTGGATGGTCCGCGGAGGCGGCCGGCGGCAGACTGCGGGGCAGAGAGGTTCGGTAAAGGCGAGAGAGGAGACGGTCGTGGAGCACGGGATCACCAAAGGGCGGGCGTGGCTGGACAGGCTGGAGATCGGTGCCCTCGACGACGCCGAGATCGAGCAGGTCCTCGACGTCGTCTCGCGCGGGATGTGCGACAACCCCGTCAACGTCGCCGCCTTCGGCGAAGACCCGAAGACCAGACGGCGACGCTTCCGCAAGCTCGTGGCCGCGATGTTCTCCGTCAGCGACCTCTCGCACGTGCTGGTCACCCGCCGCGAAGACGGCGTCGTCGTCGGCGTCTGCGGCATGCTGCCGCCGGGCGACTGCCGGCCGGGCCTCGGCCAGCAGCTGCGGCTGATGCCGACCATGCTCTCCCTCGGCCCACGGGCCGCCGGACGCGTGATGCGCTGGGTAGGCACCTGGCAGCGGCACGACCCGGACGAGCGCCACTGGCACCTCGGCCCCCTCGCCGTGGACGCGCACCTGCAGGGGGAGGGCGTCGGGAGCCGCATGATGCGGGTCTTCTGCGCCAGGATGGACGCCGCCGGGGAGGCCGCCTACCTGGAGACCGACAAGCCCATAAACGTTCGCTTCTACGAGCGCTTCGGCTTCGAGGTCGTCGCCGAGCGGGAGGTCCTCGGCGTGCCCAACTGGTTCATGCTCCGCCGGGCGAGTGAGGGCGAAGGATAGCGAGCCAGCGTCGAAGGCATCAAACCACAGAAGAAAGGAGACCCCGCGATGATACGCAAAGTGCTCGGCAACGAGAACGTCGGCGCGGCCGCGGTGCTCGCCCTGTCGGGCGTGATCTCGGTCCTGGCCTGCAAGCGCGAAGGTCCCCTCTCGCCAGGGAGGGTGGTCTCCGGGGTCCTCTCGAACCCGATCCCCGTAGGACGGGTAGGGGACGACGGGTCTTCCATTCCCACCCTAAGCGGGCGGGCCGCGTAGGGCGCGGCAATCCCGAACCATCGGACAAACGAAGAGAGGAGCCAGGCGATGGAGACCAGGACGATAGGGGACCCGGTCCTGCCACAGAAGAAGCGGGAGATGCACAACCACCACTTCGACTCGACGATCTGGAACGACTTTAGGTTCCGGGACGACGACGTCGTCGTGGCGACCTACGCCAAGTCCGGCACCACCTGGACGCAGCAGATCGTCGCCCAGTTGCTGCTCGGCCCGGACCCGGACCTGGAAGTGGCCGAGATGTCCCCCTGGCTGGACCTCCGCGTCCCGCCCAAAGGGGTCAAGCTGCCGATGGTGGATGCGCAAGAGCACCGCCGCTTCCTGAAGACGCACCTCCCCCTGGACGCCCTCGTCTTCTCGAAGGAGGCGAAGTACATCTACGTCGGGCGCGACGGGCGCGACGTCGTCTGGAGCATGTACAACCACCACGCCAACGCGAACGCGCTGTGGTACGAGGCGCTGAACGAGACGCCCGGGCGTGTCGGGCCGTCGATCGAGCCTCCCCCCTCGGACATCCGGCGGTACTGGCGCGACTGGATGGAGCGCGACGGCCGCCCGTTCTGGCCTTTCTGGGAGAACGTCCGCACCTGGTGGGAGTCTCGCAACCTCCCCAACGTGCTCTTCGTCCACTTCGCGAACCTCAAGCGCGACATGCCCGGGCAGATGCGCCGCATAGCCGAGTTCCTCGACGTCACCGTGGACGAGTACCGGTGGGAGGAGACCGTCGAGTACTGCACCTTCGGCTGGATGAAGAGGAACGCCTCGAAGAGCGTCCCCCTGGGCGGCGCCTTCTGGGACGCCGGCGCCAGCGTCTTCATAAACCGGGGGACCAACGGCCGCTGGGCGGAGACCCTCACCCCGGAGGACGTCGCAGAGTACGAGGCGCGGGCCGTCCGGGAGCTCGGGCCCGAGTGCGCGCGGTGGCTCGCCACGGGGGAGGGGCTCTAGGGCCCCCTCCCCCGTTCAGGTGTAGTTCTCGGAGGTGAGCCTCACCTCGTCCTTGGCGGCGAAGTGCTCGCTTATGTACTTCTCGCCCTCGTCGCAGAAGAGGGTGATGATGGTTTCGAGGTGCGGGTAGGACTCGCGGACCTTTCTCGCGGCGATGAGGTTGGCGCCGCTGGATGGGCCGACGAAGAGGCCGTGCTCGCGGGCGAGGCGGCGCATCTCCTCTACGGCCTCCTCGGAGTCGACGGTAAGGGCCGTGTCCACGAGTTGCTGGTGGCGCTCGAAGATGCCCGGGACGAAGCCGTCCGAGATGCCCTCGATCAGGTGGTCCCCTATCTCCCCGCACAATATCGTCGAGGACTCCGACGGCTCCATCGCGAAGAGCTTGACGGTGGGGTTCACCTCGCGGAAGGACTGGCCGACCCCGATCAGGGTCCCCCCCGTCCCGACGCCCATCACCATGGCGTCGGGCACGACGCCCTCGGGCAACTGGTCCAGGATCTCAGGCCCGAGCCAGGTCCGGTTCTCCTCGACGTTCCACTCGGACTCGAACTGCGAGGGGCAGAAGTAGCCGGGCTCGCCGCCGAGCTCCTTCGCCTTGGCGAGGGCCTCGTTGACGTGGAAGTGCCCGATCTCCATGACGTCTGCCCCGAAGGCGCGGCTTATGGCGACCCGCTCGCCGCTCATCCCTTCCGGCATGACGACGAGCATCCTGTAGCCCTTGACGGCGGCGACCATCGAGAGGGCGTTGCCCGTGTTGCCGCTTGTCGCCTCGACGATGGTGTCGCCGTGGCGGAGCAGACCCTCCTCCTCGGCGCGCTCGATCATGTACTTCGCTATGCGCGCCTTTACGGAGCCGGACGGGTTGAGGTACTCGAGCTTGCAGTAGATGCCCTCGACCTCGATCAGGGGCGTGCCGCCGATGGCGTCGAGGATGCTGTTGGACAGACCTTGCTTCATACGGACCTCCCTACTCGGGCGTAACGTATGCCCCGGAGAGGCCGCCGTCAACCAGGAAGGTCGAGGCGTTGACGTACGATGACTCGTCCGAGGCGAGGAAGAGGGCGGCGTTGGCGATCTCGACGGCCTCCGCGAACCTGCCCATGGGCAAGTGGACGAGCCTGCGGGCGGCCTTCTCGGGATCCTTGGCGAAAAGCTCCTGCAGGAGCGGCGTGTTGACCGGGCCAGGGCAGAGCGCGTTGACGCGGACACCCTGGCGGGCGAACTGGACGCCGAGCTCGCGGCTCATGGCGAGGACGCCGCCCTTGGAGGCGGTGTAGGAGATCTGGGACGTCGCCGCCCCCATCACCGCCACGAACGAAGCCGTATTTATGACGGAACCGCCCCCCCGCTCCAGCAGGCGCGGTATCCCGTGCTTGCAGCACAGGTAGACGCTCTTCAGGTTGACGTTCTGAACGCGCTCCCAGGCGTCCATCTCCGTCTCCAGGATCGAGTCGTCGTCAGGCGGGGAGATGCCGGCGTTGTTGAAGAGCACGTCGACGCCGCCGAAATGCTCCGACGCATCCCGGTACATCTTCTGTACGTCGTCGGGGTCCGTCACGTTCGCGCGGACGTAGATTCCGTCCACCTCCGCGGCGGCCTCCCGGCCCGGCTCGTCGGCGAGGTCGGCGACCACCACCTTCGCGCCCTCCTCGGCGAAGCGGCGGGCCGTCTCGCGGCCGATGCCGCTGGCGGCGCCCGTTATGACGGCCACCTTGTTTTCGAGGCGCCCGGGCATGCTAGTTCCCCTCCGTCGATATGTAGACGTTCTTGACCTCGGTGTAGTGGTCGAGGGCGTGGGGGCCTAGCTCGCGGCCGACGCCGGACTGCTTGAAGCCGCCGAACGGGGTGGCGACCCGGACGGAGGTGTTGGAGTTTATGGAGAGGACGCCCGTCTCGATGCGCCTAGCGACGCGCAGGGCCTTAGCACCGTTCTCGGTCCAGACGGAGCCTGAGAGGCCGTAGGGCGTGTCGTTGGCCTGGCGGACGGCGTCGTCCTCGTCGTCGAACGGGATCACGGCGACCACGGGGCCGAAGATCTCCTCCTGCGCCGCCCTGTCCCCGTTGGACACCGGCGCGAGTACGGTCGGCGGGAACCAGAAGCCGGATCCCTCGGGGGCGCCGCCCCTGAAAGCCACCGGCGCGTCTTCGGGCACGTAGGCCGCTACCCTCTCGCGGTGGTCGGCTGAGATGAGCGGCCCCATCTCCGTGGCCTCGTCGAGCGGGTCCCCCACGCGCAGCCCCTCCACGATAGGCTTCATCCTGTCGAGGAACTCGTCGAAGACGTCCTTCTGGACGAGGATGCGCGAGCGGGCGCAGCAGTCCTGGCCCGCGTTGCCGAAGACGGCCATGGGCGCGGACGCGGCCGCCCTCTCCAAATCAGCGTCGGCGAAGACGACGTTGGCGGACTTGCCGCCGAGCTCTAAGGTGACGCGCTTTATGGTGCCGGATGCTCCGGCCATGATCCCACGCCCCACCGCCGTAGAGCCCGTGAACGCCACCTTCGCGATGTCCTCGTGCTCGACGAGGCGCTGTCCGACCACGCTGCCCGGGCCGATGAGGACGTTGACGACGCCCTCGGGTATCCCCGCCTCGCGCGCTATCCTCTCGAACTCCAGCGCCGTGAGCGGGGTCAGCTCGGCGGGCTTGAGGACTATCGTGTTGCCTGCGGCGAGGGCCGGGGCCATCTTCCAGCTCGCGATGGTTAGCGGGAAGTTCCACGGCACGATCAGGCCTACCACGCCCAGAGGCTCCCTGAAGGTGAAGTCGACACCACCGGAGACCGGGATGGTGTCGCCGAGCAGCCTCTCCGGCATCCCGGCGTAGTAGTGGAAGGTGTCTGCCACCATGCCCATCTCGCCGCGGGCATCGCCGATGGGCTTCCCGGTATCCCTGGACTCCAGTTGGGCCAGGTTCTCCCGCTCGGCCTCCAATGCGTCGGCGAGGCGGCGCAGCAGGCGGAAGCGCTCGGCCGGAGCGACGTCGCGCCACGCCGGGAAGGCCTTATTAGCGCGGGCCACCGCGGCGTCGGCGTCACTGGCGGTGGCTGGTTCGATGCGCTCGACCACCTCTTCGGTGGCGGGGTTCAGGATCTCCAGCAACTACGATACCTCCGAAACTAGGGC
>DATFPF010000104.1:0-20406 GCA_035264945.1 Rubrobacter sp.
CCCGCCAAGGAGGCGGAGCTGTACGAGGTCGAGGCGCGGCTGCGCGACGAGCAGCTCAAGATCCCGAACATGACCCACCCCGACTCGCCCATAGGCCGCGACGACTCCGAGAACGTCGAGATCCGGCGCTCCGGCGAGATCCCCGAGTTCTCCTTCGAGCTGAAGGACCACGTCGAGCTTGGCGAGCTGCTCGGGATCATAGACTTCGAGGCGGGCGCCAAGACCACGGGCAGCAAGTTCTACTTTTTGCGCGGCGACGCTGTCCTGCTGGAGCTCGGCCTTATAAGGTACGCCCTGGACCTTCTCGCCGGCTACGGCTACGAGCCGACCATCACGCCCGATCTTGCGCGCGACGAGGCGCTCGTCGGGACGGGCTTTATACCCCGCGGCCCCGAGACCCAGATCTACTCCGTCGAGGACTCCGACCTCTCGCTGGTGGCCACGGCCGAGATACCGCTGGCCGGGCAGCTTACGGACGAGATAGTCGAGGAAGAGCGCCTGCCCCTCCGCTACGCCGGCCTCTCGCACTGCTTCCGTACCGAGGCTGGCTCCCACGGCCGGGCCAGCCGCGGCCTCTACCGGGTCCACCAGTTCACCAAGGTCGAGATGTTCGCCTTCACCACGCCGGAGAATTCGGAGGCCGTCCACGAGGAGATGGTCGAGATAGAGGAGAGGATCTTCCAGGGGCTCGGCCTGCCTTACCGCGTCGTCGACATCTGCACGGGCGACCTCGGCGGCGCCGCCTACCGCAAGTACGACCTCGAGGCCTGGATGCCGGGCCGCGACGACTTTGGAGAGGTCACGAGCACCTCCAACACCACGGACTACCAGGCCCGCCGCCTCCGCATCCGCTACCGCAAGGACGGGGGACGCCCGCAGCTCCTCCACACCCTCAACGGCACCGCGCTGGCCATGAGCCGCGCCCTGATCGCGCTCCTCGAGGTCTACCAGCAGGAGGACGGCTCCGTGAAGCTACCCGATGCGCTCGTGCCTTACGTCGGCAAAGAACGCATCGAACCGCCCGCCACGACGCGGTAGCCGTACGTCCCGGTCGGTACCCCTCCCGCGCCGCCGGGAAGGCGCATCCCCCGATCTTCCGCCGAGGTTTCGGGCCCTGCCGGGCTCCGGTCCCTCGCGCGCCCGGGAAATATACGCAAATCGCGTGATGCGCTTGGGCCGCCGCGGTACGAAACTCTTCTTGATAGCCAAGTCACGGCCGATACCCGGCCCCGACCGAAGGAGAAGCGGATGAAGAAGCTTGTTGCCACGGGGACCGTGGCGGCCCTGTTGTTGATGGGCGCCTCCCCGGCCTTCGCGCAGGACGCGATCGCCGTGGACGATAGCGTGGCCCGGGGCGGCGACGTACTGTTCCTTGATGCCTCGCAGTTCGCGTTCGCGCTACAGGGGCAGTTCGGCGACGCCGTCGCCGTCGACGACGCCGTGGCGACCGTGTCCAGCGACCAGAGCATCACCATCAACCAGGCAAACGCCGGCCTCGGCGATATCCACGACGCCAACCAGGGCGTCGACGACGTGGGCGACTTCTTCATAAACTGAGGACGCGCCGGTTCACGTCCGGGCCGGGGCCCATAAGGACCCCGGCCCTTCTTCTCGCCCCGATCCAGCCGACCTCCGAAGAGGAAAGTTCCCGAAAAGTCCGGGCTCTTCGGGACCGAAAATAGGACCCTGGTCCCAAGACGGCGGCCGCCGGCGGGACTTAAGATGCCAGGACCATCCTTGATACTCGAGAATGGGGGTTATGGTGGTTGGGCCACGGATACTGATCGTCGAGGATCACCTCATCTTTTCCGAGGCACTCGAGTTTCTGCTGGGGCATCGCCTACTCGAGGAGCACGTCGAGCAGGCCGAGTTTCGGCGCGCCGCAACCGTGGCCGAGGGCCTCGATCTCGTTAACGATGATGGCCCCTTCGACATGGCGATCCTGGACCCGATACTGCCAGACGGTAACGGCGTAGAGGTCCTGGGTGAGATCAAGGCGTCGCACCCTCGGACGCGGGTGGCGGTGCTGGGCCCGGTGCCGGACCTTTCGGGAGCGCTGGAGGCGGGGGCCGACGAGGCGATCGGCAAGGAGACGCCCATCCTCGAGATGATCTCCCACCTCGCGTGCCTGGCGCGCGGGGGGGACCGGACGGCGGCCCCGCATGGCATCGCGGGGCGGCGGGACTTCACGGTCAATCGGAGATGAGGGGCCCGTGTTCGGGGTAGTACTCCTCTAGTAGCGGCGCGGTCATCTCCCTGCGCATCCGGCGGTCCTTCCGTCGATCCGGTCTGAATGATACTTGTGCAACATACGGGTAGCCACGCGAGCGAGGCATTCCTCCATTCAACGTAGCGCGGAAGAGGGTATTCAAAGAAATTCGCCGACGCTTAACGCAAAGTTTACGGGAATTAGCCCATTTGCGTGATGCCTGGCGGACAGGACCGTCGTAACATATTGCACCGGAAAGGGGAGCCTCGGAAGGAGGAGCGGAACGGCGTGAGAGCTGATCAGACCGTATCGGAGATGGTGGTGGAGGTGCTGGCCCGACAGGCCGAGGCGCTTACGGATGGAACGAAACTGCTTTTCGAGGAGGCCTTTGCGGAGATCCTGAAAACCCCCGCCGGACGCCAGCTTATGGAGCTTGCGGATGGGCCCCACCGCCACGAGAGGGCCGCCCAATGGCAGGCGGGCCTTCTGGCCGGCCGCGACGCCCATAGGCCGGCGCGCCTGCGCACCCCCGAGAACGGGCCCGTGGCCATCCAGGCGCCGCGACGTTCGCTGCGGACGCTTTCGAGCCGCTAGAAGCCTGCTAGGCCCGAACGCGCCCCAGGGCACGAGAATACGGCATCGAGGCTCCCATACACCCGGGCTTGTGGAAAGGGCCTTCCCCGAGACCCTGGTGCGAGATCCGGCACGACCCTCCATCCGCCGGGGAGGGGAGCGAACTTCAAGACCCCGTAAAGTCCCGGGCCAGACCCCGGCTGCGGGCAGCCCGCGTGGCATCAGCCCCGGCGGATGCCACGCGTCCGGTACCCGCAAGCGGAGCGACCCGCACCAAGCCAGCCCTCCTGGCGGGGCTAGGCCGATGCGGGTCGTCGGCGCCGTCGTCGCTATGCTTGGGTGTACTCGGATGGGGGGGGGTCGGTGTTGCCGGGCGGACGGGGGCCTGCGGCTCACCGGTTCGTAAGCGCGAGCCTGGCTGCGAACCCGACCAGGAAGGCGCCGAGCGCCCGCTCGGCCCACCTGCGGGCGACCGGCGCGGCGAGCACGAGGTCGCGGACGGCGGCGCTCGCGAACGCGTAGAGGGCGAACACGGCGAAGGTCACGAGCATGAAGATGCCGCCGAGCCGGATCAGCTCGGCGTCCAGCAGGCCCGGCGGGGCGTCGAGGAACTGCGGGAGAAAGGCGAAGAAGAACACCGTAAGCTTGGGGTTGAGGATGTTGAGCAAGATCCCGCGCCGCACCACCGCGCCCGTGGGCCCGATCCGGGCGCCCCGGTCATTCAGCGGCAGGTCGCCGGCGTTGCGGATCATAGAGACGCCCATGAAGACGAGGTATGCGACCCCCGCCCATCGGACCACCTCGAACACGACGGCCCCTGCCTGCATGGCCGCGGACAGCCCGAACATGGCGGCGAGGATGTGCGGAACGATGCCAAGCGTGCAGCCGACCGAGGCGAACAACCCGCGCCGCCGGCCGCCGCCGATCGCGCTCGATATCGTGTAGACCACCCCGGTGCCCGGTATCAGGGCCACGACGAGCGAGGTAAGCAGGAACTCCACGGACACGCCCTGGAGGTTAGTCGTCCCTGGAGGGTCCGTCAAGGAGTACGCCGCGGGCCTTCGCAGCGAAGGAATAGCCCGGGTGCCGGACGCTATACTCTCCCTCACCCGAATTTGCATCGAGAGAGGAGCGCCGGTATGGCCGAGGCGGTCGAGAAGCTCACGAAGAAGGGCGAGGACCCGAGCAAGTGGTACCTGCAGCTGGTTCGGATGGCGAAGTTGGCGGATTACGGGCCGGTTCGGGGGACGTTCGCCATAAGGCCTTACGGGTTCGAGATCTGGGAGCGTATCCAGCGCGACCTCGACGACCGCTTCAAGGCGACCGGGCACAAGAACGCCTACTTCCCGCTCCTCATACCCGAGAGCTACCTCAAGAAGGAGGCCGAGCACGTCGAGGGCTTCGACCCCGAGCTCGCGTGGGTGACGATAGGGGGCAGGGAGGTACTGGAAGAGCGCCTCGCCATCAGGCCGACGAGCGAGAGCATAATCTGCGACTTCTACAAGAACTGGATCCAGAGCTACCGTGACCTGCCCATCCTAATAAACCAGTGGTGCAACGTGGTGCGCTGGGAGAAGGTGAACAGGCCCTTCCTGCGCACCTCGGAGTTTCTGTGGCAGGAGGGCCACACGGTCCACGCAACGGCCGAGGAGGCCCGCGCCGAGACGTTGCAGATGCTCGACGTCTACCAGGACTGCTTCCACGAGGCGATGGCGATACCCGTACTTACGGGCGTCAAGAGCCCCTCCGAGCGGTTCGCCGGCGCTGTCGAGACCTTCACGTGCGAGGCCCTGATGGGGGACGGGCGGGCCTTGCAGGCCGCGACCAGCCACGACCTCGGGCAGAACTTCGCCAGGGCCTTCGACATAACGTTCCTGGATGAGCAGCAAGAAAGGGTCCGCCCCTACCAGACGTCGTGGGGGTTCTCGACGAGGACCATAGGAGGCCTGATCCTGGTCCACGGCGACGACCGGGGCCTGAAGCTGCCGCCCAGGATCGCGCCGACGCAGGCGGTGATCGTCCCGATCTGGCGCGGTAACAACAAGGGCGAGGTGCGCCGCGAGGCCGAGGCCCTCTACGCCGAGCTAAAAGACGCGGGCCTGCGCACGGAGGTCGACCTCGACGAGGAGCACTCGCCCGGCTGGAAGTTCAACGAGCACGAGCTCAGGGGCGTGCCGGTACGCGTCGAGCTTGGGCCGAAGGACATAGAGAAGGGCCAGGCCGTCCTCGTGCGGCGCGACACGCGGGAGAAGGAGTTCGTGGGCCGGAAGGAGCTGCCAGGGCGCCTGCGGGAGCTAATGGAGGAGATCCAGGAGAACATGCTTCGCCAGGCCGCCGCATTTCGCCACGAGAACACCCGCCAGGCCGAGAGCTACGACGAGTTCAAGGAGATCATCGCCGAGAAGCGCGGCTTCGTCGTCGCCCCGTGGGACGGCACCGTCGAGACGGAAGGGAAGGTCAAGGACGACACGAAGGCCACGATCCGCCTCCTCCCCTTCGAGCGCCAGGAGGGCGAGGACCTCGTCTCCGGCCGCCCCGGCAAGACGGCGGTCTTCGCCCGCGCTTACTGAGTGAGCACCGGACGGCGCCCCCGCCACTTTGACCGGTGGTTGATCTGCGGGTAACATTCGTTCGTCAGGATGTGTGGTGTGTGGAGGGGGCTCCATGAGGTCGCTGTTGGCGCGTCCGCTCGGGCGCTTGGTCGAGTCGTTTGGTTCCGGAGGACGCGGGAGGCGCGTTCTGGCGCCCTGCCTGGTGTTGTGTATCGCCGGCGGGCTCGCGTCGGCCGGGGACGCCGGGGGGCGGGAGTACTCCGCCTACGCGGATCCGGAGAAGCCCGTGATCTCCTTCCTCCTCTCCGATGACGAGAACGTCCGGGACTTCAGTGAGACGTTCGGCCTCGACGGGCAGGAGACAGAGAAGGTCCTCTCCATCGTCCGCGCGGAGAACGAGCGGCTCGCGAAGGAGTACGCCGAGAGCGAGGAGCTGGTCGATGCCAACCGCTCGCTCCCGAACGATGAGGTAGCGGGCAAGATAGCAGCCTCCGACTACGACGAGACGGTCTCCTCAGCCGTGGAGCAGACGAAGGAAGAGATAGCGGCCGTCCTGCCCGAAGACGAGCGCGACCAGCTCGTCGCCTGGGTGGACGGCCGGTGGCGGGAGGCGGTGGCCCAAGCGTCCCAGGGAGACTCCGGGCGGGTGGTCGAGAGCAAAGCCGGACGACGCAGCCTCGTCTGCGACAGGATATTCGCCACCCAGTACAACGGCTTCACCCGGTTCGAGGCGGCCCTGCCGCATCGGTCGCTCAAGTTCGGGAGCAGGCCCCAGGTGCCCATCATCCGCGGCAATCGCTCCATCCGGCCCCGCGTCAAGGAGGTTGGGCCCTGGAACACCCGCGACAACTACTGGCAGTCTGGCAAGAAGCGCACCATGTGGAAGAACCTGCGGCGCTGCGTGCCGGAGGCGCGGGCCGCCTACTACAACAACTACAACCGCGGCAGGGACGAGTTCGGCAGGAAGGTGCTCAACCCCGCGGGCGTGGACCTCACGCCCGTCGCCGCCCGCCGGCTCGGGCTGGACCGGTTCCAGAACGCGTGGGTCGCCGTGCGCTTCCCCTGGATGCGACGATAGCGGGCGCCCTTGACGGCGGGCCCCCGCTTGTTTAGCATCCCTGCGTAGCGCGAACTCGCATCGAGAGCGGTGGAGGGAACTGGCCCCGAGAAACCGCGGCAACCGGCGGAGGTCTTCGCGAGGTGCCAAGTCCAGCGGGACGGCCATTACCGTCCCGGAAGATGTGGGGAGAGGTGGGCAGCCTCTTCTACGGGCGGGTTGCGCGAGGGGTGGGCGTCTGGGCCTAGGTCCGGGCGGGCGCCGAGGCGTAGGACCCGACGAGAGAGAAGGAGGCTGTATTACCGCTGAGTATGACACTAGACCCAGGGGCCGGCGCTAGCCAGGCCCCGGCCCTTCCCGGCATACACCACCACGCCATCGGCTCATTCGAGCCCGAGCTTGGCGGAGCTTTAGGGGACGTGACCCTCGCCTACGAGACGTGGGGCGTCCTCAACGGACGAGCGGACAACGCCGTCCTGCTCACGCACGCCCTGACGGGCGACTCGCACGCGGCCGGCGGGCCTTCGGGCGGTCACAGGCGCGGCGGATGGTGGGAGCCGATGGTCGGCCCGGGAAGGCCAATAGACACCGAAGAATATTTCGTGGTCTGCTCGAACGTCCTTGGCGGCTGCTCGGGCAGCACGGGGCCTGCCTCGGTTGACCCCGAGACCGGAAGGCCATACGGCGCGGACTTCCCGATCATCACGATCCGGGACATGGTCCGCGCCCAGAGGCGCCTGCTCGACGCCCTCGGTGTGCGCCGCCTGGCCCTCGTCATCGGCGGCTCCATCGGCGGCCAGCAGGCCCTTGAGTGGGCCGTGGAGTTCCCCGACTTCGTCGAGAAGGCCGTGCCCGTGGCGGCGACCGGCGCTTTGGGGCCGCAGGGCGTCGGCATGAGCGAGCTCGGGCGCCGCGCCATAATGGCCGACCCGAACTGGCAGAACGGGGCCTACTACGGCACGGGCAAGAGCCCCGAAGACGGCCTCGCCATCGCCCGCATGGCCGGCATGATGACCTACCAGAGCGCCCCCGGACAGTGGGAGCGCTTCGGCCGCAGGCCCGCGGGACGCCCAGCCCTCTTCCAGGAGTTCGGCGGCCGGTTCGAGGTAGAGAGCTATCTCCACTACCAGGGCCGCGACCTCGTCGGCCGCTTCGACGCCAACTCCTACCTCTACCTAAGCCGCGCCATGGACCTCTACGACGTCGCCAGCGGCTACGACTCCGATATACAGGCCCTCTCCCGCGTCTCGGCCGACCTCCTCTTCGTCGGCATCACGAGCGACTGGCTTTTCCCCGCAAGAGAGGTAAGGGAGACGGCCGAGAAGGCCGGCCGGGCCGGGGCCGACGCCCGCTACGCCGAGATAGACACCCTGAGCGGCCACGACGCCTTCCTCAAAGACTGGGCGGAGTTGGGAGAAGCGATAACACCGTTTATAACCGGCACCTGAAACCTAGAGCATAGACCCCGAAACCTACACAGAAGGAGCGATAAGATGGACACCACGGAGAACCAGGCGGCGGAGCGCAATTTCGGTTTCGACACGCTGGCGCTGCACGGTGGTCAGGAGCCCGACCCGACGACGACGGCGCGGGCGGTCCCGATCTACCAGACAACCTCCTACGTCTTCCACGACGTGGACCACGCGGCCAACCTGTTCTCGCTCGCCGAGCCGGGCAACATCTACACCCGCATCATGAACCCAACCACAGACGTCTTCGAGCAGCGCATGGCGCTCCTCGAAGGGGGCGTGGGCGCGCTCGCGGTCGCCTCGGGGCAGGCAGCCGAGACGCTGGCGATCCTCAACCTCGCCGGTGCCGGAGACGAGATCGTCTCTGCCGCGGCCCTCTACGGCGGCACCTACAACCTCTTCCACTACACGCTCCCCAAAATCGGGATAAACGTGAAGTTCGTGGACTCCACCGATCCCGAGAACATCCGCGCGGCGATAACGGACAAGACGAAGGCCGTCTACGCCGAGACCGTCGGCAACCCGGCCCTCCACACGTTGGACATCGAGGCCGTGGCCGGCGTCGCCCACGAGGCCGGCGTTCCGCTTATCGTGGACAACACCATGCCGTCGCCCTACCTCGTCAACCCGCTCGCCCACGGGGCCGACATCGTGGTCCACTCGGCGACGAAGTTCATAGGTGGGCACGGCACGTCCATAGGCGGCGTGATCGTGGACGGCGGCCAGTTCCCCTGGGACAACGGCCGCTTCCCCGGGTTTACCGAGCCAGACCCCTCGTACCACGGGCTCGAGATCTACCCGACCCTGGGCGAGCTCTCGTTTATCCTGAAGACCCGCGTCCAGATGCTCCGGGACTACGGCCCGGCCCTCTCCCCGTTCCACTCCTTCCTCTTCCTGCAGGGCCTCGAGACGTTGCCGCTTCGGATGGAGCGCCACTCCCAGAACGCGATGGCCGTCGCAGAGTTCCTGCGGGCCCACCCGAAGGTCTCCTGGGTCAACTACCCCGGCCTCCCCGACCATCCTGGCCACGAGACGGCCAAGAAGTACCACCGCGGAGGGATGTTCGGCGCCATCCTGGGCTTCGGCATCCAGGGCGGCCTCGAGGCCGGCAAGGCGTTCATCGACCGGCTGGAGCTTCACAGCCTCCTCGCCAACATCGGCGACGCAAAGAGCCTCGTCATCCACCCGGCCTCGACCACCCACTCCCAGCTCTCCGCCGAGGAGCAGATCTCGACGGGCGTCACGGACGACTACGTCCGCCTCTCCGTCGGCCTCGAGTCCATCGACGACATCCTCTACGACCTCGACCAGGCGCTGAACGGGGCATGAGGGAGGCGGCCAACGACAGCCCCCTCGTAATAAAGTTCGGCGGCACCTCCGTCGGGGGCGGCGCGGCTTTCTCGCGCGCCGCCTCCATCGCGGCCGGGGCAGCCCGCGGGCGACCCGTGTCCGTCGTCGTCTCCGCGATGAGCGGCGTCACTAACCTGCTGCTCGGGCACGCCGCCGGCGTCGTCGACCCAGGCGGGGGGGCCGCCGAGGAGCTGCGGGAGGCGCTCGCCGAGAGGCACATGCGCGCGATCCGGGAGGCCGTCGCCCCCGAACGCAGGCCCAGGGTCGAAGGACGGGTCCTCGGGCTTCTGGAGGAGCTCGTCGAGACCGTGAAGCGGCCGGCGGAGAACATCAAGGCCAGGCGGGCCGGCATCGCGGTCTTCGGCGAGCGGCTCTCCGCCGAGGTGCTCGCGGGGGCCATAGCGAAGGCCGGCGCCCCGGCCGAGGTGGTCGCGGCCGACCCCATAGCCACGGACCGGCGCTTCGACGAGGCCGAGGTGGACGTGGACGAGACCGAGGGGCGATGTTCGCGGTACGTGGCCCCGCTCCTCCAGAGCGGCACCGTCGCCGTCGTCCCCGGCTTCGTCGGCAGGGCGCCCGATGGGTCCCCAACGACGCTAGGGCGTGGCGGGTCTGACCTGTCGGCGACCGTGATCGGGCGCGCGCTCGGCTCGCGGGAGGTCTGGATCATGTCGGACGTGAACGGCGTGCTCGACGCGGACCCGCGCCTGGTCCCGGACGCGGAGCTAATGCCCCGCCTCTCCTACCACGAGGCCCACACCTTCGCGGGCCTCGGCGCCAAGGTCCTGCACCACAAGACGATGGAACCCGCCGCCGAAGCGAAGATGACGGTGCGCGTCAGAAACACCTTCGCCCCGGACACCCCGGGCACGCGCATCTCGGCCGACTTCGCCGACGGCGAGGGCGTCAGGTGCGTCGCGCTGCGCCGCAAGGTGCCTATGGAGATCCCCTGCGCCAACGGCCGCCGCAGCGAGACCGCGATGGTCGTCTGCATAGGCTCGCCCTCGGAGCGGGACCTCAAGCTCGGCCTACGGCTGCTCAGGAAGGCCAAGATACGTTTCCTGCACGCCGGATTCGCCTCCGCCGGCCTCGTCTTCGTCGTCAACGGCGAGCAGGGCGAGGACGCCCTCAGGCTGCTCCACGGCTCGCTCGTGACGGCCGACGCCGGGGTCGAGGAGGTAGCTTGAGGCGGCTGGAGATCGTCCAGATAGGCCTCGGCCACGTGGGGCGCGCGGTCGCCCAGATCGTGCTGGAGGAGCGCAAGCGCCTGCTCGAACGCCGCGGCGTAGAGCTCCGCTACCGCGCCGTCTCTGACACCTCGGGCGCGCTCGTCGGGGAGGACCTGCTGCCCCAGGCCGTCAGGCTCAAGGAGGAGGGCGGGCGGCTCTCCGACCTCGGCACGGAGCCGCTCGAAGACGTCCTTCGCTCGGAGCCCGAGCCCGGGATTACGAGGGTCGTGGTCGACGTGGCCGTGCACGGGGGGACGTTCGACCTCGACCTGCTCGGGATAGAGAACGGGTCTTACCTCGTGCTCTCGAACAAGGGGCCGCTCTCGGGGAGCACGGCGCAGTACGAGCGGCTAGTGAACGAGGTGCCGGACAGGCTCTGGCACGAGGCGACCGTCGGCGCCGGGATGCCGATCATCTCGACCATAGGCGGCCTGATCGAGACGGGCGACGAGATCCTGGAGATACAGGCCAGCCCTAGCGGAACCTTGGGCTTCGTGATGAGCGCGGTCGAGGCGGGGAGGTCTTTCTCCGAGGCGGTCGGCGAGGCGGTAGACCTCCACTACGCCGAGCCCGACCCGCGCGACGACCTCTCGGGGCTGGACGTCGCCCGCAAGGCGATCATCCTGGCCCGCATGATGGGCCGCTCGATCGAGCCCGAGGAGATCCCCTACGAGTCCCTCGTCCCCGATGGCCTTGAGGACGTCCCCCTCGACGAGTTCATGGCCCGCCTCCCCGACCACGACGAGGCCTTCGCCGCCCGCATGGCCGCCGTCGAAGAGCACCACATGCTCCGCTACCTCACGCGCATCCCGAGGGAGGGCCCGGTGACGGTTGGCCTGGCCGACACGCCGGTCGAGAGCCCGTTCGGCCCCATAAGCGGCCCCGAGAACGTGTTCGACTTCCGCACGCGCCGCTACTCGGATGTTACCCTCACCGTGCGCGGGCCGGGCGCCGGCCCCGAGCGCACAGCGAGTGGCGTCGTCTGGGACCTGCTTGACATCGCCCACAGGGCGCTGCAAGACGACTAGGAGACAGAAGGAGATATCGAGATGGGCGAAGGATACACGGTTGCGGTGGTCGGGGCGGGGCTGGTCGGCGACCGGATCGTCGCCGAGCTCAGGCGCCGGAACTTCCCCCTCAAGGAGCTCCGCATCCTGGCCCGCAGCGCCAGGACCGCGACGCTGGCCGGCGAGGAGTTCGAGGTCGGGGTGGCCGAGCCCGAGGCGTTCGATGGCGTGGACATAGCCTTCTTCGCGGGCACGGAGGGCGAGAAGGGGGCCGCGGTTCAGCTCGCCGGGGAGGCGATCTCCAGGGGCGCCGTCGTCATAGACAACGGCAGCGACTTCAGGCTCGATCCAGGCGTGCCGCTCGTCGTGCCCGAGGTGAACGCGGAGGCGGCGAAGGGGCACGACGGCCTTATCGCCAACGCCAACTGCTCGACGACCCAGATGGTCGTCACGCTCGCCCCGCTCGCTCGCGAGTTCGGCCTCGAGAAAGTAGTCGTCTCGACCTACCAGGCCGTCTCCGGATCTGGCCGGGGCGGGGTGGAGGCCCTGGAGGAGGGGCGCGAGGGCGTCTACCCCAAGCCCATAGACCGGAACGCCATCCCGCTTATCGGGGGGATCGGGGACGACGGGTACACTTCGGAGGAGACCAAGATGCGCCTTGAGACCCGCAAGATCATGGGCCTCCCCGACCTCGACGTCTTCGCGACGACGGTCCGCATCCCCGTCCACACCGGTCACTCCGAGAGCGTCTACGCGGAGCTCTCGCGGGAGGCAGACCTCGAGGGGGTGCTCGAAGCGTTCCGCTCCGCCCCCGGTGTTGTCTTCTCCGGCGACGCCGACGACTTCCCGACGCCGCTCGAGGCGGCCGGCGACCCGAACACGTTCGTGGGCAGGGTACGCGTGGAGGGCAACGTCGTGCAGTACTGGTGCGTCTCCGACAACCTGCTCAAGGGCGCGGCCACCAACGCCGTCCAGATCGCCGAAGAGATTGTCGGCGCGCGGGTCTGAGGCGGTTTGCCGCGCGAACCGCGCCGTCAGCTAATAGCTTTCAGCTTTCAGCGGTCAGCTTTCAGCGGTCAGCTTTCGGCTCTCGAGCCGCGGGGCGGGACTTTTGGAGCGAGCTCGAGAGGGGCGGTACCCGTGATCGAGGTCCGTGAGGCGACGGAGGGGGACGTACAGCTCGTCCTCTCGCTTATCCGGGAGCTCGCCGCGTACGAGAGGCTCTCCCACGAGGTTGTGGCGACGGAGGAGACCCTGCTGCGTAACCTCTTCGGCGGGCAACGGTACGCTGAGGTCCTGATCGCCGAGCACGACGGGGCCCCGGCCGGCTTCGCCCTCTTTTTCCACAACTTCTCGACGTTTCTCGGCAGGCCGGGCATCTACCTGGAAGACCTGTACGTGAAGCCCGAGTTCCGCGGCACCGGGATCGGCAAGAAGCTGCTGGCCCGCCTGGCGGGCCTGGCGAGGAGCCGCGGGTGCGGGCGCCTCGAGTGGTGGGTCCTGGACTGGAACGAGCCGGCCATAGGGTTCTACCGCTCCGTCGGGGCGGAGCCGATGGACGACTGGACGGTGTACCGGGTCTCGGGGGCCGCCCTGGAGGACCTCGCCTCGGGCGCTTGATCCCCGCCGTCTAGAGGACGCACTCAACGACCGAGCACCAGAGTCCCCGCGCAAGACGAGGTCGAAGTGTCGTCCCCTCATGCTCGGCGGGCGCGTCGCCCACCTTCCCCGGGTCGGCTTGTCGTTCGCCGCATCTCCCCGGCTTCACGGCCATCTGCGTAGGCCGCTACCGACGGTGATCTTGTGGTCCCCGCTCTTACCCGGCGTCGGCGCTCGTCGTCAACTTCTCTGCGGACGGGCAAGCGATGCATCGTACTAGCGCGGTACTGGCGCTTCCGGGGATACGCCGGACCTCCGTTGGTTTTATGATACCTGTGTTACGTAAAGGTGAGGAAGGAGCGCAGACGGTCGGGAACGCGCAAAGCAGGAGGGGACGAACTTCCGCTTGCGGCGGGGCGATCCGTCCCGCCGGGCGGACGAGACAGGAGGGCACGCCGTGAGTACCGTACTCGAGCGGCTACACGCCGCCATGAACCAACACGACCTCGAAGCCATGTTGGCCCTCTTCGACGCGGACTACCGCAGCGAGCAACCGCTCCACCCCGCGCGGGGTTTCGGGGGCAGGGAGCAGGTCCGCAAGAACTGGTCGGCGATCTGGCAGCGCTTTCCCGACTTCGAGGCGGAGTTGCTTGGTCAAGCCGCCGTCGACGGAACGGTGTGGAGCGAGTGGCGGTGGACCGCCACGGGCTTGAACATGGCCGGGGTCACCCTCTTCGGGGTGCGGGAGGATCGCATCTCGTGGGGCCGGCTGTACATGGAGCCGGTAGAGGAAGACGGGGAGAACATCGACGAGGCCGTGCGGGGCATGACCGAGGGCTGAGTGGCGGGGTGTCGCGACTCGCTATACTTGTGGGCGTGTTAGTCGGCGTCTTCGGGCGGCGAGGAGAGGAGAACCGGCATGGCCGAAGGACAGGAGCACTCTTTCTGGGATCGGTTGTTCAGCACGAACATCCCTTCCTACAGGGAGGACAGGGTCGTCGGGTACATCGTGAACAGGATCGCGGAGGGGGCAAGTTTGCACAAGGTCACCCAGGAGGAGTACGTCCGGCGCAACGCCTCGCCGTTGGAGGTCGAGGAGATCCTGCACAGCCCCAAGCTCCTGCATACGGCCCACGAGCACCTTCAGCAAGACTTCGCCTCGGGCGAGCTCGATCCCACCCGGAGGCCCGGTGGGCACACGTAAAAAGATCCCCCGGGCGGTATAATTCCCTCCGTTGCGAGCTGTTATATGGAGGCCGGATGCCGATCTACGAGTACAAGTGCGAGAACGGTCACGTGTTCGACGTGATGCAGAAGATGTCGGAAGACCCCCTGACCACGTGCGTCGAGTGCGGCGCCCCGGTCCGCAAGGTCCTCCAGCCGGTCGGCATCTCCTTTAAGGGCTCGGGCTTCTACTCCACGGACTACAGCAGCAAGAAGGGCCCAAAGGAGCCCGCCGCGAGCTCCAACGGCGACTCCAAGCCGGAGACGAAAGAGAAGAAGTCGTCGGACAAGCCCGCAGACAAGCCCGCCGCGTCTTCTTCGTCTTCCGGAAGCAAGGACTGACGCCCCCGTGGCCCGCGGGGCGGACCCGCCGCGCGACGAACACCGCCGCGACGGTCCCGTCCGCCGGGCCTTCCGCGTCGCCGTGCTCGGCGTTACCCTCCTCTTCGTCGTCGCGGCCCTCGCCATCTCCTGCGCCCTCGTCGTCTACACCGCCTACCGCCACGACCTCCAGAACGGCGTCTTCGCCCTCTTACTCGCAGTCCTGAGCGCCCAAATCGCCATAAACTGGTTTCTGTGGAAGGACGAAGAGGAATAAGATCTCAGCGGTCAGCCTTCGGCTATGAGCTTGCTGGCCGTACACCTAACTCCAGCCTAAAGAACGCCGATAGATAGAAGGGTAATCGCTCCTGCGATGTGGGGATAGGCCCCAGGAACGGAGACGGCGTCTCCCAATCATTGGCTGACAGCCGATCGCTGAAAGCTGAAAGCTGCTTCTGAAAAGTCCTGCAAAACTAGCCTCACCTTCTACTTCAGGTGGTCTGGACAGTCGGTGGGGGCGTCTCGTATAGTAGCTCCTGTCGAGGATGGATCGACGGGGAGAACAGGCGAACGGCGGCGTCCTTTCTCGGGCGTCGCCGGGAGCACGAGCGAGGGAGGGCTATTTGTCGGGCGGGTCTGGCGCTTTCGCGCACTTGCACTGTCACTCGGAGTACTCGATGTTGGATGGGGCGAGCCGCATCAAGGACCTCGTCTCCTTCGCCAAAGAGCAGAACATGCCGGGGCTTGCGCTCACGGACCACGGGGTAATGTACGGGGCGGTCCGATTCTACAAGGAGGCCAAGGACGCCGGCATCAAGCCGCTCGTCGGGTGCGAGGTCTACGTCACCGCCGACCGGCACGACCGCAGCAGGGCGCCTTACTACCACCTGACGCTTATCGCGCGTACCGCGGACGGTTACAGGAACCTCATGAAGCTCTCGACCGCTGGCTTTCTCGAGGGCTTCTACTACAAGCCGCGGGTCGACATGGAGATGCTGAGGAAGCACGGGGATGGGATCATCTGCCTCTCCGGGTGCCTCTCCGCCGAGGTCCCGACCCGCATCCTCGAGGGCCGCTTCGACGAGGCGCGGAGGTTACTAACCGAGTACGGCGAGGTCTTCGACGCCGTCTACCTCGAGATGCAGGACCACGGCATCCCCGAGCAGCGGCGCGTCAACGAGGGGCTCGTCCGTCTGCACAATGAGACGGGGCTCGACCTCGTGGCGGCCAACGACTCACACTACACGACCAAACACGACGCGAAGATGCACGACGCGCTCCTGTGCATCGGCACCGGCAAGTTCATGAGCGACCCGAACCGGATGAAGTTCCACGGCGAGGAGTTCTACGTCAAGAGCATCGAGGAGATGGGCCGCATCTTCCCCGACCACCCCGAGGCGCTCTCCAACACGCTCAAGGTCGTCGAGAGCGTCGAGGACGTGGGCATAGAGCTGGGCAAGACGCGGCTTCCCAACTTCCCCAAGCCGACGGGGTACACGGCCGACCAGTACCTGCGCGAGCAGTGCGAGCGGGGGCTCGCGGCGCGCTACGGGGAGCGGGCTAAGGGGCCCGAGGTCCGGCAGCGCCTCGAGTTCGAGCTCTCGACCATCGGCAAGATGGGCTTCGCCGACTACTTCCTTATCGTGTGGGACTTCGTCAAGTACGCCAAGGACCGCAAGATCGCGGTTGGGCCGGGGCGGGGGTCGGCGGCGGGTTCCATAGTCGCCTACGCCCTGGGGATCACGGACCTCGACCCGCTGCACTACTCGCTGCTCTTCGAGCGGTTCCTTAACCCCGACCGGATCAACATGCCTGACGTGGACATAGACTTCTCGGTCTCAGGGCGCTCTGAGGTGATGAAGTACGTAACGGACAAGTACGGCGGGCACGAGCACGTCGCCCAGATCATCACGTTCGGCACCATCGGCGCCAAGGCCGCCATCAGGGACTCGGGGCGCATCTTCCAGTACCCGTACTCCGACACGGACAAGCTCGCCAAGTTCATCCCGGACAAGCCCGTCGGCACGACCCTGCGCGACGTGCTCACGCCGGGCGAGGACGGCGGGTACGTGGCCGGGGAGAAGCACCCGGGGCAGGCGCGCGAGATCATCCAGTTCGTCAACGGCAACGATGGCGCCAGGCAGGTCCTCGACACGGCCTTCGAGATCGAGGGCTTCGCCCGTCACGCCGGCACCCACGCCGCGGGCGTCGTGATAAGCGAGGAGCGCCTGACGGACATCGTCCCGCTGCAGGCCGTCAAGAAGGCCGGTGCCAAGGGCGAAGCGGGCGAAGAGGAGCAGCTCTCCGTGATGGTCCAGCACCCCATGAGCGACGTCGAGGCTCTTGGCCTCCTCAAGGTGGACTTCCTCGGCCTGCGCAACCTCGACGTCATAGAGGAGACGCTCGAGACCATCAGGCAGAACACCGGCGAGGAGGTGGACATCCAGAACATCCCCCTAGACGACGAGAAGACCTTGAAGATGTTCGCCCGCGGCGACACGTTCGGGGTCTTCCAGTTCGAGTCGGGGGGGATGCAGCGGATGCTCCAGGAGGTCCGCCCCGACCGCTTCGACGACCTCGTGGCCCTGAACGCCCTCTACCGTCCGGGCCCGATGGACTACATCCCGACGTTCAAGAAGGGCAAGCACGACCCCGAGAGCGTTGACTACCGCGACGAGCGGCTGAAGCCCATCCTGGAGCCGACCTACGGGGTCGCCGCCTACCAGGAGCAGCTCATGGAGATAAGCAAGCTCCTCGGCGGCTTCACCCCGGGCCAGGCCGACACGCTCCGCAAGGCAATCGGCAAGAAGAACGCGGCGATGCTAGCCACCCTCAAAGACAAGTTCATGGAAGGATGCGCCTCAAACGACGTCTCCATTGAGGTCGCGGACGAGCTGTGGAACTGGATGGAGAAGGCCGGCGGTTACTCGTTCAACAAGAGCCACAGCGCGTGCTACTCGTTCCTCGCCTTCCAGACCGCGTACCTGAAGGCCCACTACCCCGAGGCATACATGGCGGCGCTGATGAGCAGCGTGATGAACACGAAGGACAGGGTGCCGCAGTACGTGGCCGAGGCGCGGGCGATGAGGATAGAGGTGCTCCCGCCCGACGTCAACGAGAGCGGTCGCCGGTTCACCGTCGTCGGCAACACAATAAGGTTCGGCCTCTCTGCCGTAAAGAACGTGGGGGAGAACACGGTAGAGGCTATACAGGCCGCGAGGGGAGAGGGCGGCCCGTTCGCCGACATCTTCGACTTCTGCGAGCGGGTTGACTGCTCCACGTACAACAAGCGCACCCTGGAGTCGCTAATAAAGTGCGGCGCCTTCGACAACGTAGGCCCATCGCGCTCAGCGATGGTCGCCGTCCACGCGAAGGCCGTCGAGCGGTCCACGAAGGGCCTCAGGGGCGCCTGCGAGGACCAATTCTCGATGTTCGAGGACGCCGAGATAGCGCCGCCCAAGCCAGCCTTCCCCGACCTCGAGGACGACCGCCGCGAGACGCTCGAGTGGGAGAAGGAGACTTTAGGCCTCTACGTCTCGGACCACCCCTTGCGGCCCGTGCTTCACAAGCTCAAGAAGCACACGGACACCACCGTCTCCGACCTCGACCATTGCCGCGACGGGGCGATGGTGTGGGTGGGCGGGCTTGCCACGAGCGTAAGGACCAACACTACGCGCAAGGGCGACATGATGGGCATGCTCCAGCTCGACGACACCCGTGGGCTCGCCGAGGTCATGGTCTTCCCCAGGGTCTTCGCCAAGTGCGGACAGTGCGTGCGCGAGGACGCCGTGCTCAAGGTAAAGGGCCGCGTCGAGCGCAAGGAGGGCATCCCGCGCATCATCGCTATGGAGATGGAGGAACTGCACCTAGAGCCGGGCCCCGACCCCGTCTACCTCGACGCCTCCTGCTTCGTCGGCCTGCCCCGTAAGTCGGCGGAGGAGGCTTTCGGCCTGCTCGCAAAGAACCCCGGCAGCAGCCCCGTCTTCCTCATCTCCCCGGCCGACGGTCTCGAGGAGCGCGTCTTCGACGTGGAGGACTCCTCGGATCTCCACGCGGAGCTGAAGCAGATCCTCGGCCCCAGGTGCCTCTCTTACGCCAGGAGGGAGGCCGCGCCGGCCGAGCCGGAGATGGAGCGGGTGTCCTAGAGCGCGGTCAGCTTTCCGCTATTCGGCTATTGGTGGGGCAGGAGGAGCCTCTCGCAACAAGAGTAGGGGCCGCCTAATGCTTGACTCCGACGGTAGGCAGAAAGGGGATGCAAATGTGGGGCCATCCCTGCAAGGAGACCGTGCGGTTCGCGCAGCTATCCGCTCTAGCGCGGAATCAGCTGCCGATCCGGGCCGAACGACCCGCGGCTGATCTCGCGTCCAGGGGGGGCCCGGCAGGGGCCAAGCGGTGGATCACTGATCGAGGTTGCCAAGAGAGTCCCCGTCGACGACGCAGATGCGGTTCTTACCCTTTCTTTTGGCCCGGTAGAGCTCCTTGTCCGCGGCCTCTATCATCCGCCTGGCCCCTTCCGTATCCTCCGTCAAGGTTGCGACCCCGATAGAGATGGTCACGGCCGGGGACCTCCCGTCTTCGCCCGCGGTGGCGAAGCGCGTCTCCACGTCGGCGCGCAGGCGTTCTGCGAGGGCGGAAGCCTCCTCGAGCGAGCAGATCGTCACCACGATGAACTCCTCGCCACCGTACCGAACGACCGCGTCGGTCGGCCGCGTCGCTTTGCGAAGCACGTCGGCCACTCCCGTCAGCACGACGTCGCCCTCAGCGTGGCCGAGGGCGTCGTTGTAGAGCTTGAAGTCGTCGACGTCCATCATCACGCAGCAGACCGGCAGCCCGTGCTTCTTCGCGAACTCCGCCATGCGTTGAATCGTCACGTCCAGGTAGTGGCGGTTGTGCAAGGACGTCAAACTGTCCTCTTCGGCAAAGCGTCGCAGCGCCTGAACCTCATCGGGCTCGGCCTTCATCATGTACCAGGCTCCCGCGCCAAGACAGCCCACAAAACCGACCTGAAGACCCTCGTGGGCCACGGTCAAGAGCCCTGCGGATAGGACACCGTGCTCTTCGAGGTCGAAAATCACCTCCATCAGAGAAAAGACCTCGGCCAGCACGAACAGGCCGAGGGCGGCGAGAAAGAGACGCCGGGCGTGGCCGTGCAACCTGAGGCTCGGGGCCGGAGCGGCACGCCAGGCCACCAGGAACGCCGCGACCCCGGCCACGACACAGGCGGTCTCGCCGCCCACCTCCATCTGTACTGGGAGTGACGAAGCGTCGTACATGGACAAAGGATACCCAGGCATTCCAGGCAGAGCATGGAGAGAATGAGCCGTATTTTGCTAGCCTAATTGGGTTAGCCATCGATTGTCAGTGGCGTGGGCGCCGCTGTGGGGCTCGACGAGTCGCCGCAAGGGTTGTAATCGGCGGCGGTGAGCGGCTAGGATTGGTCTTTCGGCACGCGCACACGAGAGGTTGACCCGATGACGGACACCACTACCGAGAAGATAGTCTTTACCCGCGGCGTCCCGCCGCCAGAGGCTTTCCCGACGGAGCAGATGGGCGAGTGCTTCGACGCGGCGGTTCGCGGGGACGCGGCCACGGTGCTGCAGTACGGCCAGCAGCGCGGGTACGCGCCGCTGAGGCGGCAGCTCGCAGAGGAGTACGGCGTCTCCGAGACGGAGATCCTGGTAGGAAACGGCTCGTTGCAGCTGCAGGACCTCGTGGCCTCTTACCTCTCCGGGCCGGGCACCGTGGTCTACACGGAGCAGCCGAGCTACGACCGCGCGATCAAGACGTTCCGCAGGCGTGGCGCCCAGACCATAGGC
>DATFPF010000105.1:0-43763 GCA_035264945.1 Rubrobacter sp.
TGGGGGACGCCGGCGAGGTGGGAGATGTCAACGACGCGCATCTCGCGGTTCTCGAACGGTCCGTCGACCTGCGGCGAGTCGCCGTACTCGACCCGGCCGTGGACGAGGAGGCCGGCGCACTTGCTCGGCAGCACCCCGAAGCGGTTGCGGACCTTGGCGATGGTCGCCTGGTGATGGCCGTTCCAGTAGGAGCTGTTGTCGTTCTCCTCGAAGTACTCGAAGGCCTCGTCTATCTGGGCGTGGAAGCCGCGCATGGTCCTGACCGGCACGGCCCTCAGGTGCTCGACGAAGCCCTTGAACTTGTCGTCGTAGTCCGTCGGGTCGAAGATGCGGCCCGCGTGGGGTAGGACGTCCTCGAGGTCCCACACTATGGGGTGGACGCACGTGTCCTCGCCGCGGGCGTTGCGTAAAGTGTTCAGGTCCTTGGTGCGGAGGTCGGCGGCGTGGACGAGGCCGTCGCCGCCGTCCCGGCCGAAGGCGAGCGGGGCGAAGATGCGCAGGTTCTCGAAGGGTTTGATCTCCAGTCCCAGAGACTCGTACATCTCGCGGTCCTCGGAGGGAAGAGGCTTCTGGTTCGCCTTCTTGTAGCGCTCGGCCAGATCCGGGTCCTCCTCGGGGTCCACCTCGACGGGCTTGTCCAGGAAGAGGAGGTCGGCACCCTTCACGTTGAACATGAGGGCCGCGACCTTCTTGTCCTTGACGGTCTGGAAGGTGCTAGCGATCGTGAAGAGGGCGTGGCTCGTCTTGGTTGAGAGGCCGCTCATGCCGGTGATGTTGAGGTGGCCGGCCTCGGGGCCGAGCAGGTAGTCGCCGTCGACGTAGAGGGGTGTGCGTTGGGGGGAGCCGCCCCTCTCGTTGCCGTTCTCGTGGAGGAGCATCGGGATCCTGTGCCCCGCGAAGTCCTCGGTGCCCAAAGCGTACTCGATGGCCGCGCTCGTGGCGAAGAAGACCGGACCGGTACGGACCGGACGCTTCGACTTCTTCCCCTCGTGGCGGTGCTTGGTCGCGAGGACGCGGGCTTTGAAGACCAGGATCTCCACCCTCTCCGAGAGGGCTTCGAGGGCAGGGTCGCCGTCGTAGGCGTAGAAATCGTCGAGAAAGGACTGGAGGTCGGAGTAGCGACGCGGGTCGTCGAGGACGGCCACGGCGGTGGCGTCCTCGGCCTCGGCGGCGACGATGTGGCCGATATCCAGGTTCTGGGCGGCGGGTGTCTCGGCGGTCCAGAAAAAGAACTCGTGGGCGGTGGCCGGGCTGTCCTCGCTCGTGACGACGCGGCCTATGGCGCCAAGTTCCAGATCCAGGAAGTGGTCGTGAAGCAATCTAGTTCCCTCCATCGGATGCGAGTTGGCGTTCCAGCCTCGAATAGGCCCGTTCCGAGCCCTGCACGAGGGGTTTCAGTATCTTTTCGACGTAGCGGATCGGGTAGATCATGGCCGGCCACCTCGGGTCCGGCTTCGCGAGCGGCGCCCTTTCGGCTAGGATCCAGCGCGAGATCTCGTCTACCAGCGCGGGCTCCGTGTCCCTTGGCGCCTCGATCCGCATGAGCGACCCAAGGGCGTCGGCCCCCCGCTGCGGCGGCCACATCCTGAGGTACCAGGAGGTGCGGCGCTCGCTCTGGTCGCGGCGGAGCTGCCAGTCCGGGACGAAGCTCGTCGTGCGCATGCCCGGTTCGAGGTCCAGAAGCATCCCGACGTCCTTGCCGACGAACTCGGGCCGGGCCACGCTCTTTATGAGGCCGACGGCGCGCCGGTTGGACTCCCTGATGTCCCTGAGCTGTCCGTCCACCGCGATCCAGGCGTCGGGATCTTCTAGCGTCCGGTCGTCGAGCTCCCACCGGCGCAGCATCTCGCCCTCCAGCCGCTCCCTGAGCGTCCGTACCCGCGAGCGTGCCATCTCGCGCATCCCTACGTAGTCGGAGGAATCCACGTCGGGCACGTACTCGGCCGAGTCGATGACCAGGTGCGGGGAGGAAGGGGCGTCGTCAGGGCCGAATTCGGTGAAGCCGGCCTCGACCAGCAGGTCCCAGAACGCATGGACCTTCGCGTCCCCCACGCTGCGCGGCAGGATCACGGCCTGCACCACCGTCGGCGGGTCCTCCAGCGGCATCCTGGAGAACCGCCGGTCGCAGCGGTTGACGATGGCCGCGGCCACGGTCGAAACGATGACGGGCGACATCTCTATGCGCCCGATCTCGCGCGAACTCTGCACCCCGTCGAGGAAGTAGCAGAGCCGCGAGGTGCCGTCGGGCTCGCCGATCTCCCGCGGCCCGGGCGGCTCCTCAAGGTGGAACGGACGGCCCGGGGGCGGCCCGTCCTCCTCGTCCTCCACCGGACGATGGGCGAACTGCTGACCCTCTAGGTCGCACGTCCCGGCACCCGCGGTTACATGGATGCCCCTTCGCCCGGCGTCGTCCAAAGCCTGGCTTATCTTTGCAACGAAATCCTTGGAAGCGCTCCCCGCCAGCATGGCCGGAAGTATACGCGGCACGGGTTCGGAACACTAACCGCCTAACCCTCATCCTCCGCGTCAGGTTCAGAGACCACAGCGTCGAACTGCCGCTCGGCCAGGCCGACGGCCGACCGGAAGCTCCGTCGTTCTGTGAGCGTACCGGCGTAGGCGTCGCGGGCCATCTTGAGGATCTTCTTGGCCTCGCCGCGCTGTTGCTCTCCGTTCGGGATCTCCTTGGAGAACGCGTAGACGAGGTCGCCGTCCTCCTCGTGGTAGAAGTGAAAGAAGACGTCCTTCTGCCGGCCGAGGCCGGTGAGGGCCGCGTCGCCGGAGACCTGGCTCACGTTCAGGAGCGTCGAAGCGGAGAAGGGCTCGCCGTCCATCGGGTAGACGGTGAACGCCAGGCGCACCACGGGGCCGTAGAAGGTCTTGTAGAACTCGAGCTGGCGCACGATGCGGGCGGGGCCCCTGATGCCGTCGATCTCCTCCCGAGAGGCCGCCACCACGACGTGCCCCTTCGGGGGCCTCATAGATTCACGTCCCTGCGTAGAGACCATCCTGGCCTGCGCCCCGCGCTCGAGCACCGCGGAGGCCAGGCTCCGCCGCACGGCCTCGGGGAGGTCTAGTCCTTTACCCTCCGTCAAGCCGTCGACCCTTCCAGGCCGAATCGCTCGAAAAAGCGGGCAAAGTAGCCGACGGCCTCGAAGTAGTCGTCGAGGCGGATGGACTCGTTGGGGGAGTGGATGCGGCTGCCGGCGTTGGCTACGTTGCCGGTCATGATGGTTGGTATCCCGAGCTCCGTCGCGAAGAGCGAGGTCGGCCCGCTGCCGCCGATGGTCGGGAAGACTATCGCGTCGTCGCGTCCCAGGTCCTCCCAGGCGCCGACCGCGGTCCGCACGACGGGAGAGCCGACGGGCGTCTTCGCCGCCTCGACGCCGTGGAGGTCGACCACCTCGACGTCCCCGAAGCCGCGCCGGTCGAGGTGGTCGCGCAGGAGTTTCAGCACGGGGCCGGGGCTCTGGCCCACGACGAGCCGGAAGTCCATCTTCACGAACGCCTCCGAGGGGACTATCGTCTTCGAGCCCGGTCCCGTGTAGCCGCCCATGATCCCGGCGATGTTCGCCGTCGGGCGGAGGAGGTACTCGCGCAGGGCATCCTCGCCGGAGAGGTTCCGGTCCAGGGCCTCCACGCCCCATAGCTTTCCCAGGGCGGCGGCGTCGAAGGGGATCTTCCGTATAGCCTCGAGCTCCTCCTCAGAAGGGGGCTCCATAAGGTCCTCGAACCCGTCGAGCGTGATTCCCCCGTTCTCGTCCTTGATGGTCCTGAGCGCCTGCACTAGCCGCCAGACCGGGTTGGGGGCGATGCCGCCGTACATGCTGTGCAGGTCGTGGGAGGCGCCCCTGGCGCGAAGCTCGACGTAGGCCATCCCCTTCGTGCCGCACTCGATGCTGGGGCGACCCGCCTCGTCTTTCATCGAGCCCTCCCACAGGCAGGCGTCGGCCGCGAGGAGGTCCGCGTTGTTCCTGACGAAGGGCGCGAGGTTCGGGCTGCCCACCTCTTCTTCGCCCTCGATAAGGAACTTGAGCTTGAACGGGAGCGGGCCGTGCTCTTCCATGAACAGGCGAAGGGCCTGGATGCGGGCGAGGACGTCCCCCTTGTCGTCGGCGACGCCGCGGGCGTAGAGGGAGCCGTCGCGGACCGTGGGCTCGAACGGGTCGCTCTCCCAAAGGTCGAGGGGCTCGGGCGGCTGCACGTCATAGTGGCCGTAGGAGAGGAGGGTGCGGTCGCCGCTCCCTATCTCGGCGTAGACGACCGGGTGCCCTTCGGTCTCCATGATGCGGGCCTCCGCTCCGGCGTCGCGTAGCTTGCCCGCCACCCATTCCGCGCACCTCCGGAAGCCCCCGTCGTCGTCCCCGCGGGCGGAGATCGACGGCATCCGCAGGAACTCCTTCAGCTCCGCAAGCAGGGCGTCCTTCGACTCTTCTATACGTCTCTCGGTCTGCACCAAAGATCCTCCGTTCCGCTCGGAAGCAGGTTAGCATCTGGGGGAGGATCCGGCGTAGGTCGCCCCCCGGGGCGGGCTGGTATATTGGGATCGGAGAGCCCGTGCATAAACGACCAGATCGCGAGCCAGAACCCCGCAAGCGGCTAGAGGAGCGCGGGGATCGGCACGTCCGGCGGCGCTCGGATACGGACAAGTTTTGGGGCGACATCGGGGTCGACGTCGAGGCGATGAGCCCAAGGGCGCAGGCCGTGACCGGCGTGGTAACGGGCGGCCTGATCCTGCTCGCGGCGGCGCTGCTAATAACCTTTACCCATTTCTGGTGGTTGATCTTCGTCTTCGGCTGGGCTGTCTTCCCTGCCTTCGGCGTCTTCGCCAGGGGGGTGGCGGGGCTGGTGGAGACCCGGTCGGTGCCGCTGCCGAAGAACTCGAAGGAGCGCGAGCTTCTCGATACCCTGCGCGAGCACGAGGAGATCACGCCGACGCGGGCCGCGATGGAGACGTCGCTGACCGTGGAGGAGGCCGACGGCATGCTCAGGGAGCTCGCCGCCAAGGGCCACCTGGACGTGCGGGTGCGCGGGGGCGGCATCTTCTACGGCCTCTGGCGGGCCGAAGACGCGGAAAATCGGGGGATCGAGGAGGGACTCTAGGTGTCGTGGCGGGTGGCGCTCGTGTTATCATTCGGTGCCCGGAAGGGGTTTCGGCGCGTGAGATCGAGAGCTTAGGGTAAACACGTCTTTATGGAAGAGCGCAGGATACCGGAGACGCTCGAAGAGGCCTACGGGCTGCGGGATTCGGCTGGCTCGTTGCAGGAGAGGGACTTCTACCAGGAGCAGGTCTACCTGCTCCGGCGCGAGGAGTACCGCTCGCGCGGGATAAGGACGGAGATCTCCTCCCGCCGCCGCGAGCGCCAGAGCGCCATCGAGTTCTCCCGCGAGATGTTCTTCCTCGAGGTCGCCGAGATCTCGGGCCGGCGCCCCGGCGGCCGCGAGGCCCGCGCCGCCCAGCACGAGGCCCGACGCTTCGCCACCCGCCTCGACACCCACGCCTTCCTCAAGCAGCTAGCCTCGCCGCACTCGGGCGCCGTGGAGCTCTACAGGCGCAACTACCTGGAGCTTCTGCGGATGGGCAAGCCGCCATCGGAGGCGTACTACCTCTCCAGGGTCATCGGGATCGCCGACGAGCGGGAGTTCCGGGACGCGGTGGAGAGCGTGCGGGAGACGGGCTACCCTACAAGGGGGCGCATGGCCTACGCGGTCGAGAAGACGGCCATCCAGATTAGGGACCTGCCGGGGGGCATGATCCTGATCCTGCTCACCTTCTTCGCCTCGCTGTTCGCTTTCGTCTGGGCCACGCAGACGTGGGACTCGGCCGGGGCCGGCACCATCTTCTTCGTCTCCCTGGGCCTGATCGCGGCCGGCGGCCTGATGCTGATCTCGGCGATCTTTATAGTTACCTTTATCCGGTCTATCAACAAGTAACCCCGGCGCTTCTGCGGCTCCTGCGTCTTTTGCGCCGTACGAGCCGTTTCTTTGCTCGCCCGTATCGCCAAACAAAAACCTTCGCAACGGTTCTTGAGGTCTTCCGTGGTGCTTTTCCTCGCGTCCTGCTTCGTCTTGCGGTAGCGGTACCTCGTACTCTCCTTCGCGTCCCGGTATCGAGCCGTCCAACGCTCGTTCTTGCGCTGGTAGACAGGGCCTTCCGAACTCACTAAACTGACTCCCCATGCTGTCAACGAAGGGCAAATATGGCGATTTGCAGGTAAAACTTTATCGTTGCCTTTGTCCGGTCGATAAATACGTGGCCTGGCGCCCCGCGCCGGACGTTTAACAGGGGGACACGAGATCTACGCCCCGTTGCCCAGACCCGAGACGCCCCCGGAGACGGGGTTGTCCCGCCGCGAGCGCAAGCGACGGCTCAGGGAACAGAGAAAGACCCGCCGCAGGGTCCTCCAACGCAGGCTGCTCCTGTTGCTGCCGGTCGTCGCGCTGGTCGCCGGCCTGCTGATCTTCCTGGCCTCTCCGGGCGATGACCCCGTCTCCCGGGCCGAAGCCCCCGTCGTCGGACCGCGCCTGGACGCGCCGGACACGGCGGAGGCCCCTCGGAAGGGCGGGGGACCCGACGGGGCGCCGCGGGCAGCCGGGATCTCCGGCGGCGAGGCGGGGGACCTGCGCGACGAGCTGGAGGGGATCGCGCAGTCCTACCCCGGCAGGTACGGGGTGATCGTCTCCGACCCGTCCTCGGGCGAGGCCGTCTCGATGGACCCAGACGCCCGCTTCCTGGCCGCGAGCATCAACAAGCTGCCCGTCTTGATGACGCTCTACAGGTCGGCGGCGGCAGGGACGGTGGACCTTGACGACGAGATCTCCATGCAGGCCTCCGACGTGCAGGCCTACGGCACCGGCTCCCTCTACACCAAGCCCGTCGGCCACACCCTCACGCTGCGCGAGTGCGCGGGGTTCCTCATAAAAGAGAGCGACAACACCGCCTGGAAGATGCTCGACCGCTACCTGGGCCGGGACGCTATCCGCGCGGAGCTCTACGGCGCGGGCGCCCGCTCGACGGAGTACTGGATCCCGAACACAACCACCCCGAACGACGTCCTGACGATGCTGGAGAAGATCTCCGACCCCTCCTACACCACCCCCGACCTCTCCGATGAGATGCTTGAGCTCATGACGGACACGGACTTCGAGGACCGCCTGCCCCAGCCGCTCCCCGAAGGCGCGAGGGTCTCGCACAAGATCGGCTCCTACGGCGCGACGTTCGGCGACGCGGGCGTCGTCTTCCCTGACGGCTCCCGCAGCACGGAGAATGCCTACTTTATTGTGGTGCTGGTGGACGAGACCGGGGAGGGCTCCGCCCGCGCCGCCATGCGGGAGATGTCCCTCGCGACCTACCGCTCCTTCACCACAGCCGACCAGTAGCCCCCCATCGTGTAACATTAAGGGGTTCGAGTCGGTAGAGGAGGGGGGCTCCTTCTATGAGGCACCTGGCGTTGCTGTTGGTCGCCGTAGCCGTTGCGGTAGCGGCGACGACCTTCCTGGCTACCCCACCGGCGGCGGAGGCCGCGGGCGGGGGAAACGTCAGGAAGTGCGGCGGGGGTAAGATCTTCTTGAAGGCCGACGAGATGCGGGTATTTGCCCTTCACAATAGGGAACGCAGGGAGCGCAACTTGAGGGCGCTGTGCGTCCACCCGGCCCTCGAGAGGGCCGCCAGGGCCCACTCCAAAGACATGATCCGGCGCGACTACTTCTCCCACAACACGAAGGGACGCAACGAGAGCTCCTGCCAACGCGTAAGGCGCTTCGGCTACCGTTACAGCCGGTGCGCGGAGAACATAGCCTGGGGCAGCGGTCCGAAGGGCGAGCCCGACAGCATCATGCGCATGTGGATGGGCAGCAACGGACACCGCGCCAACATCCTGGACGGAAAGCTCCGCGAGGTCGGCATAGGCACCTACTCGGGCACGTTCAACGGGACGCGAGACGCCACGATGTACACCGCCGACTTCGGCACCCGCCGCTGAAAATCGCGAGCGCATGCCCCAAAATGCCGCCGCCCCGACCATCGAGTGTTAAGTTTTTTTAAGAAAAAGGGAAAAAATACGCGAAATGGTGTTGACATTGGGGTTGGTGGGTAAGAGAATGCACGTCGTAGTCAGTTCTCCAACGAGGAGGTAACGAAGTTGAGGAAAGTAATGCTTTTGGCGGCCATGCTGGCCATGGTTCTCGCCGCCGCTGTTCCGGCTTTCGCGCAGGATGCGGTCGCCGTCGACGATAGTGTTGCCCAGGGTGGCGACGTCCAGTACGTGGACTGCTCCCAGGTGCAGGCTGCCCTCCAGGGTCAGTACGGCGACGCCACCGCCGTCGACGACGCCGTCGCGACCGTGGCGAGCGAGCAGGGCATCACCCAGAACCAGGCCAACGCTTGCCTCGGTTCGATCGAGGACCTGAACCAGGGTAACGACAACGTTGGCGACGTCGTCGTCGGCTCCGCCGCCGCTGAGGACAATGGTGGCTCCGCCGCCGCCGCTGGTAGCGCCGCCGCCGCTGGTAGCGCTTCCGCTGCCGCTGGTGGTAGCGCCGCCGCCGCCGCCGAGCTTCCCGACACGGGTGGCGCTTCGCTGCTCGCGCTCGGTGCTGGCGCCCTGCTTGTGGCCGGTGGTCTCGTGGCCCGCAGGATCGTTCGGTAACTAACTAACCGAACGCAGCATCACAGGACGGGCCCCTTCGGGGGTCCGTCTTTTTTGTGCCCGGTCCCTCGTGGTCCCGGGCCTTCCTTGTATTCGGGGGGGGTTGTGGATATGCTCATGCGCGGTGATCCTGCATGAGCGGTACGGTCTTTAGAATTTCCGTGGGGTTTGTGGTCGGGGTTCTGGCGTTGTTGGCCCTGGCGCTCTGCCTGTCTGACTATTACGCGGGGGAGCAGCAGCGGCTGTTGGCGGCCGGGGACGCGCAGGGCGCGGCCGAGGCCTCCCGGATGGCGCTCAGGCTCGACCCGTTCGACACCGACGCCCTGGAGGCCCAGGCCCTGACGTTGCAGCAGCAGAGAAAGTATGAGGAGGCCGCGGCGGCCCTGCGCGAGGCCATAGAGCGCGACCCGAACAACTACTTCCCTTACCTGCTCCTGGGCGGCGTGCAGCTCGCCATGGACGACCCGGACGCCGCGGTGGAGAGCTACCGCGACGTGCTAAAGCTCAACCCCAACGCGACCTCCGCGAGCATCTCCATGGCGCAGGCCTTGCTGAGCGAGGACAAGATGCAGGAGGCCAAAGAAGAGTACCTGAAGCTCGAGAAGGAGGACAGGATCTCCGACCAGGCGCTCTACGACCTCGGGAGGATCGAGATCCGCACCGGCCAGGCCGAGGAGGGTTTGAGGGACATAAAGGCGGCCAGGCGCCAGACGCGTTCGGGCCTGGAAGACCTCGAAGGGCCCGCCAGAAAGGAGCGCGAGGAGGTTCTGCGCGGCATGGACCTCGCCGTGGCCGACGCCATGGTGGTGGCGGGCCGCGAGTCCCAGGCGCGCGAGATCCTCGCTAACAGCCCCTCAGAGCAGGCCCCGTCGTTGCTGCGACTCCTGGACTCCGACCCCGAGGCCTACCGCGAGCAGGTGGTGAACAGTGACATCTACTGAGCGGGGGGACTGGCAGGACGGCCGGAGGGACGCCGCCTCGCTGGCCGAGGTCCTGCACGTCCTCAAGGGCCGGCGGTTGCTGGTCGTCGGCGCGTCGCTGGTCCTGGCGGGGGTGGCGCTGCTCTTCGGGATCTTCAGGGAGCCGGCGTACACCGCTGAGGCCGTGGTGGGCTTCGCGCCCCAGCAGGCGCCGGACGACGAGAACGCGCGTCAGGCCTTCGCGCAAGAGGTGTTCTCGGCGATCACATCCCCGGCGAGCTTCTCCGAGGGCGTGAGGGCCGAGGCCGGCTGGCGCGGCACGCCTGAGGAGTTCGGGGACAGGCTCGACCCCAAGGTCGCCGTCCTCGTAGACGGCGACATGGAGATGAGGGTGGCGTTCTCAGGGCGCGAGCCCGAGGGGGCGGCCAGGGTCGCAAACGCCTACGCCGAGGCGTTCGCGCTCGAGGCCGGGCGCCTAGGCGAAGGGCAGCTCTCCGGGGGGACCGGCATCGCCGACGCGCGGGTGCTACGCAGGGCCGTCGCTTCCGGAGGCTCCGGCCCCCCGGCCGTGCTCTACGCGGCCGTCGCGGCCGGGGTGGGGCTGCTTCTCGGTGGGGGTGCCGCGCTCTCTCTGGAGGGTAGGACCGGAGGCTGGCGGGACGTCCGCGACGCGGAGGTGACCCTCAAGGCCCCGGTGCTTGGTGCCATACCGGACTACTCGCCGGCCGAGAACGAGGTCTGAGGTGGGCCTCGAGGCCGTCAGCGGGACCGACGCGCGGAGGCTGCTCCTTGGTCCCGACTCGCCGGTCAGGAGCCACTACGAAGACCTCGCCGGGAGGCTGCTCTCGCTTGGGGGAATCCGAAGCTTGGTCGTCACGAGCCCCGAGCCCGGGGCGGGGCGCACGAGCGTCTGCGTGGGCCTCGCGGGCGCCGTGGCAGGCATGGGGCGGCGGGTCGGGCTCGTGGACTGCAACCTCGGGGACCCCCGACTCCACAGGATGCTTGGAGAGCCGAACTTCGTGGGCCTCACAAGCGGCCTCGAAGGCGACATGCCCCTGGAGCACTACGGGTACGAGGTGGCGCCCGGCCTCCTGGTCGTGCCGGCGGGGCCCGTGCCCCCCGACCCCGTCTCCCGCCTAGAACACGAGAAGTTCGTGGCTGCCGTGCGATCCCTCGAACAGGGCCGGGACCTCGTGATCGTTGACGGCCCCGTCGCCGGCGGGGTGCTCTCCTCCCCCAACCTCTCCGAGGGGTTCGACGGGGTTCTGCTAGTCGTGCACGCCTCCCGGACGCCGAAGAGCCTGGCCCGCGAGACCATAGACGACCTCCTGGAGGCGGGGACGAACCTGCTCGGGGTAGTGCTGAACGGGTGCACGTGAAGGCCCAGGCCGCGGGAGAGCCGGCGTGAGGGACGCCGAGACCGTCGGGGGCCGCCTCTTCGGCGACGGTGGCGGGGAGGGCGCCGAGAAGGGCCGGCGTCACGGGCGTCTGCTCGTCGTGTTCAAGGCCTTCGTCGTGCTCTCCCTCGTCGGCGCCACCGTGTTCGGGCTCATGAGCGCTGGCCTCTACGACGACGCGCTTTGGCTCCCCGTTGCCGCCGGTGTCCTGGGCCTGATGTTCACCACCGTGATCCCGCGCGGCTTCTACGATGGGGTGTCGCGGGAGGGCTGGATCCTGGTCTCGCTGCTCGCCCTGCTCGTCCTCGTCAAGGGGCTCTCCATGATCTGGACGATAAGCGAGACGGAGACGATAAAGGAGGCCTTGAGGGCCTCCATGTACCTGGCTGCCTTCGCCATCGCCCTTGCCGCCGACGTCGCGGTCCCGCGCCTCGGGTGGGCGCTGGTGGTCTCCCTGGCGGCGGCGCTGGGCCTGGCCTGGCAGACCTCGTACTGGTTCGCCCTGCTGCTGCTGCTTCTGGCGGCCGTAGTCGGCTCGAGCGCCTTCGCCCGGGGCGGGCTGCCGGGTGACCGGCAGGTGGGGCCGCTGGTCGACGGCCTCGGCCTGGCGGTTGCCGCGGTGGCCGGGTACGGGATGCTGCAGAAGGCCTACCCGGACGACTACGAGATAGCCTCCATAGACCGCTACAGGGTGGACTCGACCGTCGGGTACTCGAACACGGCGGCCGCCGTCCTCGGCATGGGGGCGCTGCTCGCGCTCGCGCAGATGACCGCCATGCGCAACCCCGTCCTGCGGGGGCTCTACGCCGTGCTCCTGCTCGGCTCGTTCGTGACGCTCTACCTTACGCTCTCCCGGGGCGGCATCGGTTCGTTCGGGCTCGGCCTCGGCGTCCTCCTCGCGCTCGGGACCGGCCGCCTGCAGATGCTCGCCAACCTGCTGCTCGTCTCCGTGCCGGGGGCCTGGCTCTGGTGGCGGATGCAGGGCCTCGGGGCCCTCCTGAACCCCGACGCTTCCATGCAGGAGAAGATCTCCGACGGGCTTGTCTTCCGAAACGACCTGATCGCGGCCCTCGTCGTCGCCTTCGTGCTTCAGGCGGCCTACGCCCTCTTCGTCGCCCGCTACGAGCTGACCTCCACGGCGCGGCGCTACGTCGGCCTGGCTGTTGGCCTCTGCGCGGCCGTGGCCGCGGCGGCGTTCGCCGTCTTCGTCGTGACGGGGTACGGCGGCGTGGGCGATGCGGCGCGCGGGATCTTCAGCAACCCGGATCAGGGCGGGAACGCCGCCCAGAGGCTCATCTCCCTGGGGGTCGGGTTCAGGGCGGACTACTGGAAGGTGGCCTGGGAGGCCTGGATCGATAACCCCCTGACCGGGACGGGGGCAGGCACCTTCCAGTACACCTGGCTCGAAGGACGGCCAGGCGTGCAGGGCGTAAAGCAGGTCCACAACCTGTACCTGGAGCAGCTCACCGAGACCGGCATCTTCGCCTTCGCGGCCCTCGTGGCCTTCGTGGTCTTCCTCGTTGCCTTTACCGCGCGGGCCGCCTGGCGGTACCGGCCCGAGGGGGACGGGCGGCTCCTGCTCTCAGGCCTCGTGGCGGCCGTGGTGGTGTACCTGATCTCCTCCGTCGTCGAGTGGCACTGGTACCTGCCTGGCGCGACGCTGTTCTTCTTCGTCCTCGCCGCCGCCGCCGCGCGGCTTGCCCGCGCGGGGGAACCCCCGAAGGCCGCCAACGGGACCGCGGACGAGACGACCCCAGGCTAGGCTGGCGCCCGTGCGGGGCCACGGTGGCCTGCCCGCGGCCTGGACCTACCTCGGAAGGCTCCTCGGCGGCGTCGACCTTGCCAGGGGGGACCACACGAAGACCGTATTTCTCGCCGGGAGCGGGCGCAGCGGGACGACCTGGCTCTCAGGGCTCGTCAACCACGACGCCGCCTACCGCCAGATCTTCGAGCCGTTCCACCCTGGCAAGGTCGAGGGCTTCCGCGGCTTCGGGAGCAAGCAGTACCTGAGGCCAGGGGACCGCCGCGAGGAGTTCCTCGCTCCGGCCAGAGAGGCCGTGACCGGGCAACTCAGGAGCCGATGGTCCGACCGGGGCGGCGCCCTCGTTGCCAGGCGGCGCCTGGTGAAAGACATCAGGGCGAACCTGCTGCTCGGCTGGCTGGCGGACAACTTCCCAGGCATGCCCATGGTGCTGCTCATGCGGCACCCTTGCGCGGTAGTCTCGTCGCGTCTCGCCCTCGGCTGGCGGGACAACCTCGACGAGACTATGGCGCAGGGGGATCTCGTCGAAGATCACCTGACGGCGGTCGAGGACCACATCCGGGCCGCCCGCGACCCCTTCGAGCGGCACCTCTTTCTGTGGTGCATAGACAACCGCGTGCCCCTCAGGCAGTTCCGGCCCGGCGCCATCCACCTCTGCTTCTACGAGAACCTCGTCGCCCACCCCGAACCGGAGCTGCGGCGCCTGTTCGCGTTCGTCGGGCGGGAGTACGACGATGGGGTACTCGGGAGGCTCGGGCGTCCCTCCCCCACCAGCCGCCCGAATGGGAGGCCTTCCCTTGACGGCTGGCGCGGCCGGGTGGGCGGGGGGCAGCTAGAGAGGGCTGTGGAGGTCCTGGACCTCTTCGGGCTCGATGGGATCTACGGCCGGGGGACCATGCCGAATCCCGCAGCAGCCCTCACCCTGATGGACCGGAATGAACGGCGGGGGACCGCTTGACCAGGCCGCCCGTCGTCGTCCTCTCCGGCGTCCGGTGGGGCTTCCTCTGGCAGCGCCACCAGACGGTCGCGACGCTCTTCGCCCGCGCCGGCTACCCGACGGTCTTCGTGGAGACGACGGGCCTAGCCAATCCCGGGCCTTCCGCCCTGCCCAAGATCTGGGCCAGGGCCCGGAGATCCAAGGCAGGCCCGGCCGGGGACGAAGGGCCAGCCGTGTACCCCCCGCTCGCGTTGCCGCCGACCCTCCGGGTCTTCAGGGCGGCGAACCGGAGGCTCCTGCTGCCCCGGGTGGCGCGCGACCTCGAGGAGGCCGTGGGCGCGGGGCCCGTCGTCGTAGCCTACCCGCCAACCCGCACGACGCTAGACCTGATCTCCGCGCTCGACCCCCGCCTCGTCTTCTACGACCGCGCTGACGACTACGAGCACTTCCCCGACGTCCCGAAGGACATCGCCGCCACCGAGCGCGAGCTCCTCGCCCGGGCCGACCTCGTCACTTGCACCTCGAGGCCCCTCCTCGAACAGACCCGGCGCCTGAGGCCAGACGCCTCGCTCAGCGGCCCTGCCGTGGAATACGAACGCTTCGCCGTCCTGCGGGAGACGCCCCCCGCCCTGCCGCCGCGAACCGTCTGCTTTTTCGGCGACGCGGGCCGCGGGCGGGTGGACTTCGGCGTCCTTCGGGCCATCGCGCGGGCCGGCTTCCGGCTGCGGCTGGTAGGGAAGCTCGACCCCGCGGAGGGACGTCTCGCGCGCGAACCGAACGTGGAGTACCTGGGGGAGGTGCCCCACGGGCGTTTGCCCGAGGCGCTCGCCGGGGTGGACGCCTTCGTGCTGCCGTATGAGATCAACGGCCTCACGCGGGCGATCTCACCCGCCAAGACCTACGAGTGCCTCGCCACGGGCCGCCCCGTCGTGGCCTCGCCGCTGCCGGCGCTGAGGGACCTCTCCGGGCACGTCTACCTCGCTGACGGGCCTGAAGGATTCGTCGGGGCCTTGAATTGGCTCGCGGAGACGGAGACGGACGAGAGGGCGCTGGCGAGGGGCCGGGTTGCGTGGGAGAACTCGTGGGACGCCCGGTTCCGGGAGATAGAGGCGTCCATCCTTGGCGCCCTCGGGTGGCGGGGGTGAGCCGCGGCGGCCGGGTCTGGGTGCTCGGGGTCGGGGTTGACCGGATCACCGCCGAAGGGTTGCACGAGGAGATCACGCGCCTCGTCAGGCGCCGGGGTGGGATCGTGCTCAACGTCAACGCCCACTGCCTGAACCTGCTCCACGGGGACGAGGGGCTCAGGGGCTTCTTCGCCGCGGCGGACGTGGTCTTCTGCGACGGGGCGGGCGTGAGGCTGGCGGCGCGGTTGCTCGGGGGCCGCCTCCCCGAGAGGATCACCTACGCCGACTGGCTCCCGCACCTGGCAGCCCTCGCCGAGAGACGCGGGCTCTCCCTCTTCTTTCTGGGCGCCCGCCCCGGCGTGGCCGAGGAGGCCGCGGAACGGCTCAGGAGGTCCCACCCCGACCTGAAGGTCGTCGGGGTCAGGCACGGCTTCTTCGACCATAGGGCCGGGAGCCCCGAGAACGGGGCTGTGGTGGCCGAGATCAACGCCGCGAGGCCCGACGTGCTCCTCATCGGCCTCGGCATGCCCCTGCAGGAGCGCTGGCTTATGGAGAACCATCGCAGGCTCGACTTCGGGGTGGCCCTCACGGGCGGTGCCGTCTTCGACTACGCCTCGGGGCGGCTCCGGCGGGGCCCGCGCCTCCTCACCGACAACGGCTTCGAGTGGCTCGCCCGGATCCTCGTCGAGCCCCGCAGGCTGTGGCGCCGCTACCTGCTAGGTAACCCGCTGTTTCTGGCCCGCGTTTTGGCGCAGCGGGGGCGGACGGGCGTGGAAGACCGAAAAAGGCGACAAATGTAAATCGTATCCCTTAACATCCGCGAGCTTTTGTCCGATAATGGCGACGCCTACAGCATATATTCCTTGGAGGGGGAGATGCGCAACAACATATGGGGCTTCGTGGTCCTCGCGGTGGCCTCAGCCATGGCCGCTGTGGGCACCGGCGCGCAGGCCCAGGAGGCCCCGGTCGCTATCGAAAAGACGGGGGGAGCGGCCGTCGGGGCCACGGTGGCCCATCCGGCGGAGTGGAACGTCGAGCGGGCGCCCTACACCTACGACGGCACCTTCGGGTACACCCTCTGGTATCCGGACACCGATGCGACCCACGACCACGGCGGAAAGCCCGCGTTGCGGGTCGCGCTGGCCTACGAGCTACAGCCCAAAGACATCGAATCCGAGGTGGACGGGGTTCTGGCCGACTACCCCGACCTTCCCCTGAAGCGCGAGACGGTGGACGTCGCCAGGGAGCACGAAGGCGTGGCGGTCGGGACGATACCGGGCAGCACCCCTTACACGGCCGTCTACGTGCCGGTCAACGGGCGGGTCTACGAGATCAACGTCTACGCCAGGGACACCGCGGACGAGGGCATCGACGCGGAAGACAGGCGGCTGCTCTCCGGCGTGCGCTTCGAGCCGCCCTCCACGCCCGTGGGCTCGCTCGACCTTCCCGACGCCAACTCCCCGGAGGAGCTTTACCCTTCTGGCCCGGAGGCACGCGAGATAGACGATAACCAGGACGCGAAGGTTCCGGAAGGCGTGTCGTACCCCACGACGGTCGAGCCCGCGGCTACCTCCTCGCGCGCCGCCGCGAAGGGCGGCGGGGAGCAGCGCATCGCCGAGGGATGTTGGCGGGCGGATCCCGGATTTTTCGTGCAGACCCAGCACGGATACAGGGCGAACAGCTCCAGCAGCGACGGCATCCCCACCGGGTGGACCCAGATCGGGCTCCCGAATTTCTGGGGCCAGTACTCCCACGGGAGTTTGGGCTACGGGCGGTGCACCGAGCCGGATTGGGCCAACGACAAGTACGCCGTGGACTACCCTTTGGACAGGGGGGACTTCGTCTTCTCGCCCTTCAAGTGCGGCACTGTAACCTTCGCTGGCCGCAACCAGACGCACGCGGACTACGGCATCTTCGTCTCGATCAGGGCGTGCAACGGCAAGTACGTCAACCTCTCGGCGCACCTGAACGCCGTCGGCATCAACAACGGGGTGAGGCTGGGCGAGGGGGACAGGGTTACGGAGAAGACTGTGATCGGCTACGCCGGCGACAGCGGAGGGGGCAACATCCCGGTCGGCAGGGTTCATCTCCACACCGCCTTCTACCGCTACCCGAAGATGGCCTCGGACGGTGGGCCCTACGGGGGCGCGGGCCTCCAGGTCGACCGCAACCGCTACGTCGGCACCGCGGCGCGCCGGAAGGGCGTCAAGGTGGACTCCCACGTGTACAGATACGACAAGATCTCGCCCAAGACTGCCTTCTGCCGCGAGGGCCAGAGGTGCGGCGAGAGGTACATGGTGAGCAACTGATCAGGAGACCCCTCCGACGCGGGATGTGGCCCCGTGGCGGGCGCTATAATCCGTCCCCGTAGGTGCGCGTGCTGTTCTCGAAAAACATCCTGACAAGGCTGCTCGGCCTCAAGACCCTGCGGCGTTCCCTGAGCGTGCTGGTGCTGGCGACCCTCGACGCCGCCGCGCTCTTGCTCGGCCTGCTGGCGGCGCTGCGGCTTCCCGGCGACGGCCGGGCCATCTCCCTGGCGCCATTGCTGGTTGGCGCCTGGGTGGTCGTCTTCGCCGCCTTCCGGCTCTACGACAGGGCGCCGGTCCGTAGAAACCCTGGGGCCCTTATCGGGGGCTCCTTCTGCTGGGCGGGGCTGGCGCTCGCCGGGGCGGCGGTCTACCCCGGGAGCGGCCTCGGCCCCGCGGTCGTCCTCGTCGCCGCCGCGATCTCGCTTCCCGTGGCCTCCGTCGTGCGTCTTTTCTTCGAGCGGGGGATAGAGCGGGTCTACCGGCGCGGCCTAGGCCAGACCCCCGTGCTGGTGGCCGGCCGCGAGCCGGACCGGAGGCGGGTGCTGCGGGCGATGGCCCCAGGCGCATACGTCCTTGCCGGCGAGGTGGACCTCGTGGGGAGCCCCGCGGACCTTGCGGCGCTGCGCTCGGCGCTTGACAGCACGGAGGCCCGCGTGGTCGTGCTCGCGGGCGCCGAGCGGCTGCCGGACGACGAGCTCCTCGGGCTGCTCCACTCGGTGCGGCTTCGCGGGGTGCCCCTGCGGGTCGTGCCCGGCGCCCTCGCCCTGATGCGCGGCAGGACCATCCTGTCTGAGGGGATGGGGATGCCGCTTCTGGACGTCCGCTATCCCCAGCTCGACAACCACCAGCGCGCCCTCAAGCGCGCCCTCGACGTCGCCGTCTCCGCGTTCGGCCTGCTGCTCCTCGCGCCCCTGTTCGCCGCCGTCGCCCTCGCCGTCAGGCTCGACTCGCCGGGGCCCGTGCTCTTCAGGCAGAAGCGGGTGGGGGCCGACGAGAAGACCTTTATCTGCTTCATGTTCAGGTCCATGCGGGCCGATGCTGAGGTCCTCCAGGAGTCGCTGGAGCCCCTGAACGAGGCGGGGGGGGCCGTATTCAAGATCAGGCGCGACCCTCGCGTTACCCGCGTGGGCGCGTTCCTCAGGCGCTGGAGCATCGACGAGCTGCCGCAACTGCTGAACGTGCTCAAGGGGGAGATGAGCCTCGTCGGGCCGAGGCCGCTGCCCGTGCGGGACTTCCTGAGGATGGAAGAGGAGGACAAGAGGCGGCTCGGCGCCGTCCCGGGGATGACCGGGTACTGGCAGATCAGCGGCCGGAGCAACCTCTCCTTCGAGGACATGGTCCGCCTCGACCTCTACTACGTGGAGAACTGGTCGCTCTCCTTCGACCTCAAGATCATCCTGAAGACCCTCGGCGTCGTCCTGCGCCGCGATGGGGCGTACTAGGGAGCGTCCCCCGGCCGTGCCTCCGCTTTCAGCGATCAGCTTTCAGCTATCTGCGATCAGCGGCCAACTCCTGGCGTCAACCCAGGCCAGGGGGACACAATCGCCGAAGGCTTCGGGACGGTTTTGATCTCCTCATGAACCCGACGAAACCCGGGTTCGTGGGGCCAAGCGCCCGGTTAGGGGGAGCGTGGGAGGAAAGCTTTCGGACGGCCTGCCAGCCGGGCCGCCCGTTTGCACTAGAATATGCCGCGGCGCCCGGGTCGTGAGTCCTGGGCTCGGACACTTCTGTTTCGGAGGTAAGACCACATGAACGTAGTACTCGTGATCCTGGACAGCCTGCGCAAAGATCATCTGGGCGTCTACGGGAACGACCGCGTCAGGACCCCCAACCTGGACGCCTTCGCGGGCGAGAGCTTCCGCTTCACCCGGGCCTACCCCGAGTCGCTGCCGACCATCTGCGCCCGCAGGGCGATCCACACGGGCCTTAGAACCTTCCCGTTCAGGAACAGGGTGGAGCTTCCGGGGGAGACCTTCCAGCCCGCGGGCTGGCAGCCGATTCCGGAGGACCAGGTAACCCTCTCGGAGACGCTAGTGGCCCAGGGCTACTACACGGTCCTCTACTCGGACACCCAGCCGATGTTCCATCCTTCCATGAACTTCCAGCGCGGCTTCCGGGTGTTCGACTGGATCCGGGGCCAGGAGCGCGACCGATACCGCCCGATGTCCATGGCCCCGAAGGACGTGGTCGAGAGGAACACCGTCCCGGGCAACGACGAGTCCATGGTGGACAAGGTCCGCCAGTACGTCGCCAACACCCGCGGCCGCGCGTCGGAGGAGGACTACTTCGCCCCCCGCGTCTTCGCCAGGGGGATGGAGTTCATGGAGCGCTCCGGGGAGGGGCAGCCGTTCCTGCTCGTGCTCGACTCCTTCGACCCGCACGAGCCCTGGGACCCGCCGGAGGAGTACGCGAACCTCTACTCGGACGGCTACGACGGCCCCGACCCCATCGTCCCCAACTACGGCGGCTCCCAGTGGATACAGGACGACGAGCTAGAGAGGATGCGGGCCCTCTACGCCGGCGAAGTCACCATGGTGGACCGGTGGTTCGGGCGCTTCATGGACAGCATGGAGGCGGCCGGGCGCCTCGACGACACGGCGGTCGTCGTCCTCGCCGACCACGGGGTGGCGCTCGGGGAGCACGGCTTCACGGGCAAGCCCTTCAACGCCCTCTGGCCTGAGCTCACGGACATACCGTTCATGATCCGGCACCCCGAGGGTCTCGGCGCCGGGGAGACTAGCGACTTCTTCGCCTCGACCCATGACGTGGCGCCCACGATCCTGGGCATCCTTGGCCTGCTCCCCCAGGAGCGGATGGACGGCCAGTACCTCTCCATCCTCATGGAGGGGGGGGAGCTCGAGCCCAGGGACCACTTCACCCTCGGATACGCCGACCACGTGTGGGCCCGCGACGACCGCTACCTCATGTTCTCCCGCAGGGACCGCTCGGAGCCCCACCTCTACGACCTCCAGAACGACCCTGAGACGAAGAACGACCTGGCCGGGCAGGACCCCGACCGCGTCGGGCGCATGTTCGAAGACTACGTGCTCGCCGACGCCGGCGGCTCGCTGGATGGTTAGGGGCTTGCCGCGCGGGGCTTTTCGTCCAGACGAAAAGCCCTATAATCTCGTGCCGTGAACGAGGACAAGAACCCCAAAAAAGACGAGCTCGGGCCCGCCGTAGGCACCGGCTCCGTCCCCGAACCCGGCCCCGCATCCGAACCGGAGGCGGGGTCGTCCCCCGCGGCGCCGGGCGACGCGCCCGCCCGGCGGCCCGAGGACGAGGGCGACACCTACGTGGCGCGCGTCGCCCGCGGTGCTGGCGTCAGCACCGCGGGCCAGGGCATAGGGCGCGTGCTCGGGTACGTCACCCAGGTCGTTATCGCGCGCCTGCTCGGCACGCAGTTCTACGGCTTTTACACCGCGGGCGTCGCGCTGATCAACGGCCTGCAGATCCTCTCCCGGTTCGGCATGGAGAACGGGGTGGTGCGCTACGTCGCCCATCACAGGGAGCACGGCGACACCGCGAGGGTACGCGGCACCATCGTGATGGCCCTGCTCTTCCCGGTGGCGCTCAGCCTCGTCCTCTCCGCGGTGCTGTTCTTCGGGGCCGGCTATATCGCCGACTCCGGCTGGCTGCAAGAGAACGGGTCCCAGATGGTGAGCGTCCTGCGAGGGTTCGCGTTCGTGCTGCCGTTCTTCGTGTTCATGAGCATGACCGCCTGGTCCACCCAGGGCTTCCAGACCGTCACCTACGCGGCCTACATCCAGCAAATCGTGCGTCCGGTGCTGTTCCTGGTCTTCGTCGGTGTGTGCTACGTGCTCGGGGCCAAGGTCTTCGGGGTGATAGCCGCCTACGCGCTCGCCATGTTCCTGGCGGGCCTCGTGGGGCTCTACTACCTAAGGAAGCTCTTCCCCAAGCTCCTCGACCGTAGGGAGGAGACAAAGTTCGAGACAAAGGCCCTCTTCGGCGTCTCGATCCCGATGAGCATCACCCAGGGCGCCCAGTACCTCAACAACTTCTCCGCCATCCTCATCCTGGGCATCTTCGCCGCTGGGGCCCCCGTCGGCGTCTTCAACGCCGCCGCGCGGACGGCCACCTTCCTGACCGCCGTGCGCTTCGCCTTCAGCGGCATCTTCTCCCCCATAATCTCCGGTTTGTACGCGAGGCAGAACATGGAGGAGATGGGCCGGCTCTACAAAGACGTGTCGCGCTGGATCTTCACCGGCGCCTTCGCGCTGTTCCTGGTGATCGTGGTCTTCGCCCCCGAGGTGATGGGCATCTTCGGGGAGGGGTTCGGGGCGGGCGTGACGGCCCTCGTTATCGTCGCGGTCGCGCAGCTCTACAGTTCCTCCGTCGGCCCCGCGCCCAGGATGCTCGCCATGACCGAGAACCAGAACGTCGCCATGATCGCGACGTCCGTCGCCGCGATCACGGGCGTGATCGTTAACTTCATCCTTATCCCGCGCTTCGAGGTCATGGGGGCCGCCATCGGGATGGCCACCGCGATCATCGTCGAGAACACGGGGACTATGTCCGCCGTGAAGTGGCGGCTCGGGTTCTGGCCGGTGAACGTGACGTGGTTGAAGCCCCTGACGGCCGGCGTCGTCTCCGCCGCCGTGGTCTACCTGCTGAAGGTCACGCTTCCGCTGGAGGCGATCTTCGGGTTCCTGCCGGTGCCTGTGTCCATACCCACGATCATGGTGCTCGGCGGCTTGCTAGGCGTGCTGTTCTTGGGGCTGCTTTGGTTGTTCGGCTTCTCCGAGACGGATAAGGAGTTTCTCGGCGCCTTCCGTAAGGTGGCGCAGCGGGCCGTGCCTGGGCGGTTCCGGAAGGGGAACCGGTAGTGGACAACGGCGCGTCGAGCCCGGTCAAGGTCCTCTACGTCGCCGGCCTCGGGCGGAGTGGGAGCACGATCCTGGCTAACACGCTCGGGCAGGTCGAGGGCTTCTTCTCCGGCGGGGAGTTGAACTTTATCTGGAAGCACGCCCTTATAGAGAACCGGCTCTGCGGCTGCGGCAGACCCTCGCGCGAGTGCCCGTTCTGGGGTCCCGTCTTCGATGGCGAGTTCGGCGGGCAGAGCGAGGCTTTGGCCCGCGAGATGATGCGCCTCCAGTACGCCGGCGCCCGCACCCGCCACATCCCCCTGATGCTGACTGAGAGCGGTAGGGAGAAGTTGAGGGCCCGCCTCGGCAAGTTCCTGGACAACACGGGCCGCCTCTACGGGGCCATCCGCTCCGTCTCCGGCAGCCGCGTCGTCGTGGACACATCCAAGGAGCCGGCCTACGGTTACGCCCTGGGCATGGTCCCCGGCATAGACCTGCGCGTCCTGCACTTGGTTCGCGACCCGCGGGCCGCAGCCTACTCATGGGCCAAAAAGAAGCCCCAGCCCGACAGCGCCGACCGCGAGTTCATGCACAGGAAGACCCCGACCCAGAGCGCCGTCCTCTGGGACGCCTGGAACGCCGCCATAGAGGCTTTGTGGCGCCCGACCCCTGAGAAGTACCTGCGCCTGCGCTACGAGGACTTTATAGCCGACCCGCGGGCCAGCTTCGAGGCCATGCTGCGCCTCGTCGGGGAGGAGGGGGCTGACCTGCCGCTCGTCGGCGAGCGCGAGGTCAAGCTCGGCATCAGCCACACGGTCTCCGGAAACCCCAACCGCTTCGACACAGGCGCCGTCGAGCTCAAGCAGGACCAGGCCTGGACCGAGAAGATGAGCCCCCGCGACCAGAAGCTCGTCACGGCCCTTACCGTGCCGCTCCTGGCTCGCTACCATTACCCCCTGGCGTAGCCTACAGCCGGACTCTCAAAGCCTCCGCCAACTCGTCGAGTGCTTCCTTGGAGGCACGCCGCTGCTCTCCGCCGAACAGCTCGCCGTAGTGCGGGTCCTCGTAGGTTTCTCCCCGCCATTCGCGTGGAGAGGCGTAACGCGGGACGAGGTAGAGATGGACGTGGGCATCGAAGTTCATCAGGAAGGCGAAATTGTAGAGATCAGGCGCGAAGAGGCCGTCGAGCGCGGCTGTCGCCCGGGCGATCTGCGGCCCCAGAGAGGTCCACTCCTCCGCAGTGATCTCCGGGACCCTCTCGCAGTGCCTGTTCAACACCAAGACGGACCTTTCGGGCAGGTTCTGGTTGAGGTTAAGCGCGAGCGTCCAGAGCTCACCGTGCTCGACGGCGTGGCGCAGATGGTTGCAGAGGTTGCAGCCCGTCCGATGAACGTTCTGGCTCAGGCCCATCGCGACGGTTGGCAGATCCGGGTTCCGTCCGCGCGTTCTTCGACGGAGGTTCCTTCCGGTTGGCGCAAGACGATCAGGGTCAGCCACACGCTCTTGAGCTGCGCGAGCCCGTACACGACCAGCAAGTAAGCGCCGGATGCCACGCCAACAGGCGTCAGGGCGACAAACGCGATACCGGCCACTAGGGTCAGGAGCACGGGCGTGGTACCGAGGACGGCGTACTGCCTCGTGGTGAACCCGTGGTCCTCCTCGCTCCACCCGGTAACGAGCGCCGGGCCTACGCCCACGAACCATTTCGAGCGCCATCGCGGCCGCGCCCCGCACGCGCGCATCAGGGCGAAATACGTAAGGCTGGAGAGCCCGAGAAGGAACACCAGCAGAGCCGCGAGCCAGTAGAGTGAGCCGCCCTCGAAGTTCCTCGCGCCGAGATCCAGGACCACGAGGGCCGCCAGCATCCCGCCGATGAACACAGCGGCGTAGACCGCCTCCCGCCAACCCCATGGGATCCTTTGCGGCGGAGACGGTCGAGCGTCCACCTTCGCTACTCTTTTTTAGGCTTCTTCCCGATGCTGACCATCTCGGGCTGGACGCCTTCGGCCGGGCCGTCGCCGAGGGCCTCGTCGCGGTACTGGTAGACGCCGCGGCAGGTGTGGCCGCCTGTGGTGCGCTTCTCCGTGTAGGAGAGCTTCACGTTCGGGTTTATAGCCTCGACCATCGCCTTCTCGTAGGTGGAGAAGGCGGCGCAGGGCTTGACGTCCCAGCCGGGGACGCCGTCGTGGCCCATGCCGCCGAACCAGGGGCAGCGGTCGGCGTTTATTACGTACTCGCCGTCCTTGGTCTCTGTTAGCGTGATCTCGATGTCGAAGAAGCGGTTGGCGAGCATGACGACGTCCACGGCGTCTTTCATCGTGGTCACTTCGAGCTGCTCGCGCAGGTCCGAGCCCTGCTTCTGGCCGATGCGGCTCATGGCGAGCTTGCCGACCTTCTGGCCGTCGTAGCCGAGGTCGTCTGCGGCCCGGATCATCTCGTCCAATATGACCCCGGTCCCCGCGCTCGCGGCCTTCCACTTGTACCACGTGGGCCCCGGCAGCCCGAGCTTCATAGCCCACCTCGCCAGGAACAGCGGTAGGCGGGGCAGACCGTAGACCTGGAGCCACTTCATATCCGATAATCCTCTCTGCGCTTCTGACGAACCCCCATTATACCCGCCCCCGACGAACGCCTCCCCTTTGCCCTACCATTGGACGGCACGCCCCGACTAACGGAGGGACCGCGCGTATGCCCGTTCGCACCCCGAAGCACCTCGAGACGCTAGTCTTGCTCCTGTTTCTGGCCGCCCGCCGTCCTCGCGAGTTCCTGGACCGGACGGTCGGCTACGCCGACCTGGCCCTTGAACGGCTCTCCGGTCCGCCCTTCCCCTACGAGACGGTCGACTGGGAGAAAGCGCTGGGTGACCTTGAAGACGGGCCGGGGCGGGCGGCGGAGATCCTGGCCGAACCGGCGCTCTGGGAGATCGAGGGGCGCACCCGACGCCTGCTGCGCGAGATCCGGGCCGCCGACGCCTTCAGCCAGCGCTGGGCCGCGGACTCCCTCTTCGCCCGCCTGTGCTACCTCGCCTGCCGCCTCACCGCCCCCGAGACGGTCGTCGAGACAGGCGTGGCCTACGGCGTCAGCTCGGCCTACATCCTGAAGGCCATGGAGCAGAACGGCCGCGGAACGCTCCACAGCATAGACCTGCCGCCCCTCAGGAGGGAGTACGAACGCTTCTGGGGCGTCGCCGTGCCGGAAGGGCTCCGGGCGGGATGGCGGCTCCACCGCGGCCCCAGCGGGCGCCTCCTGCCCGGCCTGTTGCGCGAGATCGGGCCCTTGGGCCTCTTCGTACACGACAGCCTCCACACCCGCCGCAACATGCGTCGCGAGTTCGACGCAGCCTGGCCACGACTCCTCCCCGGCGGCATCCTCCTCGCCGACGACGTGGAGCGCAACCGCGCCTTCGCCGACCTGCGCCTCGAAGACCCGTCCCTCTGGCGCGTGGTCCGCGACAGGGAGAGAGACCCACTGCACGGCAAGGCCGCCCCCGTCGTCTTCGGGATAGCGGCGAAGTAGGTTTTAGGCTCTAGGCTTCAGGTTCTAGGTTTGCGCACTGGGCGTCCTCCTGCGGCGTGATTCGGCCTGGCCGCGAGTACCGGGCGGCAGCTATCGGGTGCCCGGACGGGTTCGGAGCCCGCCCGCGCGAGGTGCCCGAAACGTCCTTTCGGGTTCGTGATGCAGGGGTTCTACCGCCTCGCTAGCGTCCCTACCTAAAGCCTAGAGCGTCGAACCTCAAGCCTAGAACCTAATAACCCGGCCTTCCCATCCTCTTGTACGTGATCTCCTTGCCCGCCTCGACGCCGGGCTGGTCGAAGGCGTTGACGCCGTAGAGGGCGCCGGAGATGGCGGTCTGCACCTCTAGGGCCTGGAGGAGGTAGCCCAGGTTCTCCTCGTTCACGGCGCCGAGCTTTATTGTCGAGTTGGGCCGGCCGGCCTCGGTGAGCGCCCTTCGCGTGGCGTCGCACTCGACGTTCAGGAGCTCGGCCATGGTGTGGCCCCCGAGGTAGCCGACGCCTTCGAGGTCCTCGTAGGCTTCTGGGATGGTCAGGTCGCGGGGGTGGTCCTCGACCTCGACGATCTCCACCACCTTGTCCTGCGGCCCCTCCATGTAGAGTTGGACCTGGGAGTGCTGGTCTGTGGTGCCGACGGCGCCGTGGGGGGTCGAGCCCTTGCCCTCTTTGCCGAGCGACTCGGCCCAGAGCTGGACGAACCAAGCGGCGAGGCGCTCCAGGGAGTCTGCGTAGGGCATCATGACCCGCACGTTGCGCCCGCGCTCCGTGTCCATGAGGTAGTGCATGGCCGCCCCGACGACCGCCGGGTGCTCCGCCCCCTGCTCCTGCACCTCGTCCACGCACTGGGCGGCGCCTGCGAGCAGGGCCTCTACGTCGAGGCCCGTGACGGCGGCCGGGAGCAGCCCGACCGGGGTGAGGACCGAGAACCGGCCCCCGACGTCGGCCGGGATGGGGAGCACGCGGAGGTCCTCGCGCTCGGCTATCTCCTTGAGGAAGCCCTTCTCGGGGTCGGTGGTGGCGACGGTGCGCCCCTGGTAGCCGAACGAGCCAAGGGCGTCGATCAGGGTGGCCCGGAGGACGAGGAAGTTCGCCATAGTCTCGGCGGTCGAGCCGGACTTGGTGACGACGTTGACCCACGTGCCGCCCGGCTCGGCGACGTCCAGTATGGCGGACAGCGTCCCCGGGTCCGTGTTCTCGGCGAAGTGGATCCTCGGCCCCCTGCGAGCTTCGCTAGGGAGCGCGTTGTAATAGGGGTGGTTGAGCGCCCGGTGCAGGGCCATCGGCCCGAGCGCGGATCCCCCGATGCCGACGTGGACGAAGTCCGTGGCGCCCGAGCCCCGGATCTCATCCGCCACGGACGCCGAAGCCTCGGCGTACTCCCGCGTCTTGGGCAACCGCATAAAGCCGGGCGGGTCCCCGAGGAACCGGTCCACGGCCTCCTCGAGGCGGGGCTTCGCCCCGTCTATGTCCCCGTCGGCGAGCCCCCCCTCCACCTCGCGCAGGTTCGTGTAATCGAAGGTGACTTCGGCCATGTTCGGGCTCCCCTCTCTGCGAGACTTCTTCCGGGGACAGTGTAGTCCAGGGTATAATCCCCGGCCATCGTGAGAGGCAAAGCACCCGTCGAGGAGACCATCGCGCGCCTGAAGTCCGCCTACCCGGACGCCCGCACGGCGCTCGACTGGTCGAACCCCCTCGAACTCCTCGTCGCCACGATCCTCTCCGCCCAGACCACGGACGTACGGGTGAACGCGGTGACCACCGACCTATTCGCCAAGTATCCCACCGCCGCCGACTACGCCGAAGCCGACCCGGCGGAGCTCGAGGAGGCCATCCGCCCCACGGGCTTTTTCCGCAACAAGGCGAAGTCGCTGCAGGGCATGGCCCGCGCCCTCGTTGAGGACCACGGCGGCGAGGTCCCTCGCACGATGGAGAAGCTGGTCGTCCTTCCCGGCGTCGGACGCAAGACAGCCAACGTGGTGCTCGGCAACGCTTTCTCCATCGACGAGGGCGTCGTCGTGGACACCCACGTGCGGCGGCTCTCGAACAGGCTCGGCTTCACCTCGCACAGCGACCCCGAGAAGATCGAGGACGACCTCATCCGGACGGTCCCCAAAGAGGACTGGACGGTCTTCTCGCACCTCCTGATCCTGCACGGCCGCAGCGTCTGCAAGGCCCGCAAACCGGCCTGCGGGGACTGCGTGGTCAACGACCTGTGCCCCTCGGCGTTCAAGGTATAGGGAGCCGAGATCCCCCCGAACCTCGACAGGTTGGACCCTCGTCAGGCGGAGCCGCCAGAGGAAGGCTTCGAACTCTACCGCCACAGGAACGCCGACAACCTGCAAACCGGGGGCTGGCACGGCTACTACTGGGCCAGGCGCACAGCGGGGGGAGACTACGAGATCCGGAGCGTCCCCGCCTCCCTCGGCGAGCCTTCGACCCCGGGCGGCGTCGCGCCCAGGGAAGCCTTCGAGAGGCTCTACAGGAAGGTGGACCGCGTATAATGGCCCCCGTGATCCACGGGGGCATGGCAGAGCGGCCGAATGCGCTGGTCTTGAAAACCAGAGGCGCCAAAACGCCCGAAGGTTCGAATCCTTCTGCCCCCGCAATCAGGCCCGATGCTCGATACTCGTTAAATTTGTTAAAAATCATTAAGATATTGGAGACTTTTGCGTTTCGGTTCTGTACACTGTGGGTAACTTCTCGGTTGGAGAAGGAAGTGCAGGCCGCTTGACAGACAGAGTAAACAGAAGGAGGACTGGATGAAGAGGATAATTCTCTTGGCAGTGGTCGCTCTCATGGCCATGCTGGTCCTGGCGCCGATGGCGATGGCTCAGGATACGACCATGATGATGCAAGGCTCCACGATGATGATGGAGGCGACCACCAGCGGGGCGCAGAGCGGAAGCGACCTCCCGACCAGCGGTGGTCCGGCGATTCTTCTGCCGGCGGCCGCGCTGCTCGTGGGTTCGGGTATCCTGACCTACGCTATCCTGCGCCGCAGGTAGTAGCAGACGAAACATCCGGGGGACGGACCGATTACTGGTCCGTCCCCCAATTCGACCGGGGGCGAGCCTGCACCTCCCCGGTCTTTTTTGTAGCCTTCAGCCTTCAGCTGTAGGCTTTCAGCCGATCTACCAACAGCGCAAAATACGTCCTCGCGCGAGACCATCGCCGACCGTTTCTGGTGATGGTCTCGCGCTTTCGTTTCACGATCGGTGGGAAGCTGAGAGCTAATAGCTGACTGCTGAAAGCTAAAAAGTGAGCCGCCCAGGACTCGAACCTGGAACCTAGAGATTAAGAGTCTCTTGCTCTGCCAATTGAGCTAGCGGCCCGCGGGGCAGGATTATAGCATCGAGGATCTCGTTGGCGAGGGCCGAACGTTAAGTTTTGTTTACGGGGCTTGCGCGGGCGCCCGGGACGTGATTATAATCTTTGTATCATCCTAGCGGTCCTTCTACGGGCCGCTAAGGGCCGGAAAAGGGTCTTGCCCTTCTGTGAACGCCGGCCCTTTTCTTTTGGCTTTTCGGCCTCTCAGCAATTCGGCTTGTCGGCTTTTGTCGGGTGGGACGGGCTTGCCTGCGCGCCTCGTTTCTTTGTGCGGGCGTGCTTCCAATACAGCAGAGGATCGGCCCATGGGCCGAGGGGCGCGGAGCGCCGTGCTTGGGGCTGAGTCGGCGGTCGGCGTGCTGGCTGCTACCCGACCTCTCTTGCGATGGTGAACAGCTCTTCGGCGTGGCGTCGCACGGAGTTGGTGAGGTCTTCGTTCGCGGTGGCGATGGTGATGCGGTGGAGGGGGGCGTGGAAGCGGGCCGAGTCGTCGGCGGACATGCCGGAGAGGCTCTGCCAGCCGACGGGGTTGCCTTCGCCGGGGAGGGGGGAGCGTCGTATCAGGCGGAGGTCCACGGGGAAGTTGTGGCGTTCGGGGAGGTCTATGAGGATGTCGAACGGGCCGGCCGTGCCCTTGCGGTAGCGCGTCAGGTAGCGGGACCAGGCCTCCTCGACCCTGCGGCGCCATGAGGCGTCGTCGCGCAGGCGGATGAGCGGGTCGTAGCCGGGGTGGCGCTCGTCGAACTGGAGGGCGAGGTGGTAGGGCCTGCGCTCGGCGAGGCGTTTCATGAGGACGGCGGTGGAGCTCTCGGGCTCGGAGGAATCCTCCAGCAGCACGAAGGCCCCGGCGTCGTCCTGCTCGGAGAGCTTGTCGAACGTCACGGTGCCCTCCTGTACGGCGTCCTGGACCGCGCGGAGGAACATAACCGTAGGGATGCGTAAGGCGTGGTGGCCGTAGACGTTCGAGTGGATGAGGTACCTGGAGAAGACCAGGGACTGCAGGGAGCCCGCGCCCTCCTCGTCGAGGGTCAGGACGGCCCGGTTCTCCTGGCCGACGATCCTGAGGTGTTCGATCAGGGGCAGCGCCTCAACGAGGCCGAAGGGGACCCTTGCCCCTCGGCCGTCGCGGACGAGGGAGTCCAGGCCGTCTACGTCTAACGGCCCGAAGAGTATGTCGCGCAGTAGGTGTTCGGTGGGGGTAAGGCCGCGCGGGGGGGTGTCCCCGCGGGAGACTAGGCGGAAGACGTTGCGGGGCTCGAGGTCCCAGTCGTTGCGCAGGACCTTGGCGACCTCGGTGTGCTCTATCCAGCGCCGGCTAAGCTCCTTGAAGGTGGGCGCCCCTGGGAGGGCGATCCCCTCTATGGCGCCGGAGTACGGGTAGCGGCCCGCGTTCAGGAGGAGCGCGGCGGCCAGGGCTCCCTGCACGTCCCTGTCCTCGAGGTAGGCGCCGGTTGCCACGATCCTCCTGAGGGTAAGGCTCGCGAGGTGGTAGGCGCCGATGGCGTGGTCCAGGCGCGTGTGGCGGGCCCTAGGGAACGCCGCGAAGGTGAGGCCGAGCTGGCTCATGCTCCCCAGGCGTCGCATAGCGTCTGTCTCGAGCAGGGCCCTGACGGACCTGTCCGTGGGGACGTCCCCCCAGATTACGTCCCGGATTCTCCTTCCGGAGCCCCCGAAGAACTCCCCGACCGTTCCACTCACAGACGCTCCTGGTTGCCTGGACCCGCCCATTCTAACCAAAACGGCCCCGCGTGCGCTCGACGATGCTTCTGGCTCCGGGTGGGTGTAACATTGGTTTTTCGCCAGAAGGGAGCAGCCATACACGCCGAAGAGATCGAGGTCCTGCGCGGGGAATTCGTCGTCCTCAGGCCGCCGCGCGAGTCGGACGTGGAGGCCGCCTACTCCTGGGACCGCGACCCCGAGCTCGCCGCCTGGAACGGGCGGTCCCCGATCCGGGTCTCCTTCTCCGCCGCCCGCCGGGACTACCTGGCCCGCTGGGAGGACCCTTCGGTAAAGACGTTCATCATGGAGGCCGAGGGGGAGCCCATAGGCATGGCGACCCTCTACGATTTCCGCAAGGGCGGCTGCGAGCTCGGGATCAAGATAGGTCCCGACGACCTGCGCGGCAGGGGCATCGCGAGCGAGGCCGTCGAGCTCCTCGTGGGGTTCGTCTTCGACACTTTGGGCCTCGAAAACGTCCGCGGCTCCACCCTCTCCCACAACCACCGCATGCAGCGCGTCTTCGAGAAGAACGGCTTCGAGAAGGTCGGCGACGGCACCCTCCTCAGCCGCTACGACAATCGCCGCTACACCGAGCTCTTCTACAACCGCCGCCGGGAAGGCTAGGACACACCGGCCTGCCGCCATAACGTTTTCTTCACCGGCTACAATAAGACCGATGAAGACGCAGCTGGAACTCAACGTCAGCGGCCGGGGCGCGATGAGCGGGGTGCTCACGATGGGCAGCCTCGACCCCGCCTTCTCTGTCGCCACCGGGCTGTCCGGGGAGCCTGTCGTGGTCGACCTCAGGACGGTCGAGTTCGTGGAGCCGGCCGGGCTCTGCGGGCTCGCGGCGCTGCTTGAGTTCCTCTGCGCCCGGTGCGAGGACGTGAGCCTGGCGCTCCCTGGGCGCGACGTGCCGGCCTACCTGGAGCGGATGAACTTTTTCAGGATCTTCGGCGATCGCATCAGGACGAACGCAGACGTCGAGGCCCTGGAGGAGCGCCGGCGGCACAACCCCGGCACGCTGCAGGAGCTCGTCAACTTCCACACCGAGGAGGAGATACCTGGCATCATACGCAGGATCTCGGAGATCCTTGAGAACCAGGGCTACCGCCTGCGCGAGCGTGTCGCCATCTGCTCCACGCTCTCGGAGGTCTGCGCGAACGCCGCCGAACACGGGGTCTCCTCCTTCGGCGCCTACGCGGCCGTCCAGGCCTACCACCACATCGTCAGCGGCTCCCGACGCCGCGGCGAGGAGGTCCTCATAGCAATCGCCGACGGCGGCGTGGGCGTGCGCGAGACCCTCTCGCGCAACCCGAAGTACGCGGAAGAGACCGCCACGGACAACGAGGCCCTGCGCCACGCCCTGGAGATGGGCGTCTCGGGAACCGGCGAGATCGGGCGCGGCGGCGGCCTCGCCCTCGTCGCCGGCATCGCCGCCCGCTCCGGCGGGTCCCTCTCCCTGCGCTCCGGCACAGGCCGCGTTACCGTCTACGAGAGCCGCAAGAACTCCCGCAACGTGCCCCGGTTTCCCGGCACCTTCGTCCGCGTCTCCCTCCCGCGCACGCCCGCCGAAAAGGATCCGAAAACCGATGCCTGAAATGGCCAATACGCCGTTGACTTACACGCCGCCGGCCGGTACAATCCATTTATATGATTTCACTGACGACAGTGAGGACGGAATTGGCGCCTGAGGAGCGGGCGCGGCGTCTCTTCGAGGTCGCCGACGGCGACCACGGGGGCAAGCTGATGGTCACGCGCCGTACGGGTCGCGCGGTCAGGGCTGCGCTCGAGGAGGCCCTGATGGACCTACCCAGGGGTGGGACGCTGTACGTTGACACCAGGGGGGTCGAGCTAATGGACTACTCGTTCGCCGACGAGGCGCTCGGGATCCTGGCCTCCAGGGTGGCGAGCGGGGAGTACGGGGAGCGTCATCTCGTGCTCGTCGAGGAAGACCGGGACCTTCTGGAGAACGTGGAGGCGTCGCTCATGCAGCGGTCGCTCGCCATGATCCGGGTAGACGAGGTGGGCGCCGAGCCCGCCATCGTCGGCAAGGTGCCTGACCACCTCGTGGACACCCTGCAGGCCATCTACGACGCCGGTTCGATCACGAACACGGCGCTCGCGGCCAAGCTCGGGCTCAACAACACCGCCTGCAACAACAGGGCGACGAGGCTCGCGAAGCTCGGCCTGATCCACCGCAGGACCGAGACCGCCGCCCCCGGCGGCCGCCAGTACGCCTACGAAAGGATCGCCTGATGCTTCTTTTTGCTTTCAGTCTCACTAGGTTCAGTGAAGGTAGCGACGGTGAACGGCACCGGAGGAGGTACAGCCGTGCGTGAGGAGTACATGATCGAGCGTCAGGGCAAGCGTTTCGTCCTGTACGCGGGCCTCTTGGAGGAGGCGCACAGCCGGGGTTTGCGGAGCATCGAGACGGAGCTTTTGCAGGTCCCCGCCGCCGAGAACGGCGACGTGGCGATAGTTCGGGCCGTGGTCCGGATGGAGGAAGGGAAGTTCGCCGGCATCGGCGACGCCAGCCCGCAGAACGTGGGCCGCATGATAGCGCCGCACCTGATCCGGATGGCCGAGACGCGGGCCAAGGCGCGCGCCTTGCGGGACGCGATCAACGTCGGCGTCACCGCCTTCGAGGAGCTGGGGGGCGAAGCCAGCAGCGACGAGGGTACGGACGAGAGGTCCCAGGGCTACGAGGCGCAGGCGGCTCCCGGGCAGCAGGCTTCCGGAAACGGGCGGCAGGCGACCGTGGAGGAGAAGCGGGGCGAGTTGCCGGCCACGCGCAAGCAGCTCAACTACCTGGAGGCACTCGTCGCCGACGTGGTCGAGGACGGCATCGAGAAGTTCGAGGAGATGGTCGGCAAGCCCATCGGCGAGCTCACGCGCGAGGAGGCGAGCGAGTGGATCGGGCGCCTCTCCGGGAGGGCCGCTTAGTGCCCGGTTCCGCTTGGATCGCGGCTCTGGGCGAGGAGGTCGTCTACGAGGCCGACCTCCCCGCCTGCTGCGCCCGCACCGCGCGGTCCGTCGACGGCTCGTTCGAGTGCCCGGGGTGTGGGGCGATGTGGCGCGAGCCGCTGCCCGTCGAGCCCGAGCACGACGCCATCATGCGGGGGCAAGACGAGCACAGAGGCGCGGCGTAGGAGGATCATGACGACGGGGACGGGGAGGTCCGGCGTTGCACGGTATGGGGGACGAGCGGGTGTGGAAGCTGCACCGGGAAGAGGTTGGTCGGGAGATCCGGACGCGGCGCCATCCGGGCGGGTCGGGCAAAACGCGGGGCAAAGCCGGGCGTCTGGTGACCTTCTGGCGCGCGCTCGGGCTGGACGCGGCGCGTCTCGTCGGGGTCTTCGGCAGGTCGCCGTTGCGGGCCCGCAAGCGGAAGGGAGTGACGTGAGGAAGAGGAGCGCCCTCAGGCCGGATACTACGCTCGCGCCGGCGGGCGAGGCTGAGGCGGAGATCTACGTGCAGGCGTTGCCTACGTGCTGCCTGCGCTCCTTCAAGGAGTCGGCGCTGGCCGAGCCCGGCGAGCGCCGGCGGCTCGGTTTCGGGTGCGCGTGCGGGCGGAGCTGGCGGATCACCTCCAGCCTCGACGACCGCGTCCTGGACCGCTTCGTGATGCACGCGGGGCCGCGGGCCGGCGGCTCCTACCCGGCGGCCTAGGGAGTTGGCGGCTATCGGCTCTCGGCTTTCGGCCGGAGAAGGACTTATGCGAGACGACCGAGCGAGCAATACGTGGGGCCGAGGGCTAGTAGCCCGGCGCTGACAGCTAGAGAGGGGAAGAAGAATGACGCAGATGGCGCAGGACGTTCTCACACAGTACCTCGGCAGGATCCGTGACGGCAAGCTCCTGGACGCGCAGGAGGAGAAGGATCTTAGCCGTCGTGCGCGCGAGGGCGATACGGTGGCGAGGCGGCGGCTTATCGAGTGCAACCTGCGGCTCGTGATCTCGATTGCCAAGAAGTACAGGGGCCGCGGCGTGCTCTTCGAGGACCTGATCCAGGAGGGCAACGCCGGCCTGATACGGGCCGTCGAGAAGTTCGACCCCGAGATGGGCAATCGCTTCTCGACGTACGCTACGTGGTGGATCCGCCAGGCCGTCACCCGCGCCGTGGCCGACAGCGCCCGCACGGTCCGGCTTCCCGCCCACGTCGTCGACGCGCTCTACCGCCTGCGCCGCGCGGAGAACTCCTTGAGCCTCGAGCTCGGCCGCGACGCCACGGAGGAGGAGCTCGCCGACAGGCTCGACGTGAAGCCCCAGGAGGCCCGACGCCTGCGCGAGGTCGGCCAGCCGATCTCCTCCATCCACGCGAAGATGGGCTCGGAGGACGGCTCGGAGATGGGCGAGCTGCTCCCCGACGAGAGGAGCGGCGAGGACTACACCCGCGTCGAGGTCGGCCAGTGGGAGATGGCGCTCGTAGAGGCGGTGAAGTCCCTGCCGGAGCGCGAGGCCAAGGTCATCCAGATGCGCCACGGCCTCGACGGCAGCCAGACCCGCACCCTGCGCGAGGTCTCCGAGGCCCTCGGCATAAGCCAGGAGCGGGCCCGCCAGGTCGAGATGAAGGCCCTGCGCACCATCCGAACCGGCCGCTACGCCGGAACTCTGCGCCGCGCCCTCTCCGAAGCCGTGTAGCGCTTCGGCTGGTCAGCTGTCAGCCCGCTCCGGCCTTTGGCCTCTGCTCTCAGCTATCGGCCAAACCGTCCGTATCTGCGACGTCTCCACGCTACCCGGTGCGGCAAGAAGTTGAAAGCTGGCCAGACGAAAGCGAGGGCATGCTCCGCAGTCCCGAAGCGTGCCGAGAGGCGCGAAGCGCCGGGCCGACAAGCGGAGGCGAAGCCGGAGCGGGCCGACAAGCTAACGCGTCGCCGATGGGCTACCCTGTCGCCAGGTCGGAACAGAAGGGAGCCTATTGGAGACCACCGAACGCAGCGCCGCGCGCGCAGAAGAACTTTTCAGAGGCATGGGTGGGGTAGTCCAGGACGGCTTCCCCGCCATCCACTCCCCGGTCTTTCGTACCGACGCTGGGACCGCCTACCTCAAGACCCCAGGCGTCGTCATCCTTACCAGGCCGCGGACCAACGTCGACGGCCTCGGCGGTTTTCTGGAGGGCTTCGACCCTGACCTCCGCTTCCCGGGGTACCTGGACGACCCGACGGATCTCCCGGATTCCTCCCAGCTCTGCAAGACGGCGGGCCAGCTCTGCTACGCGTCGTTCGGGCCAAGGCGCACCACCAACGAGAACGCCGCCTCGTACTTCGGGCGTCTGACCTCGGCCGGGCACGGTTCCGTGCTCGAGCACGCGAGCTTCAGCTTCCTGCTCTACGGCATAAGCCGCAGCGTCACCCACGAGCTCGTTCGTCACAGGGCCGGGGCCGCCTTCTCCCAGATCTCGCAAAGGTACGTCTCCGGGGCCGTGTTGCGGTTCGTGGAACGGCCCGAGTACCAGGAAGACGCGGAGTTGCACCGGCTCTTCGAGGAGCGGGCCGACCGGGCCGCCGCCGGGTACGAGGAGATGGCCGAGCGGCTTCTGGGGCGGCAGGGCGAGGGCCACGCCATGCTCTCGGCGGACCAGAAGACCGACGCGCGCAAGAAGGTGCAGCAGACGGCGCGCAGCCTCCTGCCCAACGAGACCGAGGCGCCGATGGTCTTCACGGGGAACGTCAGGGCCCTGCGGCACATCATCGAGATGCGGGCCGACGCGCACGCGGAGAGCGAGATCCGGGGCCTCGCCATCCGCCTCTTCCTCTGCCTGCGCACCGCCGACCCCATCCTCTTCGGCGACTACGAGATCGGCGACCTGCCAGACGGCACGGTCACGGTCTCCACGCAGAACAGGAAGGCGTAGCCGTCGCCGGCGGCTGCTAACATCTGGCCCCGGTAGGAAGGCGCTAGAGGTAGGAGGACGCCGTGGCGAAGAGCTACGAGGAACTGGTCTCGGAGGCGAAGGCCGAGACGGAGCAGACGGACGTCGGGGCGGTCCACGAGGCGCTCCGTTCAGGCGAGAGCGTCACCGTTGTAGACGTGCGGGAGCCGGACGAGTTCGAGGCGGGCCACGTCCCCGGCGCGAAGCCGCTGCCGCGGGGGCTCCTTGAGTACAAGGCGGCCGATGAGCTGCCGGACAAGGACGCCCGTATCGTCGTCCACTGCGCCCTCGGGGGCCGCGGCTCCCTGGCGGCGAAGAGCCTCAAGGAGATGGGCTACACGAACGTGGCGAACATGGAGGGGGGCCTCGGCGCCTGGAGAGAGGAGGGCTACGAGGTCGAGTAGCCCGAGCCAGGGCCCGCCCCCGGCCCGCGGGCTCCTGGCCGTGGGGCTCGGGGCCTTCGGCTTCTTCGGCCTCTTCTGGGGCGTCTTCGCCGTCCTGTTGACGGACCTGAGCCGTGCCCTGGATCTATCCCCGGGGCCGCTCGGGGCGGCGCTCTTCGTCGGGGCGGCGGCCTCGATCCTGGCGATGGCGGGCCTGGGCTGGACCGCTGACAGGCTGGGGCGGAAGGTCTTTTTGGTCCTTAGCGGCGGCGTGCTTGGGCTCGGGATCTCGGGCCTCGCCCTCTCGGGGGGCTACGTCGCCCTGCTCGTCACGCTGGTCGTCCTCTACTCTGCCTCCGGCCTCTACGACGTCGGCATAAACTCGGCGGCCGTGGACCTGGAGCAGGCGACCGGGCGGCGGTTCATGTCGCTCGTCCACGCATCTTTCTCGGCCGGCGCCACCGTCGGGGCCGTGGGCGCCGGCGTGCTGGTGCAGGCCGGCACGGACTACCGGGCCGTCTACCTCGTCCTGCTCGTGCCGCTCGGGCTGCTGCTCCTGGCCTTCGCGAGCACCCGTTTCCCTGCGGTGGGGCGGGAGGGCCACGAGGGGGCCGGCGTGTGGGCCCATTACGCGCTCTACCGACACCTGCCGCTGCTCCTGGTCGGGGGGATAGCAACGCTAGGTCTCGGCTCGGAGGGGGAGATGGAGCACTGGTCCGGCATCTACCTGCGCGACACGCTCGGCCTCCCCGCCCTTCTCGGCGGCTCCGGGGTCGCCGTCTTCTACGCGGCGATGGCCGCGGGCAGGCTCGGGACCGCGGGCGCGGTGCGGGTCTTCGGCGACCGCATCACGCTTCTGTGCGCTGGCCTTCTAACGGCGGCCGGCATGGCCATCGCCCTCGTCACGCGCGAGCCCGCGCTGGTCGTCGGGGGGTTCCTGGTAGTTGGCCTGGCGCTCTCCTCCGTCGCACCCATAGCCTTCTCCGTCGCAGGGGACTTGGCCCCTGGCGGCACGGGGGCCGCCGTCTCCGTGGTAACCACGTTGGGCTACGGCGGGTTCCTGCTAGGTCCCGTCTTGGTCGGCGGCCTCGCGGAGGCCTTCGGCCTGCGGGCCGCGCTCTGGGCCATCGCGCTTGCCGGGGTCGCCATAGCCCTCCTCGGCGCGAGGGTGTCCCCTGACGGGGGGACGAAGGAGGGGGCCGGCTAGGCCAATTCCGGGTTACTCCCCGCGCACGGCGCGGGAGAGCCGCTCTTCTGCGGCGAGGATGTCGGCGTCCTCGATCCTCTGGAAAAGCGGCTTCGCCCCGGTCACGTTGTAACCCTCGGGCAACTCCTCCAGGTCCGACACGCGGGCTATCGGCCCGTCGAAGAAACCCCCGAGCCTCTCGATGGCATCGGGGACGTAGGGGGCCGCGTGGTAGGCGATGGAGCCAAGCAGGACGGAGCAGACGTAGAGGGTCGCCCGGGCGCGCTCGGGGTCGTCCTTGCGGGTCTTCCAGGGGGCCGACGCGTCGAAGAAGCGGTTGGCCCGACGCCCCATGGCGAGAAGCTCGCCGAGGGCCTCGCGCGGCTTCGGGGCGAGCATCCGCTCCTCGTAGCGCCTCTCGAGCTCCTTGAAGTCCTCGAAGACGGCCCTGGCGTCGTCGGGGAGCTCCGCGGGCCTGACCATCTCGCCGTCCGCGTACTTCTCGGCGAAGGAGAGGACGCGGTTGATGTAGTTGCCGAGGTTGCCGATCAGGTCCGAGTTCACCCGGCCCCCGAAGTCCCGCCAGGAGAAGGCCACGTCGCCGGTCTCAGGCAGGTTCGAGGCTAGGTAGAAGCGCAAGGGGTCGGCCGGGAAGCGGTCGAGGGCCTCGTGCAGCCAGACCGCCAGGTTGCGGCTCGTGGACATCTGGACCGCCCGCCGCTCGCCGTCGACTACCACCTCCAGGTTCATGAACTCGTTGGCCGGGACGTCGTAGGGGAGCACGTACGGCTCCTCGCCGTCCTCGCCCGTGCCCATCAGCAGGGCAGGCCAGACCAGGGCGTGGAAGACGGTGTTGTCCTTCCCTATAAAGTGGATGAGCCTCGTGCCCGGCTCCTGCCAGTACTCTCGCCAGCGGTCCGGCTCGCCCACGCCCTCGGCCCACTCCATCGTGGAGGAGATGTAGCCGATGCAGGCGTCGAACCAGACGTAGAAGCGCTTGTCCTCGAAGCCAGGTTCGGGCACGGGCACGCCCCACTGGATGTCGCGGGTTATGGGCCGCTTCTCAAGCCCGCCGTCGATTATCCCGAGGATAAAGTTCTTGACGGAGGTGCGCCAGTGCTCCTGGCTCGCGACGTACTCGCGCAAGCGGTCGGAGAACTTCGGCAGGTCGAGGTAGAGGTGCGTGGTCTCGCGGACCTCGGCGGGGCCGCCGGTCACCTTGGAGTGGGGCTCTATAAGCTCGTAGGCCTCGTACCAGGAGCCGCAGTTGTCGCACTGGTCGCCCCTTGCCTCCTTGTAGCCGCACACGGGGCAGGTCCCCTCGACGTAGCGGTCCGGCAGGAAGCGGCCCTCCGTAGGGCTGTACATCTGCTTGGATTCGGCCTCCGAGATGTAGCCGCCCTCCTTGAGCTTGCGGTAGAAGAGCTGGGTGTTCTTCGCGTGCAGGGGTGTGGAGGTACGGGAGAAGTTGTCGAAGCTTACGCCGAAGCGGGCGAACGTCTCCTTCATGTGCGCCCACCAGTAGTCGACCACGTCCTGGGGGTCCTTCCCCTCCCGCTCGGCTGTAAGGGTGATCGGGACGCCGTGCTCGTCGGTGCCGCAGACGTAGACCACGTCCTCCCCGCGCGCCCTCAGGTAGCGGACGAAGGCGTCCGCCGGGAGGTAGGCGCCCACGATCTGGCCGACGTGCAAGGGCCCGTTGGCGTAGGGCAGCGCGGACGTGACGAGGTACCGCCTCTTTGTCTGGCTCGTGCTTTCGCTCATGATGGAAGAATACCAGCTTGGTAAAGGTTTCAGGCCCCGGGTACCGGCCGTCAGGAAGGCGGCCATCACCGAATCCCGATGCCCGAGACCTCCCGGTGCTACCATGCCCCGGATGAGCCCGGATCTCCCCTTGCGCGTCGCTTTTCGCCTTCTCGTGCCCGGGGCTTGCGCGCCCGCGAGGGCGCACGCGGGCGACGCCGGTTATGACCTCCGTTCGGTCGAGGCGGCCGAACTCGGTCCCGGCGGCCGGGCGCTCGTCGGTACCGGCGTCTCGCTGGCGATACCGGCAGGGTACGCCGGGCTCGTGTTGCCGAGGAGCGGGCTCGCCGTTAAGCACGGCGTCTCCCTCGTAAACGCGCCCGGCCTCATAGATTCCGGGTACCGCGGAGAGATACGGGTCCCCCTCATCAACCACGACCTCGGGGAGACCTTCAGGGTCGAGCCGGGCATGAGGGTCGCGCAGCTCGTCCTCGTCCGGGCCGCGGACGCCGCCTTCGTGGAGGTCGAGAGGCTCGAAGGCGGAACGGACGGCAGGGGGGAGGGGGGCTTCGGCTCCTCCGGGGACTAGAGCCCGCCGGTCCAAGGCGGCGTGCCGGTAAGCCCATGACGGCCCGTGGGATCATACGTTAGGAAAGGACTCTCCCTCGACTCTCCCTCATTTGGCCGATGCGCGCGCGGGGGGTGTGTCCTACAATGCGGTGCGTCGTTGGTAAGAGCTTGTGGCCCATCCCGGGGAGGAAACAATGAGAAGGAGACTGGCGCTGGCTTGCGTCGTTATGCTGATCGGTGTGTTACTCGTCGGCGGGGGGGCCTTCGCGGCGGGGTTCAGGGGCACCTCCGGACCGGACGACATCTCGGGCACCGACGGGAAGGACACCATCAGGGGCCTGGGCGGCAACGACCGCCTCTCCGGCCGCGGCGGGCCGGACGAGATATACGGCGGCAGCGGCAGGGACAAGATTTTCGGCAACAGCGGCGACGACCGCATCATGGCCGATGATGGTACGCAGGACATCATCGACTGCGGGAAGGGCAAGGACTTCGTCTTCGCCGACCGCTCGGACGTGATCAACTACGGCTGCGAGACGGTGAAGAGGCCGCTGTAGCAATAACCCGGGGCGTCCCACTCCCCCTCCCGGCTTGAACGGGACCACGCACGCGGTCTTCGGCGTGGCGGCCCTGGCTGGCGCCGCCCTGGTGACGGGGGCGGACCCGCCCGCCTACGTCTACCCCGCGGCGGTCGTGGCCGCCTGGCTGCCGGACGTGGACAACCCGCGCAGCACTTTAGGGAACGGCCTTAGCCGGTCGAAGAACCCGGTCCTGAACGCCCTGAGCCGGCCGCTTAGCTGGGCGTTGCGGACCGCCTCCTTCGTGCTCGTGCGGACGGTGGGGCACCGGACGCTGACGCACTCGATCTTGGGCGCCCTGATCTTCGCCCTGCCCATCTACCTCTTCCTGGGCGGCTACCCGAACCTGACGCTCGCCCTCGTTGCCGGCTACGCCTCCCACGTCTTCGCCGACGCGCTGAACACCAGGGGCGTGCCGCTCTTGTGGCCCGTGGGGCGAACGTTCCGGCTGCTGCCCGGGGGCGTAAAGTCCGGGGGGGCGGTCGAGGTCGCTGTCGCGCTTGGGGCCCTGATGGTGGCGCTCTACGCCATCCTGCAGCTCAACCCGTCGCTACGGGCCATCCTCGGCCTCCTCTAGCCACGCAAGCGTCTCTGTGCTCGCCGGGTGCGTGGGGCGGCCCCGCTCCTCGTTGTGGGCGATGGACCGCCGCAGGGACTCGGCCGCGGCCCCGCGCAGGTCCTCCCCGGCCAGCCGGCGCAGGTCCTCGACGCTCGGGTAGTCGCGGGCCGGCTCTATCTTGTCCGCCACGTAGAGGACGAGCGAGAGCGGGCCCATCCCCGGGCGGCCCGTGGTGTGCTCCCTTACCGCGTCGAGGACCTCGCGGTCCCCGACGCCAAGCTCCCGCCGCGCAAGCTCCGCGGCCGCCGGGCCGTGCAGCAGCTTCGGGCTCTCCCGCTCCGGCTCCCCGACGGGCAGGTTCAGGTCGCCGGCCAGCCCCAGGAACTGCTCCGGGGACAACTCGCGGGCCGTGTCGTGCAGGAGGGCTGCGAGGCGGGCGCGGCCGGGATCGAGGCCGTGGGCGCGCGCGAGGTACTCGGCCGTGTCCGCGACCCGCAGGGTGTGGCCGTAGCGTTTGGCGGAGAGGCGTTCGCGGGCAAAGACGTCGGCGGGCTCGGCTGCGTAGAACTTCTCACGGTCTACCATCCGGCGGATTGTAGAATAAACCGATGCAGAACGGACAGAGAGACATAAAGAGCGCGGAGATAGTAACCATCGGGACCGAGATGCTGCTCGGGGACCTCGTGGACACGAACACGGCCTGGATCAGCCAGAGGCTCGCCGCCCTCGGGGTGAGCATGTACCGTCACACCACGGTCGGCGACAACAACGAGCGCATCATCGGCGCCCTGCAGGACGCCGCCTCCAGGGCCGACCTTGTCGTCACAACCGGCGGCCTCGGCCCTACATCCGACGACCTTACGAACGCATGCCTCGGCATGCTGACCGGCCGCCCGATGGTCGAGTACCCTGAGGCCCGCAGGCACATCGACGAGAAGTTCGCCAAGTTCGGGCGTGAGCCCACGCCGTCGAACTACAAGCAGGCCCTCTTCCCCGAGGGCGCAAGGCTCATCCCGAACCCGCTAGGGACCGCCCCCGGGGCGCTCGTGGAGTGGGAGGGAACCCTCTTCGCCACGCTTCCAGGCGTGCCCTCGGAGATGAAGCGGATGTTCGAGGAGACGCTGGAGCCCCTAATACGCGAGCGCAGCGACGGCTCGATCGTCTCGAAGACGCTCCACTTCGCCGGCATCGGCGAGTCCGCGCTCGCCGAGAAGGTACAGGACTTCCTGGACGCCTCGGACCCGACGGTAGCCCCGCTCGCCGGACAGGGCCGCGTCAGGCTGCGCATCACTACCCGGGCCGCCACCGAGGAGGAGGCCCACGGCAAGATAGAGCCCGTTGAGAGGGAGATCCTCGCCCGCCTCGGCGAGTACTTTTTCGGCGAGGACGGGGAGACCCTGGAAGGTTCCGTCGGGCGCCTGCTCGGCGGGCGCGGCGCCACCGTGGCCCTCGCCGAGAGCTGCACGGGGGGCCTGATCTCCAAGCGCCTCACGGACATCGCCGGCTCCTCGGCGTACTTCGAGGAGGGCTTCGTAACCTACTCCAACGCCTCCAAGACGCGCGTGCTCGGCGTCCCCGAGGAACTTCTCGTTGAGCACGGCGCCGTCTCCGGGCCCGTCGCCCGGGCGATGGCCGAGGGCGCCCGCGAGCTTTCGGGCGCGGACTACGGCCTCTCCGTCACGGGCGTCGCCGGGCCCGGCGGCGGCACGGATGAGAAGCCGGTCGGGCTCGTCTACGTCGGTGTGGCCGACGCCGAAGGGACCGTGGCCGAGAAGCTGGACCTGACGGCGTGGGCGCGCTCTAGGGGCTCCATCCGGGAGCGGAGCGCCAACGGGGCCCTCGACCTGCTGCGGCTCCGGATCGAGGGGAAATAGCTGTCAGCTACTAGCTTTCAGCGGTCGGCTTTCGGCTCCTGGGCTTCTAAGCTCCCCTTTCCGCAGGGCCCGGTGCCCACAGGGCGACGAGGTCTTCTGCGGCAACCACCGGAGACCACGAGGCTGAGAGCGGAGGCCGCAGGCCGGAGCGGGCTGACCGCTCCACAAAAATATCTCTTGCCGCGTGTCTTTGGTGGTAGTAGAATCCTCGCTAGTCGAAAGCACGCTTGAGAGGAGGTGATCCAGATAGACGCATCGAGCAGTAGTAGCCGCGGGTATCTTCTGGGAGAGGTGGCTCTGACCTAGCCCCACCTAAATCCCATGTGGGATCCTGGGTTATCTCTAATCCGCCTCTCTGGTCATTCAGGCGGACGTGCTAGAAACAAGGATACCTGCGCAAGGCTCAAATGGGTACGGCCCCCGGATCTCTCCGGGGGTCCGTTTTTTTGTTCCGGGCCTCAGCCTTCGGCTATCAGCCGCTAACACTCGGCTACCGCAAAATGCGGTTGTCTTGGGCGT
>DATFPF010000106.1:0-14076 GCA_035264945.1 Rubrobacter sp.
CTCGGCGGCGGTCACGGCAAGCGAGATGGTCTCCAGGTCGCGCATCTCGCCGACGAGGATCACGTCCGGGTCCTGCCTGAGGACGTGCTTGAGGGCGGCGGCGAAGCTTTTTGTGTCCTGGTTGACCTCGCGCTGGTTGACGATGCACTTCTTGTGGGTGTGCAGGAACTCTATCGGGTCCTCGACGCTCATGATGTGCTCGCTACGCGTCTCGTTGATCCTGTCGATCATCGACGCGAGCGTGGTGGACTTGCCCGAACCGGTGGGCCCCGTCACGAGCACTAGGCCGCGCGGCTTCTCCGTCATGTCCTCGACGGCCTTGGGCAGCCCGAGCTCGCCCAGCGTCTTTATCTCGTGGGGGATGGTCCTGAAGGCGGCCCCGATGGCGCCCTTCTGGAAGTAGACGTTTACCCTGAAGCGCGCGGTGCGAGGGAGGGTGTAGGAGAAGTCGAGCTCCCACTCGTTCTCCAGGCGCTGGCGCTGGTCGCCGGAGAGGATGTCGTAGATGTGCTCCCGCGTGGCGGTGGCCGTCAGGGGCTCGTAGTCCAGAGGCCTTACCTGGCCCCGCACGCGCACCATCGGCGGCAGGCCGGCCGTCACGTGAAGATCGCTCGCCCCCTCCCCCACGGCGTCGAAAAGGTAATCGTTGAGCCCTGTCCGAATCATCTTCGCTCCATCTCTCTTACGGTCGTTCGGGGCCAGGCCCGGCCTAGACCACGGTCCTCAAGACCTCTTCTACGGTCGTGATGCCCTGGGCTGCCTTTCTCAGGCCCGCTTCCCTCAGGCGCACCATGCCCGAAGCCTCGGCGACCCGGCCCATCTCGTCGGACGAGGCGCGCCTGAGTACGAGCTCCCTTATCTCGTCGGTGAGGATCATCATCTCGTAGATGCCGATCCTCCCCCTGTAGCCCGTACCCGAGCACCGGTCGCATCCGACCGTCTCGTGGAAGTTCCACCTGCCCTCGGGCAACCCGTCCGGCGGGAAGCCTATGGCCGAGAGGGCCTCTTCTCCCAGCTCGGTGGGGCGCTTGCAGCGCCCGCAGAGCCTGCGGGCGAGGCGCTGGGCTATAACGCAGTCGACCGCCGAAGACGTGAGGAAGGGCTCGACGCCCATCTCCGTCAGGCGCGTCACGGCGGCGGGGGCGTTGTTGGTGTGGAGGGTGGCGAGGACCATGTGCCCCGTGAGGGCCGCCTCGACGCTGGTCTTGGCGGTCTCCCTGTCGCGGATCTCGCCGATCATCACGACGTCCGGGTCAGCCCTCAGGATGCTCCTTAGTCCGGAGGCGAACGTGAGGCCGACCTTCGGGTTTACCTGGACCTGGTTGACGCCGGGCATCCTGTACTCGACCGGGTCCTCGACGGTGATTATGTTCTTCTCCGGGGAGTTCAGCTCCTCGAGGGTCGCGTAGAGCGTGGTGGACTTGCCAGAGCCCGTCGGCCCGGTGACGAGCACGGTGCCGTAGGGGCGCGTGTAGACCTCCTCGTACCGGCGCAGCGTCTCGGGGGGGAACCCAAGGTGCCCGAGGTTCGCCTGGGCGTTGGAGGTATCGAGGAGGCGGAGCACCACCTTCTCCCCGAAGACGGTGGGCAATATCGCGGCGCGGAGGTCGAGCTTCTGGGTGCCCAACCTTACCGAGAACCGCCCGTCCTGGGGCAGGCGCCGCTCCGCTATGTCGAGGTCGGCGAGGATCTTCAACCGGGCGAGGACGCCGCTCTGGAGCTTGGGGGGCACGCCCATGATCTTGCGCAGCACGCCGTCGACGCGCACTCGCACGGTGAGCTCGTCGGCGCGGGGCTCGAAGTGTATGTCGGAGGCGCCCTCGCCCACGGCGCGCTGCAGGATCGAGCCGACCAGCCGGATGACGGGCGCGTTCTCCGCGTTTATGTGCTCACCTAGCTCAACGACCCCGTGGTCGCCGTCCGGGCCGTCGCCGGCCGCGTCCGCAAGCATCCTTGTAACGTCCCCGCCGAGGGCGTACACCCTGTTGAAGACCCGCTGTATCTCCTCCTCGACGGCGACCACGGGCCTGATTGGGTAGCCGGAGAGCATCCTAAGGTCCTCGATGGCGTAGAAGTTGGCAGGGTCGCTCATCGCCACGACGAGCCTCCCCTCCTCGACGCGCAGGGGCAGCATGTTGTGCCTGCGCAGCAGCTTTGCTTCAGCGACCACCGTAACGGTCCGGTCCACGTCCTTCTCGGTGAGCTCCACGTACTCCAGGCGAAGCCTCTTCGCGAGGTCCATCGCCAGGTCCGCGGGGGTCACGAAGCCAGCGGAGATCAGGATCTGGCCGAGCTGGCGCTGGTCCTGGCGCTGGACGGAGAGCGCCTCGTCGAGCTGGGCGCGCGAGATCTTGCCGTCGGCAAGCAGGCTCTCACCGAGCTTGTCGCCCGCAAGCCCAGCCTTCTTTTCGCCGGCACCGCCCACCCTCGTGTTTTCGGCAGCTCTCCCGGTTCTGTTTATCATCCGTGCTCCTCGCCGGAGCGCCCGCCAATGGCGCAAGCAATGGTCCATTGTCTCGCCACAAGCCAAATATGGTGCGATGCGCCCAACCCATTTGCCACGCGGGCATCCTCGCTAGGACGTCCGGCCTTTTGGATCCCGCACGGGGCGGCGGGCATTGAAAACCGGCGACCGCCGCCACGTTTTGGTGCCGAACTGGCGGCGGTCGGAACCATGCGCATGGGCCGCCGTCGGCGAAGGGGACATCGCGGTCACCCCATCTTGCGGGCGCCCAACGGACTCCTCTGCCCTCTTTACGAGGCCTAGGCCGCGCCGATCACGTCCAGGTAGAGGCCCAACAACTGGGGACCGGCGAAGAGCGTGACGAGCCCGCCGAAAGCCATGAACGTCCCGAAGGGGAGGGCGCTTCCCCGTTCGAGCCTGCCGGCGAAGACCAGAGCCGCGTAGGCGGCGATGCCAGAGAGCGCCCCGACAAAGACCGCCATCCCGGCGTAGGGTCCGAGGAACAGCCCGAGCATCCCGCCCATCTTCACGTCCCCCATGCCCATGCCGCCTGGGTAGACCGTGGCGAGCCCGAAGAGGAAGCCCGCCACCGCCAGCGCCGCCACGGGATAGGCCCACCACGCCGCGGGCCCGCCCCAGAAGGAGAGCACGAGCCCCGCGATTGAGGCAGGGCCGACGACAGCATTGGGCAGGAGCCGGTGCTCGAGGTCGGTGACGGCGAGCGTGATCAGCGCGAAGATCAGCGCCAGCGAGAGCGCGAGTTGGCCCGCGCCTTCGAACCGTAATGCCGCGGCTCCGAACAGAAGCCCCGTCAGCCCCTCCACGAGCGGGTATCGTGCCGGGATGGGTTCCTCGCACCTGCGGCAGCGCCCTCTCAGCACCGCGTAGGAGATCAGGGGCACGTTGTCCATGCGCAGGATGGGTTTGCCGCAGTTCGGGCAGTGCGAGGCCGGCCACACGACGGACGCGCCCGCCGGTGCCCGGTGCGCGACCACGTTCAGGAAGCTGCCCGCGACGAGGCCGAGCAGGATCGTGCACGCGACTACCATGACCTACCATCCCCTGTGATCCGCGTCCCTGGTCCCCGCATTTTCGGCAAGGGCCACGGGAACCTTTAGCAAGGAAGCGGGCACCGTAAGAAGCCGACGGCGGGCGCGGGGCCACGCGTCTCGCCTCGGGCAGATGCCAAGCGCAAACCGGCGGGGCCTCGTCGATCATCGCGAGCAGGTCGGACAGCGAAGGGTCGAGGACCTCCCGGCTAACCCTCCCTAGCCGCAGCACCGTCGGGCGGCCGGCGGGCCTACCGTCCCGCCTCTTCCTTCGCCCGGAGGAACGCCTGGTAGTCTTCGGTAAAGAAATGTTCGCTGCCGTTGGCCTTCAGCACGTAGTAGAGGTACCCCGTCTTCTCCGGCTCGATGGCGGCCTCCAGGGACTGGCGGCTCGGGCTGCATATCGGGCCGGGCGGCAGGCCAGGGTTCTCGTAAGTGTTGTAGGGGGAGTCCACCTTCAGGTCGTTTAAGGAGAGGTTCTCCTTTGGCCTCCCGAGGGCGTACTGGATGGTGGCGTCGATCTGGAGCGGCATGTCCCGGCGCAGGCGGTTGTAGATCACCGAAGCGATAACCGGCCGCTCCTCGGCGTTGGCCGACTCCTTCTCGATCAGGGAGGCCACGGTCACGAGCTCGTGCTCCGTCAGGCCGTGGCGCTCCTCGGCGCCCGCGATGTCCAGCGTCTCGGTCTCAAGCAAATACTGGCCAAGCAGGCGGTCGACGATCTGGCCGGCCGTTACGCCCTCCTCGAATTCGTACCGGCTGGGGAACAGGTACCCTTCCGTGGTCTCTATGCTCGGGTCTTCCATGAAGGCGTAGCCGTAGTCGGTCTGGCGCGCCGCCGCCTCGAAATCCGCCGCCGCGACGTCCGTGCCGGCGGCCACGGTCGCGGCGGTCTCCCCGAGGGTAAGGCCCTCGGGTATCGTTACCGCCACCGTTGGGACGGCGTCACCGGCGGTCAGCTTCTCGAGGATCTCCGCGCTCTCCTGTCCCGGCTCGAAGGTGTAGCGCCCGGTCTTTATCTCCGTCCCGTAGCCCTCGATGCGGGCCTGCGCCTTGAAGACGAGCGCGCTCTTTATCACGCCGGCCTCTTCGAGCTTGGAAGCCACGCCCGATAGCGTGTCCCCCTTGACCACCTCCACCTTTACCGGGTCCTCGGGTGCGTCCGCGCCGCCAGCGAAGGCGGAGGTGTAGATGAGGTACACGGTGCCGAGCGCCCCCGCCAGGAGCAAGAGGCCGAGGACGAACGGCCCCATCCTGGAGCGCCGCTTCGCGCGGCGTTTCCGCTCTTTAGTCGACCGCAGCGCGTCCAACCTGGCGTCGAGATCCGCCCGGTCCTCGCGCCTGCTCTTGTCGTAGCGCCTCAGAGGTCCCCCCTCCTCGCCAGGTACTCCTGCAGGATGCGGGCGGCGGCCAGGTGGTCCACCGGCGCCCGCCGCCCCTTCTTCTTTCCGGCCCGCTTGCCGCCGGCGACGGCCATGCGGGTCGTCAGGCGCTCGTCCCACTCCACGAACCGCACGCCGGGAAACTCCCGCTTCAGCAGGGCAATTGTAGCCAAAACGGTCCGCGCCTGGGGGCCGAGATCCCCTGCCATCGTCTTCGGCACCCCGACGACCACCTCCCCCACACCCCTTTCGGCGAGGAGACCTCTCAGGTAGTCCGTAAGGTCGCCGCTAGGCACGACGTCGAGGGGCGCGGCGATGACGCGGTCGGGGTCCGAGAGGGCGACGCCGGTGCGAACCTCCCCGAGGTCCAGCGCGGCGACGCGTCCCTGCCCAGGCAGGGTCTACCCTGCGCCGGAGAGCTTGCGGCCAAGGATCTCGCGCGCCCTGGCAAGGGCGTCGGGGATGGCGTCGAGGTTGCCCCCGCCGGCCTGGGCCATGGTAGCCCCGCCGCCGCCGCCCCCGCCGAGGACGTCGGAGACCTCCCTCACTATGTCGCCGGCCCGCACCTTCCCCGAGACGTCGGGGTGCAGGTTCGCGACCAGCACGGCCTTCCCGTCCAGGTCGGCGGCCAGGACCACGGCAGAGGGTCCGCCCAGGCGGTTCTTTACGTCGTCGGAGATCTGGCGCAGCCCCTTCACGTCGGCGGCGACGACCTGACCCGTGACCACCCTCGCGCCGTTCATCTTCTCGGCGCCATCGACCAGCGCGCCCACCTCGCCGAGCCCCTGCTTGAGCGCCTCCCGGCGCGCGGCCTCACGCCCCTCGCGGGCCTCCATCCGCAGGCCTTCGACGGCAGCCGGAAGCTCCTCGACGGGGACCCGCAGGGAGCCCGCGACGGCCTCGGCCCTCTCTGCGGTCACCGTGAGGTAGAAGAGCGCCTCGCGCCCGGTGACCACCTCTATTCTGTACAGGTCCGCACCGTGCTTCCTGTTGGAGAGCACCTTGAAGGCCCCGACCTCGGCCGTGCCGCGCACGTGCGTGCCGCCGCACAGCTCGCGGGAGAAGCCGTCTATCTCGACGACGCGCACGAGGTCGCCGTACTTCTCGCCGAAGAGCATCATCGCGCCTAGGTCGCGCGCCTCCTCGAGCGTCGTCGTGTAGTAGCGGACCGGCTGGTTCTCCGTGATCTTTAGCAGGCACTGCTCCTGAACCCGCCGTACCTGCTCCTCCGGAACCTTCCCACCGTAGCGGTAGTCGAAGCGCAGCCTGTCGGGGCCTACGTAGCTGCCTGCCTGCACCACGTCGGAGCCGAGCTCGGCCCGGAGCGCCCAGTGCAGGATGTGGGTAGCCGTGTGGTTCGCCTCTATCTGCTGCCGCCTCACCCGGTTTATGGAGGCGGTAACGGCGTCGCCGACGGCGAAACCGTCCCGCTCCACCCTGGCCCGCAATACCTGGTAGCCGCCAGCCGGCACCACGTCGAAGACCTCTAGCTGGCCGCCCTCGGAGGCGATCCAACCCTCGTCGGCGACCTGACCGCCGCCGGTGGCGTAGAACGGGTTCTCCGCGAGCACCACGGAGACCTCGCCGGGAGCCTCGGGGGACTTCTCGTACGCGACGATCCTCGTCTCCACCTGCTCCCGCTCGTACCCGACGAAGCGGCTCCTGATCTCCTGCCCCCCGAAAGCCGCCACGGCCCGGTCGTAGCCCTGCGCCGCCTCCCTTGCCCGCCTTCTCTGGGCGTCCATCGCGGCCTCGTAGCCGGCCTCGTCCAAGGAGACGCCGCGCTCGGCTAGCACCTCCCTCGTCACCTCGACGGGGAAACCGTAGGTGTCGTGGAGCGTGAAGGCGACGTCGCCGGGGAAGTTGCCGCCCGCCATGCGCGCCAGCTCGGACTCCAGAAGCTCCTTGCCGGAGTCGTAGATCTGGATAAACCGGGCAGCCTCGCGCTGCACTATCTCTTCTATCTGCGCCCTTGACTCCCCGAGCTCCCGGTAGAAGTCGCCCATGGAGTCCACCACGGTCGTTACCAGCCCCGAGAGGAAGGGAACGGGGCTCATCTCCTTCGTGCTGCTCGGCCACACCTTTATCCGAACCTCGCGGGCGGCCCGGCGTATTATGCGTCTCAATACGTACTCGCGGCCCTGGTTTCCGGGCCTGACGCCGTCGGCGACGAGGAAAGCTATAGCGCGCGCGTGGTCGGCGAGGATGTGGAGGGCGCGATCCAGGGACTCGGTCTGCCCGAGCGTGATGCCGCTCCCCTCGCGGGCCTTCTCGAAGATCGGCGCGTACAGGTCGGTGCCGTAGACGGTGCGCACGCCCTGCACGACGGCCGCGGTGCGCTCCAGCCCCATGCCCGTGTCTATGCCCGTCTTCGCCAGGGGCACGAGCGTGCCGTCCGTGCGCTGCTCGTACTGGTTGAAGACGAGGTTCCAGATCTCCAAGAAGCGCGGGTCGCCCTCGTCGCCGCCGGGGCCGTACTTCGGGTCATGCAGGGGGTCGCCTAGTCCGAACTCCTCGCCGTAGTCGAAGTAGACCTCCGAGCACGGGCCGCACGGGCCCGAGTCGCCCGGCGGTCCCCACCAGTTCTCGCCCTTGGGGAGGCCGAAGATCTTGTGTTCGGGAACGCCGACGGACATCCAGAACTCCTTGGCCTCGACGTCCTCGGGGGCGTCCTCGTCGCCCTCGAAGATCGTGATCCAGAGCTTTTCGGGCGCGAGGCCCAGCTCCAAGGTGAGGAACTCCCAGGCGTACTCGACGGCCTCCTTCTTGAAGTAGTCCCCGAACGAGAAGTTGCCCATCATCTCGAAGAAGGTAAGGTGGCTAGGGTCGCCGACCTCCTCGATGTCCTGGGTACGGAAGCACTTCTGGGCGCTCACGGCGCGGGAAGAGGGCGGCTTCTCCTCACCGGTGAAAAAGGTGATGAACTGCTGCATGCCCGCGGTCGTGAGCAGGACCGTGGGATCGTTGTAAGGGATAAGGGACGAGCTCGGGTAGACCCTGTGGCCCCGTTCGGCGAAAAAGTCGAGGAACCGGCGTCTGATCTCACTGCTCTGCATGGGCCCCGTCCGAAATTGTCGTCGTGTGCTTGCGTCCGTTCTGCCCGTTCTCCATCTCGGTTAGCTCCTGTCGCAGATCCTGCAGGGCCCGCCGCAGCAGGCGCGAGACGTGCATCTGGCTAACGCCGATGCGGTCGGCGATCTCCGTCTGCGTCTTGCCCTCGTTGAACCGGAGCTTGAGGATCTGCTGCTGCTGCTCCCTCAGCCCGTCCACGGCCCTCTGGAGCAGGATCTTGTCCTCGAGCCCCTCTATGGGAGAGTCGTTGTCGGCCTGGAGGTCCATGATCGTGTCGCCCTCGCGCTCGTCCGGGCTCACGGGGGCGTCCAGGCTCGCGGTGTTGTAGGCCCTCCCGAGGGTGAGCGCCTCGGCTACGCTCTCCTCGTCTGCCTCGAGCACGGCCGAGAGCTCCCGGATCGTGGGCGAGCGGCCGTTCTTGACGGTCTGGTCGCGGATGGCCTCCTTGGCCGACTGGCGCAGCTCCTGCAGCCCGCGCGGCACCCGCATCGCCCACCCCTTGTCCCTGAAGTAGCGCTTGATCTCCCCGAGGATGTTGGGCGTGGCGTAGGTCGAGAACTCTATCCTGCGGTCCACGTCGAAACGGTCGACCGCCTTGATGAGGCCGACGGAGGCGACCTGCACGAGGTCGTCCACGGGCTCCCCGCGCCCGGCGAACTTGCGGGCAAGGAACTCCGCCAGCGGCAGTTGCTCCTGGATCACCTTCTCCCGCGCGGCCTGGTCGCCGTGCTTGTGGTAGCGCGTAAGCAAACGCCTGGTCCGCGCCTTGTCAGGCCGCCTGTATCTCCGGCTCAAGAGACCAGCTCTACTACCGTGCGCCAGCGCTGCCCGCCTTCGTCCCGGGGCTCCTCGACCTCGGCCAGAACCCCGTCGTCTGCGAGCGCGAATCGGAACCGGGTCGGCACGTCGTCCGAGTGGAAGTCCTCGAGCAGGGCGACGGCCTCGTCGAGCCCCCCAACCCCTACCTTCGCCCTGGCGGCCATTCCAGCCATCACCAGCCCCACGCACGAGCGCAACTCGCCGCGCGGCGGCAGGGTCAGGTATGCGTACTGCTGGTCACCTTCGGGGGTCAAGCGTCTCCCTCCTTCATCAAAAGTTGATCGCCTAGGTCAGTTTTCGCGGGTCTCTGCCGGCCCGGCCGCCGTCTCCGCCGTCTCGGCGGTCGCCTCGGTCTCCGTGGCGGGCGGCGTCGTCTCGACCGGGACCGCAGGTTCGGCGCGGGCAGCCTGCCCGGAGTGGGCCCTGTCGTGCCGCTCGAGCTCGCGCAGGATCTCCTCCTTGCGAGAGTGGGAGGCCTCCCTGGCCGCCGACACCGCGCTCTCGTAGCGGCGGCGGACGTTCGTCGGCAGGTCGCGCGCCGTCTTCGGCAGGTTCTTTCTTGCCTCCTCGCTGGTGGCGTAGATAGTGCCGGCCACGCCCAGGATAACGCCGGCGGCCACCTTTCCCCAGGTGTTCATTCCGCCTCCTCCCCGCTCCGCTTGTCCCCGGCCAGGAAGGTGCTTATGCCGCGCGAGAGGCCCGCCGTCGCCGAGGAGACCTTGATGACGCCCCCGCGCACCCCGCGGGTTATTACGGTGGTTGTCTGGTCGAGTTCGTCGGTCATGCCGGCCACGTCGCCGACGGCCTCGTCGAGCTGGGAGAGCTGGCTGTTGATGTTGTCCACGGTGGTGTGCGTCTTGCCTATAAGCGGCACCACCTGCTCGGAGACGTCCTTTATGGACTTCTCGGTCGTCGAGAAGATCCTGGCGAGCCGCAAGAAGGCCCACGCGAGCAGGAAGAACGCCACCGCGACCCCGGCGTACAGCAAGCCCTTCATCAGTTCAACGAAAAGGTCCAAATCCCGCTCACTCCTCTATCGAAACGGCCCGCGAACCCGCATTATAACCGGGATGCTCCCTGACACACGACCCTATTCCCCGCCGCGCCGCACGACCCCGCCGGCCACTACCCGCTCCCCGTTCGCGGTGTAGAAAACCGCGGACTGGCCGGCCGCAACACCCATCACCGGCTCCGCCAGGTGGGCGACCCAGCCCTCCCCGTCCGCCTCGACCCTGCACGCCACGGGCCCGGAGTTGTAGCGCACCTGCACGGCGCGCGCCTCGTCGATCGGAAGGAAGTGGTTGAGGTCCCCGACCCGCACCTCCCGCACCTCGAGGTCTTTGCGCCGCCCGACCACCACCTGCCTGCTCTTCGGGCGGACCTCGGTGACGTAGAGCGGGGTCGGGGCCGACACGCCTATGCCGCGCCGCTGGCCCACGGTGAAGTCCACGACCCCCGCGTGACGCCCGAGGACGGCGCCCTCCCCGTCCACGACGTCGCCCGGCTCTGTGGGGACCTTCTTGCGGACGAACCGGCGGTAGTCGCCGTCCGGGATAAAGCAGATGTCCTGGCTCTCTGGGGTGTAGGCGACGGCGAGGCCGCGGTCCTCGGCGATCGCGCGCACCTCCGTCTTGCGGTACTCGCCGAGCGGGAAGACGGCCCTCGCCAGAAGCCCCTTGGGGATGGGCCACAGGACGTAGGTCTGGTCCTTGGACGCGTCGACAGGCCGCGCGAGGGTCGGCCCCTCCCCGACCCTGGCGTAGTGCCCTGTCGCAACGCCCCCGAAGCCGAGCTCGTCCGCCAGAAAGGCCGCCGCGTGGAATTTCACGTGGGCGTTGCAGCTCACGCAGGGGTTAGGGGTGCGCCCCTCTTCGTAGGACCCGACGAAGTCCCGCATCACCCGCTTGTTGAAGAGCTCTTTCAGGTTGAGCGTGAAGTGCGGCAAGCCCATCCTGTGCGCCGTGTCCCTCGCGAAGAGCACGGTGTCAGGCGAGCAGCACGACCGGCTGCCCTTCTCCCCGTCGTGCAGCCGGAACGTGACGGCCGCGACGTCGTGACCGGCCTCCTTGAGAAGCAGCGCCGTCACGGCAGAGTCAACCCCGCCGCTCATCGCCGCGACCACGCCGTTCGGGTCCCCGCCTTCTCCTCCCGCGTACCCTTCGAGAAGCCCAGCCCCGGCCTTGCGGGTCCAGTGATCCTCGAAAGCCTTGTGCAGGGCGTCGAGCACCAGCGTCAGGGCGTGCCCCTTGCCCTCGGGCAGCGGGCCGCCGAGCTCCTCCTCGACGTCCGCCTTGGAGACCCGGGCCGCGTCCAACAGGCTCCTCCCGTGAACAAGCCCGGCGAGCGCCGACCCCGCCGCGACGCACGCCGCGCATCCGAACACCTCGTAACGCACGTCAGCGACGGCGTTCTCCCGCACGAGCACCGTGAACCCCGCCACGTCCCCGCACGCCGCGTCGCCCGACTCGCCCCTGCCCGATGGGTCCTCCAGGCGACCCGCGTGGCAGGGCCTTACCAGGTGGTCTATGACGCGAGGGTTGTAGCCCTCAGCCATCAGCCACCAGCTTCGTGAGCCGTGGGATGGTGCCAAGCGAGTACCTCATCGTCCTTACGGTCTGACTACCGTTCACCAAGAAGCCCATCTCCTTCTGACTAGGTGCTGAAAGCTGATCGCTGATGGCTGACAACCAATAGCTGACAACCAATAGCTGACAACTAACGCGCGTACAGCGGCGAGACCTCGCGCAGGCGTGCGACGGCGTGGGCGAACGCCTCGAGGAATCCCTCGACCTCAAGGGCCGTGTTGTCCTTGCCGACGGTGATCCTGGCCGCCGAGAGCGCCTCTTGTTCGTCCCTGCCGAGCGCGAGCAGCAGCCGCGATGGCCGGTCGCCGCCGCTCGAGCAGGCCGACCCGCTGCCAATGGCGAACCCGAGGGCGTCGAGCACGAGCACGAGGCTCTCCGCGCCAACGCCCCGCACCGAGACGTGGACGTTGTTGGGCAGCCGACGCTCGGGGTGCCCGTTTAGCTCCACGTCGGGCAGGGCGAGCAGGCCGTCTATGAGCCGGTCGCGCAGCCCGGTCTCGTGGGAGATCCTGCGTTCCAGCTCGTCGCGCGCGAGGCCGGCCGCAGCCCCGAGGCCGGCGATGCCGGCGACGTTCTCGGTCCCGCTCCTGAGGCCGCCCTCCTGCCCGCCGCCGAAGAGGATCGGGGCGATCGGGGTGCCCTCGCGCACGTAAAGCGCGCCGACGCCCTGCGGCCCGTAGAGCTTGTGGCCCGAGATCGCGAGCGTCGAGACCCCCGCCTCCGCAACCTCGATGCGCGCCCTCCCCGCCGCCTGGACCGCGTCGGAGTGGAGCGGCACGCCGCGCCGCGCGCATTCGGCGGCGAGCTCTTCTACGGGCTGCACGGTGCCGACCTCGTTGTTGGCCCACATCACGGCCGCCAGCGCCGTGTCCGGGCGCAGCGCTGATGCGAACTCGTCTGCGTCAACGAGGCCGTTCCCGTCCACCCCGAGCCACGTCACCTCAAAGCCCTCCGACTCGAGGTGTCGCGCGGCCTCGCGCACGGCTGCGTGCTCTACGGCCGAGACGACCAGGTGGCGCATCTCGGGGCCGGCCGCCCGGGCGACGCCGAGGACGGCGAGGCAGTCGGCCTCCGTGCCGCCCGCGGTAAAGAAGACCTCCCCCGGCGAGGCGCCGACGAGCGCGGCGACCGAAGCGCGGGCCTCCTCGATGGCGTCCCGCGCTGCGGTGCCGCGGGCGTGTATGGAGGAGGGGTTTCCGCGGTTGGCCCCGAGGTGGGGAAGCATGGCTTCAAGCACCCTCGGGTCCAGGGGGGTGGTGGCGGCGTTGTCCAGGTAGACGGGGTCCTGCATGGTGCGGCTAGTGTATCTCACGGGGGCGAAATGTCAGCCGCAGAGCGGCTTTCGGCCTAGACCGTCCAGGTGGAGGCCACCGCGCCGCCGGGGTCGAGAAGCGCCACCTGGTCGCCCGGCGCCAGGTCGAGGTTCGTGCCGCCCTCGAAGGTGCCGGAGACCCGATCTCCGTCGGCGTCCACCACGTCCGGTACGCGCCCGACGGAGGCGCTCCCCTGGGGTGGGATCCTGACGTCGCTGCTTATCGTGACCTGCGGCGCGTCCGGGTCTACCTGGGCGTCCTCGGGGCTAAGCACGCGCAAGGTGTAGCCTTGGAGGTTTACCGACTTCTCCGTGCGGTTCTGGACGCTAAAGAACTCGATTCCGCCGCCGTCGTCGGTAACGTCAACCGTCTCGATGACGACGTCCACGTCGCTCGTGTTGTCCTCGACCTCCACGGCCGCAAGGTCGAAGAGGGCCTGGCTCAAGACCGCCTGCGGCGTGTAGCCCTGGAAGAGGTTGGTGATAACGTACTCTCCCCCGGAGGTCGGAGCGAGCATCGCCACGAACGGCGTGATCCCGACCCCAAGCTGCGCCGCGAGCGTGCCGTACTCACCCTCCTGCAGCTCCCCGTTACCGGCCGCCGCCCCGGGGTTGTCTATGTCGTAGCTGAAGAACTCGATGGTCGGGTACTGGACCCTCAGCTCGTCCATAGCGTCCCGCATCTGCCGGTCCACCGAGAGGCCCTGAGGGTAGTCGAGGGCGTCCTCGTCCAGCTTGTAGAACTGGACGGCGATCCTGGCCCGCCGCCCGTAGGCCTCGCTGAAGTTTGGCGGGACGGGCTGCGCCGTGTTGAGCGTGAAGGAGGGATCGGAGATCGTCTCCGCCTGCCCCCTGCCGACGGGCACGCCGGGCTGGACCGGCGGCGCCGACTCGACCGGGGGCGGGGTCTCCGCGTCCTCCTCAGGCACGCTTGCCTCCTCGCCCCCCCCTCCGCACGCGGCGCACAGGAGCAGCAGGAAGATGAGGGCCGCAAACACGAGGGGCCGCGCGGACCATCTTTTGGCGCCGATGCGTGCGATAGTGCTCTCTCCCGGCCGCCGACCTGTGATCGTGGCCCGCCGTCGGGTTCCCGGCCGGACCTGCGCTAACTTAGCACGGCGGCCAAACGCACGCAACGAGCGCCGCGCCCGCTGCCCGCGCCCGTCGGGGTGACCTTTTTCGGCTAACATTGGAAGATTCCACGCCCACCGGACCCGGGCTGGCGGACGACGACCAGGAGGCGGACGATGGACCACAATAACCCTTACAGGACCCAGGACGCGGGCGGCCTGCGCAAGGAGAACGTCGGCGAGAGGACCAGGCTCGCTGGCTGGGTCCACCGCCGCCGGGACCACGGCGGCCTCGTCTTTATAGACCTGCGCGACAGGTGGGG
>DATFPF010000107.1:0-2178 GCA_035264945.1 Rubrobacter sp.
CGCCCGTATCCAGGCCCCGCCCGGCGGCTTCCACGCCGACCAGGCGCACGTTCTCGCGCCCGACGAACGGGTGGAAGGCGCCTATCGCGTTGGATCCGCCGCCGACGCAGGCCACGATGGCGTCAGGGTCGCCGCCGAACCGCTCCCGGCTCTGGGCCTCGAGCTCACGCCCTATCACCGATTGGAGGTCGCGGACGAGCCGGGGGTAGGGGGCAGGGCCCGCGACGGTGCCTATTATGTAGTGGGTGTCCTCCACGTTCGTCACCCAGTCCCGGATCGCCTCGTTGAGCGCCGCCTTCAGGGTGCCTGAGCCGGTAGTTACGGGGACTACCTCCGTGCCGAGGAGCTTCATGCGGAGCACGTTCGGGGCTTGGCGCCTCGTGTCCTCCTCGCCCATGTAGACGACGCACTCGCGGCCGTAGAGGGCGGCGACCGTGGCGGTGGCGACGCCGTGCTGGCCAGCGCCGGTCTCGGCGATGATGCGCGTCTTGCCCATGCGCTCGGCGAGGAGCATCTGGCCGAGGGCGTTGTTGATCTTGTGCGCCCCCGTGTGCGCGAGGTCCTCCCGCTTGAACCACACGTTGGCCCCGCCCCACTTCTTCGTCAGGCGTTCGGCGAGCATGAGAGGGGTCGGGCGGCCTACAAAGTCGCGGGCGAGGCGATCTAGCTCCTCGTTGAACTCGGGGTCATTGCGGTAGCGCCCGTAGGCCTCCTCGAGCTCTTCGAGGGCGTGGATCAGGGTCTCGGGGACGAACCTGCCGCCGAAGGCGCCGAAGTACCCCTCCCGGTTGTCAACCTTTTGCCGCAACGATGAACCTCCGAACGGAATCTTCGTTCTTCTTTCCTGGCGCGTCTTCTAGGGATGAGGAGGCGTCCACGCCGTAGGGCTCGAAAAAGTCCACGGCCTCACGCACGTTCTCCGGCGCGAGCCCCCCGGAGACGACGATGTTACCACGCCCCTTTAGCGATTTCGCCACCCCCCATTCGAACCTGTTTCCGGTCCCGCCCCGCGCCTTCTCGCTGTACGCGTCAAGCAAGTACAGGTCAGCGTCAAACCCTTCGACGTCCGCGAGGTCGTCCTGGTTACGCACCCTTATGGCCTTCATCACAGGGAGGCCGCCAGCCCGGACGGCGGCAACCGTCTCGGGCGTCTCGTCGCCGTGGAGCTGGGCCACGTCCAGGCCAGCCGCAGCCGCGGCCCGCAGCACCTCCTCGGGCGCTACGTTCACGAAGACGCCGACCTTCAGGACGTTATCGGGGAGGGCGATGGAGATCCTTCGAACTTCTTCCACACCGACCCTGCGCGGGCTCTCGGCGAAGATGAAGCCCACAGCGTCGGCCCCGGCCTCGGCGGCGACGCGGGCGTCCGCCACGTTCGTTATCCCGCATACCTTTACCATCGTCATGGCCTCCAGTTTACTCCCTGGAACGGGGGGCATCCCGGCGCGATCTGGCCCCGGCAGGCGTTTCGTAAGAGGGCACAGGGTCCGCGCGAAGACCACCGCTTAAACTCGGGGCGCCCCGCCGCGGCGGCGGGGTCGAGAAGAGAGAAGGAGCTTTGACTTTGGCGTCGAACTACGATCTGGTGGTAATAGGCGGGGGGACCGGCGGCCTGGTCTCGGCCGCGGGGGCTGCCTCGCTCGGCGCGCGGGTAGCGCTCGTCGAGCGGGACAAGCTCGGCGGCGACTGCCTCTACCGCGGGTGCGTCCCGACGAAGACCCTCGTAAAGAGCGCCCGGGTCGCGCACCTTGTCAGGCACTCCGACGAGTACGGCGTGGTGAGCGGCGGGGCCGAGGTGGACTTCCCTGCGGTGATGGACAGGATGGAGGGGGTAATAGCGGCGGCGGGCGAGCACGACAGCCCGGAGCGTTTCCGCGGGCTAGGCGTCGACGTGTTCGAGGACGAGGCCCGCTTCGAGGCGCCTGACCTTGTGGCGGTGGACGGCCGGCGCCTCCTGGCGCGGAGCGTTATCGTGGCAACGGGCTCCCACCCGACCGCGCCGCCGGTGGAGGGCCTGGACGAGGTCGGCTACCTCACGCAGGCTCCTCGGCATCGGGCTCGCGCTTGCGGCCCTGGTGGTCGTCGCCCGCTTGACCGGACTCTCGGGGTACATCGGCCCGGACGGGCTGGACCGGCTGCGGGGTTGGGTCGTTGGCTTCGGGGTCGCAGCGCCCCTCG
>DATFPF010000108.1:0-9426 GCA_035264945.1 Rubrobacter sp.
TCCCTTCTCCTAATGTTAGACGTAAGGAAGAGCAGGAGTCGTTACACCCGGGCCCGCCCGCCCATCTCCGGGTCACGGCGTCGATTGCGCCTCCCGTCCCGGGACCAACGCAGGTAATAGACTGTAAGGACAGGCCAACAAGGGGGAGCGAATGAAGGTACTTGTGGCGGGGGCGCACGGCAAGACGGCGCGGAGGCTGGTGCGGAAGCTGGTCGAGAACGGCCATGAGGTGCGCGGCCTGGTCCGCAAAGAGGAGCAGCTGGCGGACGTGGAGGCCGACGGTGCTGAGCCGGTGCTCGTGGACCTGGAGAACGACGAGGTGGACGGGCGCGTCGGGGAGGCTGTCGCCGGGTGCGACGCGGTCGTGTTCGCGGCGGGCGCGGGGCCGGGGAGCGGCGAGGCCCGCAAGGAGACTATGGACTACGGCGGTGCCGCCAAGCTCGTCGAGGCCGCAGAGAAGAACGGTGCCGGGCGCTACCTCATGCTCTCCTCGACGGGCGCCGGGGACCCGGAGGCCGGGCCAGAGGCGATGCGGCCATACCTGCGGGCCAAGGCGAAGGCCGACGGGCGGCTGCGGGAGAGCGGGCTCGAGTGGACCATCATCCGCCCCGGGAGCCTCACCGAGGAGGACGCAACGGGGCTGGTCGAGGCGGCGGAGAGCCTGGGCCGGCGGAGGGAGATCCCGCGCGAGGACGTGGCCGCCGCCTTCGCCGTTGCGCTGGAAGCCCCGAACACCGTGGGCAAGACCTTCGAGCTGCTGTCGGGGGAGACGCCGATCCGGGAGGCGCTGGAGAGGCTGTAGGGCTTGGCGCTCCGCAGAAGCCTCGGGCGCCTCGTCGCCGGCGCGGCGCTCGCCTGCGCGGGCGGTCTGCTCTACGCGAGGGAGGTCGAGCCCCGCCGGCTCGAGGTCGTGCGGATGGGTCTGACCCTGCCCCGGCTCGCGGCTGCCTTCGACGGGTACCGGGTCGTCCAGATCGGGGACCTCCACCTCGACGACTGGGCGAAGCCAGCGCGCCTGGACCGCATAGCGGAGATGGTCAACGCAGAGAGCCCCGACCTCATCGTCATCACGGGGGACTTCGCCAGCTACTCGGCCAGGAGGCTGGACACGGGGAGGCTCGTCGGGGCGCTGCGGCGCCTCTCCGCGCCCCACGGCGTCCTCGCCATCCTCGGCAACCACGACTACCTGACGGACGTGAAGCTCATCCGGCGCTGCATCCATGAGGCCGGCCTGACGGAGTTGCTCAACGAGGTAGTGACGCTCGGGCGGGGCGGCTCCGGGTTGCACGTCGCCGGCATCGACGACGTCATGGAGGGGAGGAGCCGCCTGGACCTCGTGTTGCGCGACCTGCCCGCGACCGGGGCGGCCGTCCTGCTCGCCCACGAGCCGGACTTCGCAGACGTCGCCGCAGCGACCGGTCGCTTCGACCTGCAGCTCTCCGGGCACTCGCACGGCGGGCAGGTGCGGATACCCCTGCTTGGGCGGGCCATGTTGCCGCCCTTCTCGCAGCGCTACACCCGAGGGCTCCACAGGGTCGGGGGGATGCTCCTCTATGTCAACCGGGGGCTAGGGACCGTCCACGCGCGGCTCCGGTTCGGGTGCCGGCCCGAGATCACCGCCCTTACCCTCCGCGCCCCGGGAGCCTGAGAGATGCGCCTGCGGGTAGAATGCCCGGGACGCGTAGTGACCGTCAAGCGGCCGGTGTAGATGACGTTTGGAAAAAACAGACCGCCCCTCGTGCCGGACCCGGGCCAGCAGGTGGACCTGCTCGCCGAGAACGGCGAGACCCTTCGCGGCTTCAGGGCCGTCTCGGGCCCGCTCTCCTACGAACGGGGCGGCGTCGTGGTCTGGGTGGCGACGGAGGCTGAGTACAGGGACGCCAAGAGGGAGGGGCGCCCCGCCGTGTCCATGCCGTGGCCCGCAGGCAAGGTCACGGTCCACGTGCCGTGGTGGAAGTGGCAGAGGTGGTTCACGAGCCGCTACTGAACGGCCGGCGCCCAAAACTCGAGCCCGCTTTCCAGAACGTCAGGGCCGACAAGGGTGATGCCCTGGTCCTGCGCCACACGGATAGCATCTCCTACGCCGAGATGGCAGGGGTGTCCGTCGTCCCGGACGGGACGGCCAAGGGCTTGGCCCGCAGGGGACCGCCGGCGATGCTCGTCGTGCTAGCCGAGGCCCGGCCGGGCGGTCTCCTGCCTGGGAAGACCGCCCGACCTGATACCCCGTAGGGGGGCGTTCGCTGAGGCCGACCCTACGCTTCCGCGGTGGTCGGGTCTATGACCGAGCGTACCTCGGAGACCTTGTTCGCCGGGAAGCCGCCCTGCTCGGCGTGCTGGCGTATCATGTCCTCGTTCGGGGCGATGTAGGTGCAGTAGATCTTGTCGTCCGTCACCTGGCTCTGGACCCACTGTATCTGCGGCCCCATGTCGTTGAGGACGTTGCAGGAGGTCTGCGAGATGCCCTGCAGCTCCTCGTCGGACAGGTCTCCGGCCCCCGGCAGTTCCCTCTCGATCACGTACTTGGGCATTGCGTCCTCTCTTCCCGGACCTAATGGTCCTGTCGTTGTCATCCCTATCTTACGGGCAAAAGCTGACAGCTAAAACGGATAAACCACCACCCCGAGGGCGCCCAGCGCGTACCACGCCCCGAAAGTCACGCCGAGCACGCCGAGCACCGGGGCCACCCTCTCGAATTTTCTGCCGAGCGGCCCGCCGGCTATGGCGAGCCCCAAGGCCGTGGAGAGCAGCGCCATGGAGACGGCGGTGCCCGCGGCGAAGAGCAGCAGCGCGCCGGCGGCCTGGACCTTGTCGGAGATGGTGGAGAGCAGCAAGAGCGTGAGCCCGCCGGAGCCCCCGACGCCGTGCACGAGCCCCACCCCGTAGGCCCCGAGGGGCGTGCGCCTCTTGTGGGGATGCTCGTGTGCCTCGTCGCGGGCGTGGGAGTGGACGTGGCGGTGCGGCTCGCCGCCGTGGGCGTGGGCGTGGGCGTGGAAGACGCCGCGCCGCCAGCGCAACAGCAACCTCACGGCGAGCAGGATTATTATCGCGCCGATCAGGGCCTCGGCGGCCTGCTGGACGACCCCGGGCAGGAAGCGGTCGAAGAGCACTAGCGGCAGCCCTATCAGCACTAGCGTCGTGCCGTGCCCCGCGCCCCACGAAAGGCCCATGAAACCGGCCTTGCGGACCTTGTCCGGGTCGTCTTCCGCGGCTATGAGGGTGGTCACCGCCGCCAGGTGGTCCGGGTCCGCGGCGTGCCGGAGCCCGAGCAGGACGCTGATAAGCAGGATCGCGCCCAGGCTCGCCGGGCCGTGCATTAGGCCTTCGAGCCATCCGTCCAGGGCCGCCACCCTTCCCTCCTAACCTCTCTGTGCCAGGGCCGACCGAACGAACCCGCGGTCGTGCTCCCAGGCGAAGCCTACGCCGTCCACTTCCCCCGCGCCGATCCAGAGCGCCTCCGCCACGTCGTCCGCCGGGTCCGGCGTGCCCTCCAGAACGCGCGCCCTGAACCCGATCGCCAGGGCCCAGATCCCCTCCGGACCGTATGTGTGTGGGGCGAGCAGCACGGGCGTCGTCTCTACCTCGATCTCCAGCCCGAGCTCCTCCCTAACCTCCCGCTTGAGGCCCTCCACCGGGTGTTCCCCCACCTCCAAAAAGCCGCCCGGCACGTCGACCTTGCCCCTGTACGGCTCGCGCGCCCTCACCGTAACGAGCGCTTTGTCGCCGTCGAGGATCGCGGCCCCCACGGCCGGTGCCGGGTTCCGGTACCACGACCTGCCGCACAGGGGACACGTGACGCCCCCGCTCGGGCGCGGGGCCCCGAGCTTCGTCCCGTCCGCCGGGCAGAAGCGGAAGGGCTCGGTCGGGGAGAAGGGGACGCTCGCCGTCTCCTCGGCGCTCACGCGCGGGCCTTGATCAGGCCCTCGGCCACGCCGCCGAGCTGCTCGACGGTGCGGACTACCTCGACGCGGTCGCAGATCGGCTCGTAGAGCGGCATGTCGCACGAGCCGAGGTTCCAGCCCCAGCGGGGCTCGGGCGTGATCCAGACGACCTGCCTGGCGTGCTGCGAGATCTCTTCGAGGGCCTGGGGGTTCGCCCACTTGCCGTTGTTGCGGCCGTCGCCGAGGATGACCACGGTAGTGCGGTGGTTTATCGTAGGCAGGAACTGGTCGCGGAACTGGCCGGCGGCCTTGCCGAAGTCGCTGTTAACGTCGGCGTCGATGATGCGGCCCGAGAAGATCTCGTCCACCGCCCGGTTCATGTCGTGCTCCTCTAGGACCTGCGTAACCTCGGCCACGTCGGCGACGAACACGAAAGTCCTCACCTTGGAGAACAGGGACTGCATCTGGTAGATCATGTGCAGCCAGAACCGCGCCAGGTTGCGGGTACTCAAGCTAATGTCGCATAACAATGCTACGCGAGGCTTGCCCTCGCGCTTCCTGCGGAGCACGGGGTCGAACGGGACGCCCTCGTAGCGGACGTTATGGCGCAGGGTGTGGGGCACGCTGATGCGCCCGATACGGTCCTCCTTGAGGCGCCGGGTCCTGGCGCCCTGGATCCGGCGCGCGATACGACGCACCGCCGCCTCCATCTCCCGCTGCTCGGAGGCGGAGAAGCGCAGCATCTTGCGCAACGCCCGCCGCCGCACCTCCGAGTCGTCCCCCGCGTCCTTCTTCAGGAGTTTGTCCCGCTCCTGCATCTGCTTTATGAGGTCGGGCAACCCTCTGAGGATGTTCTCGGCCTGGGCCTCCAGCTGCTCGACTATTGCCTCGTCCACCTCGAGCTCGTGCAGGTGCCCGATGAGTTCTTCCAGGTCTACCGCTGAGACGTCGAGCGGTATCTCCTCGCCGCCAGGGTTTGGCACCAGGCCGCCCGGGTTGAACATGTTGCGCGAGCGGCGGAGGCGCATGTGGTAGGTGAGGCGCTGGAGGGCGCTCTCCATGGCACCCGGCTTGCGGTTCAGGATCAACTCCTGCGAGAACATGGAGAGCCGCATCCGTTCGGCGTCCCCGTGCACGTCGTTGGATGGGCGCATCCGCTCCTCGTCGAAGAACTTGCGCATCTCCGTGGACTCGTCCTTATCGTGCGTGTGCTCCGTCTCCTCCGGTTTCGGCCCGCCGGATTCCTCCCCGAGCTCCAGCCGCGCCGGCGGCGGGCCGTGGTCGTGATCGTGGTCGTGACCCGTAACCCGCGCCCCGGGCTTCTCCGCCACAGGCCGCATCGAGAAGAACAGGTCGAAGAGCCTGTCGAAGGTGGCGGCGTCCTCCCCGTTCTTCACGAGCGTCGCCCGCAGGGTGTCCTTGACCGTCTCGCGTTCCCCGATGCCGGTGTTCTGTAAGGCGTTCAAGGCGTCGATGCTCTCAGCAGGGGAGACCCTTAGGCGGTGGTCCCTGAGTACCTGCACGAAGTCGTTTACTACCGTGTCCACGAGCTACCCCGCTAGTGCGCGTGCTTGTGGGCGGAGCGGTGCATCTCGTACATCGCCTCTGACGGGTTCTCGCCGGTCGGCTGGGTCTGGCCGAGGTGCTTGGTGTCGGCGGCGTTCACACCGAGGTGGTCCAGCATCTTCTCGGCGTCGCGGTCGTGCTTGGCGATCACGCTGATGGTGCTCTCGATCAGATCCTTCGACAGGTCCTTGGCGTTGAGCACGACGAGGCTCTGGGCCCAGTCGAGCGTCTCGCCGATGCTCGGGGCCTTGCGGAGGTCGAGCTCCCTTATGCCCTGGATGGTGCTTACGAGCTCCTCCGAGAGGGCCTCGCCGATGCCGGGGGCCTTGAGGCGCACTATTTCGAGCTCCACGTCGCCGCTCGGGTAGCCGAGTTGGAGGTGCAGGCAGCGGCGCTTGAGGGCCTCGGAGAGCTCGCGGGTCCGGTTGGACGTCAGGATGACGACGGGCGGAGCTTTCGCTTTGACCGTCCCGATCTCCGGTATGGAGACCTGGAAGTCCGAGAGGAACTCGAGCAAGAAAGCCTCGAACTCCTCGTCGGCGCGGTCTATCTCGTCTATGAGGAGCACGGAGGATTCTTCGGAGCGCAGGGCCTGGAGGATCGGGCGTTCCACCAGGAAGTTCTCGCTAAAGAACGTGTCCTCCTGGCCGCGCAGGATCTCGGCTGCCTCGCTCAGGTCCTTGGCCGGTTTGAGGACCTCGCCGATCTTCTCCCGCAATACCTGCGTGTAGAGGAGCTGTTTAGAGTACTCCCACTCGTAGAGGGCCTTGGCTTCATCCAGGCCCTCGTAGCACTGGAGCCGTATCAGCTCCCTCCCCGCCGCCCCCGCGAGCGACTTCGCCAGCTCGGTCTTCCCTACACCGGCCGGCCCCTCGACTAGGACGGGCTTGCCCAGGCGCGTCGCCAGAAAAACAACGGTCGCCAGCCGCGCGTCTGAGACGTAGTCCTGCGCAGCTAACCTCTCCTTTACCTCTTGGATGCTATCGAACAAAATGCTCCTTCTAAAATAGGGATGCCGGGCCGAAACGGGGACGGACGAACCGCCCGCCCCCGCCTCCTCAGTTCGGATACTACGCTACGGCGTCGAGACTGGCTCGCGGCCGACGCCGGAGGACTCCCCGCGTCCCTCGTAGCCGTGGATGCGGCGGCCCATCTCGGGTGCCGAGCCCCAGATGTTCTGGCGGTAGCCGTTTGAGGTCTTGCGCTCCATCGGGTCGTACATGCAGTCGCGCAGGATCTCCTTCGCCCCCTCGACGGTGAGGTCGCGCGGGTTACCCGGCGTGCAGACGTCCGCCATCATGTGCTCGGCCATCTTCTGCAGCTCGTCGTCGTCGCTCTGGATGGCGCCTGCGGTCTTGCCCTCGTACCAGCCCTTGCCCATGCGCGTCTTCGGGTACTCCGTGACCTGGCCCCAGTTCTCGGGGATGCCGCAGTCCTTGGCGAGCCGGATCACGGCGTCTATGGCCTGGTCGGCGGCCTGCACCGGGTTCATGCCCCTCGTGTCCTCGCCCATCGCCGTCGCGATGTCGGCGTACTTCTCAACCGCCGCCGGCTGGTTGTATGTCCAGACCCTCGCGATACCGATGCCGTTGTTGAGCCCGTGGTGGATGTCGTAGTAGGCGCACACGGCGTGAGAGAGGGAGTGGAGTATCCCGAGCAGCGCGGAGCTGAACGCCTGCGCCGCCATGTACTGAGCCCAGACCATCCCCTCCATGGCCTTGAAGTTCTTCGGGTTGTAGGTGGCCTCGCGCAGGTTCTCCGTCACCATCCTGACGGCCTCGAGCGCAACCGGCGTGCACGAGAGGTGCTGCACCCGCCCGACGTAGGCCTCGGAGCCGTGGGCTATCGTGTCGAAGCCGGTGTAGGCGACGTACTCGGGCGGCTGGGTCATGCACAGGACGGGGTCGTTGATGGCGAGCGTCGTCGTCATCGCCCTATCGAAGGCTACCCACTTGTGCGGGGCGTTCTCGCTGGACAGATCCGTGATGACCGCGGCCGGCGTCGTCTCCGAGCCCGTACCTACGGTCGTGTTGATCGCGATGTGCGGCGGGTTCTCGAGCTTCTCGGAGGCGTTGACGCCCTGGAACTCGTTTATGTTCCGCCCGTCGTGGGCCGCCACGACCCTTGCGCCCTTGGTCGTGTCGTGCGGGCTGCCGCCGCCTATGGAGACGAACCCGTCGCACTCGGACTCGGTGAACGCTTTGTAGGCATCCATCACGTTGTAGTCTTTCGGATTCGTCTCGACCTTGTCGTAGACGGAGACCGAGACGCCCGCGTTCTCGAAGTTGGTCTTGCACTCGTCGATGATCCCGGTGCCCCTCAGGCCCGTCGTCACGAACAACACGTGCTTGAGCCCCATCGCCGCCGCCTCGGGGCCGGCGTTCTCGTAAGCCCCCGCGCCGAGCAACGACCGCGGCTGCTTGAAGAACTCCTTTACCGGAAACTCGAGAACCCTCGAAAGATCCATAAAGCCTACCCGCTCCTTTCACCTTACCCTTGTAAGTCGCACGCGACGCCAGAAAGCGTCCACCTGAACTCTCTCTTCGCTCCTCACCCCCTTCGCGACCCTTTCCCCTAGGCCGCTTCGTTCCCTTGGCGGGCGCCACCGGGATCTCCGGAAGCTGTTACTACAATATAACAGCCTCGTTGTGTCGGGTCTAGCGACCTGTTAGTACGGGGTGTGCTTTATAGCACCGGCGCTAACGCGGCGCTACCGTCCGCGCCGATCGCCGGCAAAGATTGACACATCAATACTTTGATGTTACAGATGGTTATATGAGGCCGTTGTCACGATCCAGCGCGGGGACGCTGTACCACCAGATCCTGCTGGGTTTGACGGAGCGCATCGAGTCGGGGGAGATCGGGGTTGGCGACAGGTTGCCGAGCGAGGCCGACCTCGTGGCCGAGTTCGGGGTGAGCCGGACGACGGCGCGTCGGGCGCTCGACGAGCTGAGGCGTCAGGGGCTCGTGCGTCGGGAGCCGGGACGGGGGACCTTTTTGGCGAGCCCGAGGCTGCGGTCCAACCTGGCGTACCTGCACAGCTTCTCCGAGGAGATCGAGCGCTGGGGCTACACGCCTGGGGTAAGGCTCATCTCGCAGGAGGAGCTGGCCGCCGACGAGGAGGTGGCGGCTCGGCTCGGGGTCGAGGTTGGCGAGGGGGCGCTGTACGTGCGGCGTCTCAGGCTGGCGGACGAGCGCCCGATCTTCGTCTGCGACTCGTACCTGCCGATCTCGCGTTTTCCTGCCCTCAAGGACGCTGACTACGGGACCGTCTCGCTGAGCCGGCTTCTGGAGGAGAGGACCGGGCGCAGGGTGGAGCACGCGCGGCAGTGGATCGGGGCGGCGACAGCCGAGCTTGAGGTCGCCGACCTTCTCGAGATACCCGCGGGCGTGCCCGTACTGAAGATCCGGCGCATCACGTGCGTGACCGGCGAAGAGCCCGTGGAGTACGTGGAGGCGTTTTTCCACCCCGAGCGCTACCAGCACTACAACGAGCTCTCCACGAACCCCGCCGGGCTGGGCGTCTGACGTCTCCGCAGAACCGCGCCGCGATCCCCTGTAGCATGGGCCGGGTTCGCGGGCGGAGGGTCGGGGGGGACGGCGTTGGGGGAGACGGGCGGGGATGAAGTCAGGGAGGCGCCGGAGGGGCGGGACCGCTACCCGCACTTCCTGACCATCGCGACGCGCTGGATGGACAACGACGTCTACGGGCACGTCAACAACGTCGTCTATTACTCGTACTTCGACACGGTCGTCAACGAGTACCTGATCCACGAAGGCGGCCTCGACATCGCCGGCGGAGCGACGATCGGCCTGGCCATCGAAACGTTCTGCCAGTTTCACCAGCCGCTCGCGTTTCCCGAAGTGATCGATGCCGGGCTGCGGGTCGGAAAGCTCGGCAACTCGTCGGTGCGCTACGAGATTGGCCTGTTCCGGCAGGGAGAGGCCGATCCGGCGGCGGCCGGCCACTTCGTGCATGTCT
>DATFPF010000109.1:0-22789 GCA_035264945.1 Rubrobacter sp.
AGGTTGACCTCGAGCTCCCAGTAAGGCACCGGGACGAACGCGCGGCGCTCCTTCTCGCGCTCGGCGATCAGGACGAGCGTCGGCGACTGTACGCGGCCGACCGAGAGGAAGGCGGGGCCGTAGCGCTTTGTGGCGCGGGAGACCCACCGGGTGAGGGTGGCGCCCCAGATCAGGTCTATATCCTGACGCGCCTCGCCCGCCTCTGCGAGCTCCCTGGAGACCTCGACGAGCTCGTCGAAGGCCCTGTTTACCTCGCCGGGTGTGAGCGCCGAGAACCGCGCCCGCTCGACGTGGTCTACGAGCTTGGGGTTCGCCTCGAAGACCAGGGAGAGTGCCTCTACCCCGATCAACTCCCCCTCGCGGTCGAAGTCCGTAGCGATAACAACCCTGTCCGCCTTCTTGGAGAGGGACCTCACCGCGTCGGCAACGCCCTTCTCGGAGACGGATTTAAGGATCTCGGCGTCAATAAGCTCCCGCGGCTCGACCTTCTGCCAGTTCGAGTACTCCTCCGGGTACTCGGGGTTCAGCACGTGCCCCTTGAGGCCCACGGAGACCGTCTCCTCACCCTTCCACATAAACGTCTGGTGCGGCACGGAGCGGTGCTTGCCTTCCTTCACCGCGCCCTCCGCCAAAAACTGGGATACCTTCTTGGCCGTATTGGCTTTCTCAGAGATAATTAGTCGCATATTGCTATTGTTTATAACACAGTGTAGCCAATGCATTTGACCGTCCAGGTTCGATCACATCTCGGTGCGCTGGGCGGAAATGTTCTTCGTTCGCAGCAAATTGTTGAGTTCGAGATTGTCCCGTACTTGCGACTCTCGCTCACGCTCACAACTTATGTGCACCTTCCGGCGTAAGTTGCACGTGCCGCTATGAGATCTCTGCCTTTCGACCTTCACTAGCCGTCTTGGTTTACTGCAATATGTCCCTCAGATGCCGAACGAGAACGTCAGGCTCTGGCAGCACGAGCGTGTCGGTAGTCTCGCCCGTCCCGACCTCGTAAGCTGGGGCATGCTCCGGCTTTACGACCAAATGGCCATCTTCCGCAAGCGTCTGGAGATTCCTCTGAACGGCCTTCTTGCTCCACATCGTTCGGTTTAGGTTGGGGCAGAAGACCACGGGGGTCCTGGAGGCAAGTACCGTCGTTGTCAGGAGGTTATGGGCGAGCCCGTTCGCAACCTGACCTAGGGTGTTGGCGGACGCGGGCAAGACCAAGAACATGTCAGCCCAGTTGGCCAACTCGATATGACCGGGTTTCTTCTGTACCGTGGGATCCTCGTCTAGCAGTACCTCGTCGCAGAGCAGGGCGACGGTCGACGGAGAGAGCAGTCGGGCAGCTCCCCCGGTCATAATGACGCGTACTTCTGCCGCGAATGTGGCCCGAAGTGCCACGAGGTAGGTCGGTAAGTTGAGAACGGCTATGGAACCGGATACCCCGACAAGGAGGCGCTCGATGTTGACCTGCGGCTCGCTCAATGGTCGAGAGGCTCCAGCTTGAGTAAGCGATCATAATCCTCTCGAAGCGTCCTGGCTTGCCTCATACAGCCGTGTTGAATGGGTGCCCAACGAGGAAAAGTCGAACGGGCGAGCCGGGCAGCCCGACCAAAGTGGGCTTCGGCGCACATGAGCGTTTCGGCCACGATGCCCTCCCTGAGGCAGACCCCATAGAACTCGTCCACGTTTTCGGGAGAACGGCCCCCGAAACACTCCATGGTTCGGCTCACGGTCCAGGTCAAGGTACCGCGTAGGAAGTCTTCCTCGACATCCAGGGCGTCGTCGTAGAGTTGGGCACCGAGTCCCCACGCGTGCCATGAGTCCGTCGCCCTCTTGTATTGCTCTTCCTCGGCCCCCACCAGGGTCAGGAGCGCATCCAAGGGCGCGCGAACGGAACTGTGCCGCGCCTTCGCTTGGACCTCGTACTCTGCAAGCGTCAACGGACGTTGCAACAGCCCAAGCCTCTTGCCATCGAAAACCAGGGAGAGCGAATGCCGCGCGTAGAGAGTCGCAAGCCGCTCAAAGAAATCGGCGGCCTGCTCGTGCGGCAGCACCGCCTCGTAGAGGCGTCTCGTCAAACCCACTATAGCTTCGTTCAATCCGTGCGGGGATGTCAACGACATAAAGGGCGTATGTCCGTCTACCATCTCGTCCAACCAACGATTTCTCGCGTTCTCGAGCTTTGCGGCTACAGCAAGGGTGCGCAAGGCCCGGGACCGCACCTTGTTCTCGGCCCCGAGAGGAAGGAAGTACCATGGCATCAACTGTATTATCGGTTCGTCGACCAGCAGGTAGGTGTAGAAGGGCTCGAACTCTACGTCACTCGTATACGGCAAACCGGCAGCCGCGTCGATGGCCTCCTGACATACCTCAGAGTTGTCCAGCCACGCAGACACGGAAACGACCGGACGTTCCGGGTAATCCTGGTTCGTCATCCTAGAACCTCGAGAATCCGAGTCCTGGCGACCGCCGAGGTCAACACGCCCAGGTGCCGCACTTGCGCATTACTATCGTAATCCCATTCGGCAGAGTTACGTGGGGAGTATTGCCTGAGATCGCAACAGCATAGGAGGTAGAGGTGTTGCAGGACAAGGTATCCAGTTCTTCAAAGGTGCGTTGTCTCGCTCGCGAAACAAGCGTCGCGGTGTTCTCTGCAACCCCTCCCCCACCCAATTGCTCGTGCTGTGCTCCCACCATCCCCCTCCTCCTGTTCGGCGGTCAAGCAATATTCTAGTGCGCGCGATACGTTTCGTCTTCGACAATACTACGCCGACGCTTTAGGCTATCCCCCTGGCGCTGCGATTGACGAGGACCGCTCCCCAGCGACGCCACCGCCTCAGTATAAGCTTCAAACGCCTCACCGTATCTTGTCTCGTTACCAAACACTTCCCTTACTCGGCAACCGTCGACAAAGCCTACGTCCATAGCGCCCGCGGCTGCGAGGTAGAACCACAGAGGCCGCTCGTTCTTGCCGTCACGCGTAGTGGCGGCGGGCTCTATCAAATCCAAGGCGGCCTCGAGTTCGACATGCAGGGAAGCGGTACGGACCGTTCCGAAGCACGACGTGGGGCCAGGCGTTCCTATTTTGTCTAACTTGCTGGTCAAATCCGCGTCTTTCACGATCTCGGACTGCAGCATGTGGAGATCGCGGGCCCTCTCCGGGGTGACTTTGACCGTATCGTGAATGCTGTCCCGCATAGCGGCAATGTGCTGTACGGTGCCGACGGCGCGTTCGGCCTCCGACTGCGAGAGGCAGAGACGATCCGCGGCGGCACCTATGCGGTAAGAAGCAATCACGACCCCACGGGTAACTCCGCCGACAACAGTATGCCACCTGTGTGAGTCGAAGCGGTCTTGTTCGGGAAGCCAACGCGTCGCCATGTGCCGAACTAGAGGTTCGGCGATGCCAGGCGAGTAACGCAGGACAACCCCGAGGAGGAACGCGGTCACACACGCGATAGCAAGAAACGTCTCCGCGACCAGGAGTAAGTTCGTTACCGCGAGGCGCGTCCCAGTTTCCAACCACACCCGGGCGCCGGCAAACAGCGCAGACTCCAGAGCAACCGACGCAAGGCAAAACGTAGCGAACGCAAAAGCGGCGTTCTTCACGCGCAGTCTCATGTCGAGGGCCTCGGACCTGGCGGCGGTCAGAAAGAGGATGGCGGCTAGAGCGGCAAAAACCATTGCCGGGACCATCAAGATCCATTTGAAGACGACGAACACCAGCGGAGCGGGAGCCGTAGCCTGCACGGCGGGCGAAGGCCATACGAAACCGAACGCGGCAGCAAGTACCCATGCGATAGGGAGTGCAAATCCAGCGCTGGCGAGCAGCAATCGCAGCCTCGGCCGGGCCGCAACCACGGCTAGCGGCGGTGCCCCCGTTCGCAGGGGGAGGTAACCTGCCTGCGCTACACACAGGCAAGCCACCACGGCCTCGAAAGGCATTTCAGAGACAAGAGCGGCTGCTACCTCCGCGCGCTCTCCGCCCAAGTCTATGACAGCAAGGGCTGCGAAGATGAGGGTGAGCGTCACTAGATTCACGGCTATGACACCGCTAAACCACGTGTTCCGCGCGGATCGCATCACCCCAAAGAAGAACAGAGACGCCGCAAAACACACCAGCCCCAAAACCAGGGATTGTTGCTGAAACGCGTTCAAAGGATATCGTACATTCGCTGAGCATAGGGGTTCTCGCTACCCAGGCATCCCGCCACGAAAGCGTAACCGGCGCGCAAGTTGGCCTCATGCTCGCGATCTAGGGCCCTGGCGAAAGGCAGGCCGTGGGCGAGCCGACTCCGGTTCAAAACCTCGAACGTGGGTAGAGCCGATGTCCGTGCAGGCTGTGGTCCGGAGTGGTGCGGATCGATAAACAAATCTCCCGCGGCTAGGTGCCCGAGCTCGTGCAATAGCGTGAAGTTGAGCGCCAGCGGCGGGAGGCTCCCTGGAACGATGATATGGGCCCTGGCAAGATCAGCCCGGTATCGTGTCTCGCCGGTGATGCCCCTGCGTGCCAGCTCCCGCGAAAGTAACGGGTGCTCGGCATCGGGTACGACGTCTATGGATATGGTCACCCCCACATGTCTTCCCAGGGCGTCCGCGTATTCCCTGGGACCGAAAGGTTGATCGGACAAACCGAGGACCGCGAGTTCCTCTTGAAATTGCTCCTGGGTCAAGAAACCGCGAGCTGCAGATGAGGCGCCTTCCCCAAACCTGCGCCTCTTCTGCCAACGCCGTAACTTCTCCGTCACGATGGCCAAGCGACCGTAAGGCCTCGGAGATGCCTCAACGCCCATTAGCGCCATCCCGCGAGTCCTCAAACTGCCGGATGATGCCCAATATCATCTCCTTCTCTCTCCCCGGAAGATGAAGGCTCTTGTGCGCTATCGCGCTGACCGTCTCGTCCCGGAAAATCTCGATCGCCTCCTCGTCGAGAAGCGGAAGGCTCTTCGCCCCGTGAAGAAAATAGGATGGGTGTACGCCGAAGACGTCCGCGAGCGCGGTTATCTGATCGACCGATGGATCGGACAGTGCGCCGATCCTGATCTCCCGGACATTCTCCTCGCTGAGATGTCCGAAACTCAAGCGAGCCACGTCGGCATCCGTGTACGGCTTGCCGGTCGCATCATCACCCGGCGCCGCCATGAGATGTGTGACCTTCTCGGATATTGCAACACGCCCCTGACCTGGCTCCAACCATGCACCCGCCTCGGACGGCAGATCCTCTTCGAACCAAAACTCCGGCGGGAACCCGATTGCCTTGGCTATTGCCCGCAATTTTTCGTACCCAGGATTCTCGATCCTACGCTTCCGAAGGTTGGTCACGTAGGACCGCGTCACAACGCCACCGGTTGCGGCGTCTATTTCCTGCCCGCTCCAGGTCCTGCCGTCAGGATGCGGATGGGCCGCTAGTAGCATCTCGAACCGCTCGGCTATGTGCATGCTGCACTCTCCACTGATTCCTCCATGTTGCAAATACGATACCATGAGCGCTTATGTTTAAGCAATACGACAAGACGCATCACTTGGGACAGGGGTGACGGGCTCGCCTTCGATTAAGGAACGGAGTTTGGCAATATGCACACACGCGTCTTGACGCCCCTTCTGGCGCCGTTGAAAGGTATGGCGTTCAGGCGCACGTGGTTCGGGTCCAGCATCGCTATGCTGGCTGATCAGGCCTTCCTAATATCTCTTACATGGCTCGTGCTAAGGATCACCGATTCCGGCGCGGCGTTGGGCACGGTCCTGGCCGTGGCGGCGATACCCGGCATCGCCCTCACACCCCTGGGTGGAGTACTGAGCGATCGGCTCTCACCGATCGCGGTAATGTCCTCCGCCAATGCGGCCCGCGCCGCTCTGATGGGCACGCTGACGCTGTTGGTGCTCGCAGACGCCACCCGCATTTGGCATGTTTACCTGCTTGCAGGGGGGTTGAGCGCCCTCGATGCTCTCTATTACCCCGCCTCGATGTCCGTGACGCCGATACTGGTACATCGAGATCGGTTAAATGCTGCGAACGCTCTGGTGCAGGGCGTCGAGCAGATCAGCAGCGTTCTAGGTCCCGCGCTCGCGGGGCTCTTAGTTGCGGTCTTCGGCCTCTGGATCAGCCTTGGATCCAACGCCGTCCTTTTCCTTGTCGCCGCGGTAATCTTCGCCTCCGTAGTCCGATCCGCTCCCTTCGCGACCAAGGTTGCAGAGGAAGTCGAGACGGAGGGAGCCATGCATGGGGAGGATACAGGTACCCTCCATGCTCTAGTAGAAGGAGCGCGGTACGCGTGGAACGATCCCGTGATCAGAACGATAATGCTGATCCTGATCGGCATAAACCTCGCCATGGCGGGACCGATCTACGTCGGCGGGTCTATACTCGCGGATTCCCGATTTGGTGGCGCAGGAGCGTTCGCGACGCTGGTTGCCGTGGGCGGCGTTGGCTCTTTGATCGGTGCCGTGGCCGCCGGCTCAAGCGCGCGTATTCCGCGGCGTGGCCTCGTCGAACTGGTATGCACCGCGGCGCTCGGTATCGGTGTCGGAGGTTTGGCTTTCTCTCCGAACCTCTTCGTGGCGAGTACCCTCGCAGCTCTGATCGGGATGACGGCCAGCTTCTTGGCCGTCGTAAATATCTCCTGGCTGCAGGAACGCTCGGAACCTGGACTTACCGGTAGGGTCATGAGCCTGGCCATGTTCTCGGCCGTCTCCCTAGACCCCGTATCCTACGTTCTCGCCGGCATGCTGGTCGAGATAAGCCTGACGACGGTGTTCCTGGCAGCCGGTGGCCTCTTGCTCCTTACAGCTTTGCTTGGCGCCACAAGCCGCGCGATGAGGTCGGCCAACTGACCAAACTCGTTGGACTTGACGGCCAGGGGTCTCTACTCCGTATCGAGCGGAGCATCTCCTAGCATCCGTCGCACGAGCAGCAGGCCCAGGATGCCGATAAATGTAGCCCACCAGAGGGTCGCAAGGCGGATCACGAAGGTAAGCGCCCCGGCGAGGCCCGTGGACATCCCGGCGAGCCTCACGAACTGGAGGGCGAGGCCCGCCTCGACGGCGCCGATGCCGCCGGGGATCATGCTGAGCACGCCCAGGAGGGAGCTTACGGCGAAGACGAAGACGACCATAAGGAAACCAGCCTCAGCACCCAGGCCGACGGCGCAAAGGTATACGGCGACGCACTCGAGGCCCCACGAGATGAACGAGATGGCCGTGCCGACGGCGAGCCGGCGCGCGCCGAGCAGCTCGTTGGAGGCACCGTGGAAGGCGTGCAGGTGCGGGGCGAGGCGGTCGAGGATGGGCAGCTTGAGCAGGACGCGCTCGGCGAGCAGGGAGAGCTTCTTCGAGCGGAGGACGGCTATGCCGAAGGTGGCCACGGCGAGGAAGGCGAGCATCGTCCAGGGTGGCAGGTCGAGGGCGAGCGCCCCTATAAAGCCCCAGATGACCATGCCCGTGCCGTCGGTGGCCCGCTCGGCGACGACGGCGGGGGCGGTGCGGGCTATGGGGGCGCCCGAGGCCTGGCGGACGAAGACGCACTTCAGTACCTCGCCGAACTTGCCGGGCGAGATGGTCATGGAGAGGCCCGCCGCGAAGATCGCCGCGTTCTGGCCGAGGGGGACGGAGACCTTTAGGACCCTTAGGTAGTAGAGCCAGCGGGCGAACCGGCCAGCGTAGGAGAGGGATACGAGTCCCAAGACGGCCGGGATCAGGGCGAGGTTGAAGCCAGCGAGCGCGCGGCTGACGTCCGAGAAGTTGAAGAAAAAGAAGAGCGTCCCGTACACGGCGAGCCCGAGGGCTACGGCGAGGACGAGGTTCTTGCCGAGCTTCTCCATCCTCAGAGAAAGTAGATGGTCGCGCCGACGACGACGAGCCAGAGTAGGAGGGAGATCTGGAGTGGCCTGTCAGCGAGGAGCAGCGTGTCGGGGTTGCCGCCGCCGTCGCGGTGGACGAGGAGCATGTAGCGGAATACCCCGTAGACCACGAACGGGATGCTCGCCATCATGAAGATCTGGTCCTGCCGCTCGTAGACGGTGAAGGTGTAGAGCGTGTAGGCGATGATGGTAGCCGAGATCATTATGTTCATCATCTCGTCGAGCATGGGAACCGAGTAGTCCCGCAGGTTCTTCCTGTGGACCGTGGCCCCGTCGCCCAAAGTCGCCAGCTCGTGGCGGCGCTTGGAGAAGCCGAGGAAGAGCGTGAGGAGGCCCGTGCAGACGATCAGCCACGGCGAGATCGGGCTGTTCACCGCCGCAACCCCCGCCAGCGCCCGGATGACGAACCCTGCCGATATGCTCATGACGTCGAGGATCGCCAGGTGCTTCAAGAAAGGCGTGTACACGGCCTGCAGCGCCAGGTACGCGAGCCCCGCCCCCCCCACCCCTACGTTGACGTAGAAGCACATCCCCAGCCCCACGGCCAACAGGACCAGGGAGAAAACCACCGCGGCCGTCACGGGCACCTCCCCGCTCGCCACGGGCCTGAGGCGCTTGAGCGGGTGCTTGCGGTCCTCCTCGACGTCGAGCACGTCGTTGAAGGCGTAGACCGCCCCGGAGAGCAGGCAGAAGGCGACGAACGCGAGCAGGGCCTCCAAAACGTGGGATAGGGAGAGCGCCTTCCCGGCGAACACCACCCCGGCCAGCACGAAACCGTTCTTGGTCCACTGCTTGGGCCGCGCGAGCCGGAGAAGGGAGCCCGCAATACCCATGGAGCCGCCCGCCTTCACGATTGCCGGTTATACCAGCTTGCGGGCACGCTGGCTACGACGTGAGCTTGTCAGCACTTCAGCATCTCGGCCCGCTTCGGCCTTCGGCCTCGCTTTCAGCCGTCAGCTACGGGCTTCTGGGCTTCGGTCGTCAGGGCGGTCCTCTTACCGGAATTGTCGGGACGGCGCGGTTAAACTTGGCCGGTCATGGCTAGAGACGATTTTGGGAAGCGGGGCCCGGGGGTAGTGCGAGGGGTGGATCGGACGTCGCGTGGCTGATTCCCGGCGGTCGGTGGCGGCCGAGTGGTTCAGGCTCTCGCGGCCGTTCAGCCTCACGGCGGCGGCGGTGCCCGTTGTGTTCGGGACGGCGCTCGCCTCGGTTGAGGGGGCGTTCTCGTGGGGACCGTTCGTGGCGATGCTGCTAGGCAGCCTGTTCATCCAGGCGGCGACGAACATGTTCAACGAGTTCTACGACGAGAGGCGCGGGCTCGACGTGAGGGGGACCATAGGTATCGCGGGCTCCATCGTCGCCGGACGCGTGCGGGCCGGCAGCGTCCTCTTCGGGGCGCTCTTCCTCTACGTGCTCGCGCTGGTCTGCGGGATATACCTGATCTCCGTCGGCGGGTGGCCCATACTGGTGCTCGGGTGCCTCTCCGCCCTCGGGGGCTACCTCTACTCGGCTGGCCCCCGCCCCATCGCCTACACGCCGGCCAGCGAACTCGCGGTCTTCCTCTTCATGGGGGTGCTGATCGTGGTGATAGCCTACGCCGTGCAGGGCGACGGCTTCCCGCCCCACGTCGCGCTCGCGGCCCTCCCCATAGGCGGGCCCGTGGCCGCGATCCTGCTCGCCAACAACCTAAGGGACCTCGTCTCGGACCGTAGGGGAGGCCGCCGGACCCTCCCGATAGTCTTCGGCCGGGAGTCCGGCGTGCTCGTCTACCGCCTGCTCCTTCTGGAGCCCTACGTCGCCGTGGGCCTCCTGATGGCCTTCGGCGTCGTCCCGCTCACCTGCGCCCTCGTCTACCCGAGCATCTTCGCCGCCCTGAGGCTCTGGAGGGACATGGCCCGCCACTCCACCCCGCGCCGCCTCGATCCCGTCGTCAAGCGCACGGCAGGGCTGCACCTAGTCTTCGGCTTCCTCTACACGGCCGGCGTCCTGCTCGGTGGCTGACGGGAGCCGGCCCTACAGGGCTGGCTACTCCATCTCCGGCGTCACCGCGGAACGGGTCTTCGCCGCACTCCTCGACGTGAAGAGCTTTCCCGAGTGGGCCGTGGGCCTGGGCGGCGTCACGGCGACGGACGCCGACGGCCGTGAGACCCCGGACATAACCCCCGGCACGACGCTAACGTTCGTCCTAAAGGCCGCGGGTCTGAGCCACACGGTGGTCAGCGAGATCACCGCCGTCGAGCCGCCCCGCCTCCTCGAATGGCGCTACGTAAGGGGCGCCGACGGCAGCGGCGGGTGGCACGTCGAGAGGACGGGCCCGAGCACCGTGGAGATGTCGCTAGCCACCGATTACGCGGTCCAACCGGCGTGGCTGAACAGGATCGCCCACCGTCCCTTCTTCCGCGGCCTCACGGAAGACCTGCTGAGGCGCTCTATTCGTCGCTTCGAGGAGAGGCTGAGGGAGGTTTGAGGCTTCACGCCCTAGGCTTCGGGTTTTGGGTACCGGCGAGAAATCCCGCCGCGTTTGGCCGGTCGTAGACTAACAGCGATCTCGGTATTTCGCGGCTGGGCGGCAGAGCTGCCGGAATATCGCCGCGATGTCAAGAGGGGACGGCTCGAAGCCATCTCCCAATACCTCAAAACCTAGAACCTACAGGTCCCGTTCGTCCCCGTTCTCTTCGTGGGGCTCGGGCTCGAAGTCTTCCTCCTCGTCCTCGTCGGTGCGGGCGAGTTCATGCGCCGTAACCTCGGTCGTCGGGTTCACGTAGCGGGCTATGAAGATGGAGAGCTCGTACATGATTATCAGGGGGATGGCCAGCATGATCATGCTGAACGGGTCAGGGGAGGGAGTTATTGCCGCGGCCAGGACCGTGTTTGCCACGATGGAGTGGCGCCGGTACTTCTTGAGGAGGTTGGCGTCGACGAGGCCGAGCTTCGCGCACACGTAGGTGGCCGCGGGCAGCTCGAAGACGAGCCCGCAGGCCAGCAGGAACCGCGTGGTGAAAGCCATGTAGTTGGAGGGCGTGATGATGTTCTCGTACCTGTCGCCCCCAAACCCCAAGAGGAACTGCAGACCGGTAGGCAACACGAAGAAGTACCCGAACACGAGGCCGGCCAGAAAAAGCGAGGAGGCCAGCGTGATGAGTATGTACGTGGTAACGCGCCCCATGTTCCCGACGGCCGGGGCCACGAACGCCCAAGCCTGGTAAAGGATGATCGGGATCGTCACCACGAACGCCGCCCAGAGGGCCAGCTTCATGTCGCTTAGAAACCTCTCGGCGACAGACGTCGCGAAGAGCTGGTCGTCCTTGATGAAGCCGCCCGCAGGCTCGAGAAGAAGGTAGAAGATCTGAACGCGGAAGAACCAGGCAACGATCGCCGCCAGGACGAACGCGACGGCGACCTTGATGATCCTGCTCCTGAGCTCGCCCAGGTGATCGAGCAGGCTCATCCGCGCCTCGTCGCGCGGGCTCAGCGGTATTCTAAGACGGCCTGCCATTACGGGTTAAACGCTCTTCCCTGCGGGCCTAGCCGCGCTTCTGCTCGGCCTTCTCGGACTCGACGTTGGCGTCGGACTCGAGCTTGGCCTCGTCGTCGGTCTTGGTCTCGGAGGTGGCCCCCTCTCCGTCCTTCTTCTCCTCGTCGTTCTTGTCCTCGAGCTGGCCCTCTTTGGTGCCGGCCTTGAACTCCCGGACGCCGCTGCCGAGGCCGCGGGCGAGCTCGGGGATACGCTTCGCCCCGAAGAGCAGCAGGATCACGACGAGAACAATAATCAGCTCCGGCGCGCCAGCCGAAGGTATCAACGGGATTAGGGCGACGCTCATCTTTCCTCCTGACGGGTGACCCACAAAGTCATTACTACCATTATACGCCTTCCGGTACGGGGCGGATCAAGGCTGGCCGCTGGCCGTGCTCTCCCCGCCTTGCAAGAGGGCCCCGATCCTGTCCTTTACCTCGTCGGATTGCTGGCCGTCGGGCTCGAGGTCGAGGTAGCCGTTGTAGTACTTGATGGCCTCGGCCGGCTCGCCGGCCTGGTCGAAGCTCTGCCCAGCCTGCAGGTAGAGGTCCTCGTCCTGCCCGTCCTTCTCGGCCGCGGTCGCGAAGGACTCCCCCGCCTTCGTGTAGAGCTCCTTCTGCTCGTTCGGCTCCACGCCCGCGGCCTGCTGCTGGTAGACGGCACCGAGCAGGGCCGGTATCTCCGCGTTGTCGGGTGCGGCCCTGCGCCCGTCCTGGAGCACCTCGACCGCTTCGTCGTACTGGCCGTTCTGGGCGTACAGGCCCGCGAGATCCGTTATGGCGTCCGGGTCTTTGGGGCTCTTTTCGAGGTCTTTTTTGGCCTGGTCTATGGCGTCCTGGGGGCTGGGCCCCTGGTCGGGCTGCTGCGCCTGGTCCTGGCCGCCGATCAGATCGAACAGGTTGTAGTTGACGCTGCTCCCGAGGCCGAGGAGGATCGACGAAAGTAGGAAGAAGGCGGCGAGCACTATGGCGAAGACGGCCATCACGCGGCCGATAGTCTTGCGGTTCATCATCATGGCGGGCTACCCCCGGTGACGCTCAGCCTTCAGCGCGATTGTATATCAAGTCGCCGCCCGCGGCCGTCATCACGACGCCCCCGCCGGCCGCCGCCTCGAGCACCGCGAGCTCTCCGTCTGACCCGTCCGGGGCGGCCTCGACCACGGCGAAGTCGGCCCACTTGCCGGGCTCCAGGCTTCCGGTCTCGTGCTCGGCCCCGAGGACCCTAGCCCCCTCGAGCGTGGCGAGGCGCAGCCCCGTCGCCCCGTCGAAGCCGTGCAGGCGGACGGCGACCATCGTCTCCTCGAAGAGGTTCATGCTCGGGCTGCTCCACAGGCCGTCCGTGCCCATCCCTACCCTGACGCCGCTGCGCATCATCTCGGGAACGGGCGAGACGCCGCAACCGAGGTTCTCGTTCGAGCGGGGGCAGTGGGCCGCCGCCACGCCTGTGCGGGCGAGGATCTCTATCTCCTCATCGCCGACGCCCGTCGCCAGGTGCGCCGCGATGGTCTGCGGGGCGAGCATCTCGATCCCCTCCGCGTAGCGCACGGGCGAAAGACCGACCCCTCCCCAGGCGTTGCTCCCAAAGATGTCCGCGAGCCCGCCCGTCCCCTCCCGGACGAACTCGACCTCCTCTGGGCTCTCCGAGAGATGGTAGGCGAGCGTCCACCCCATCTCGCGCGTACGCCGCGCCGCGATCCGGGACGACTCCGGATCTACCGTGTACGGGGAGTGGACGCTGACCCTGGCGCGGACGCGGTCGGGCAGGCCCTCGTTCATCCCCTTCACCCTGGCGATGATCGCCTCCACGATCTCCCCAGGCGCCGCCCCGTCGTAGTCGCCGGGGAAGAACTCGGCGAAGACAGCCCCCGCCATCCCGCTCTCGGCGAGCTGCGGCAGGCACTCCCCGTAGGGAGAGGACTCGGCCATGAGCGTGGTCCCGGCCTCGACGGCCTCGCGGGCCGAGTCGCGGGCCGCCTCCGCGGTCCACGCCTCCTTCTCCGGCAGGCGCTCGATAAGCTTCGTCAGCCAGCCGGAGAACGTGCCGCCTGGCGGCGCGTCCTTCCTGCGAAAGCCCAGGTGGGCGTGCGCGTTGACGGCGCCGGGGACTATGGTCGAACCGGAGAAGGACCGCACGGGCGCATCGGGGTTCTCGCTCCTGACCTCGGCGAGCGGCCCGACGGCGGCTATCTTGCCGTCCCAGACCAGGATTGCCCCGTCAGGTATCGGGGGCGCCGAGACGGGCATCACCGTCCCGGCGGCGAAGATGCCGTTCTCAGGCATCCCTGCCGACCACCTCCGCGGCCACGGACTCCAGGAAATCCCGCTCGGGGCAGTCGGGGAGCAGGTCTAGGTCGCGCAGGGCGCCCTCGATCTCGCCCCGCGCCCACTCCTCGGTCCTGGCGACGGCGTCTGTTGCGAGGACGGCCTCTATACCGGCCTCGAGCAGCTCCGGCGAAGGGGACGGGTCAGCCAGCACCCGCCGGATGGTCTGGGCGTCGCCCTCGCGCAGGGCGAAGATGACGGGCAGCGTCACCGTGCCCTCGACGAGGTCCGTGCCGATCCCCTTGCCCATGAGGCCGGGCTTGCCGACGAGGTCCATTATGTCGTCGGACATCTGGAAGGCGATGCCCAGGGCCTGGCCGTAGGTCGCCAGGGCGTCTATCTGCGCGAGCGAGAGCCCGCCCAGGGTGCCCCCGGCCACGCAGGCAACCCTGAAGAGCCCGGCTGTCTTCTTCCTGATGTGCCCAAGGTAGGCCTCGACCTCGACGTTGGCGCCGTTGGCCCGGTACTGCTCAAGCTCCCCGACGGCGAGCCCCACCGACGCCTCCGAGAAGGCCCGGATCAGGCGCGGGTCCCCGATGCCGGCGAGCTCGCTGAAGGTCTCGGCGAAAAGGTAGTCCCCCGCCGCGGCGGCGACCTCGCGCCCGTACAGCGAGACGGCGGTAGGCACACCGCGCCGGGTCTCGGCCCCGTCAACTATATCGTCGTGGATGAGCGTCGCCGTGTGCAGGACCTCTATCGCGGTGGCGGCCCGCAGCAAATCTTCCCTGCCAGGCTCCCCCATCCGGGCCGCAAGAACGAGCAGCAGCGGCCTGAGGCGCTTGCCGCCGGAGGTGAGGGCCTCCAGCGAAGGCCGCACGAGCGGGGCGGGCGCGCGCCCGCCTACCGCCGTCAGAAGCCCCTCGACCTCGTCCACGGTCTCGAAAGCCCCGTCAGGCAGGGCGGAGCGGAGCCTACCCGGGTCCGTCGGGACTTCCCGTTCCGCGGTGGAGCGTGATGATGCCGCCCCCGAGCCTGTCCCATGTAACATTTTGTAATCCATTACGCTCCATTATGACAGCTAACTCGTCGGGTGCCACGAATGCTTTCACGGATTCGGGGAGATACGAGTACGCGTGGGGGTCCCCGGAGATCCACCCGCCCACCTTTGGCACGATCCTGTCGAACCACAGGCCGTAGAACGCGCCGGAGAGCCTGCCCGTCGGCCTGGCTATCTCCAGGCAGACGGCCCTCCCGCCCGGCTTGAGGACCCTCGCCATCTCGGCGAAGAGCCCGTCGAGGTCCGGGATGTTCCTGGCGCCGTAGGCGATGGTCGCTGCGTCGAAATGGTCCGATGGGACGCCGGCTAGGTCCGTCGCGTCGCCGAGCCGGTACTCGACGTTTGGGGCGGGCCTCGCCCTTGCGGCCCCGAGCATCTCGGCTGAGAAGTCTAAGCCGAGGACCGAGCCTTCGGGGCCGACGGTCTCGGCGAGCTTGCGGGTAAGGCTGCCCGTGCCGCAGGCGAGGTCCAGGGCTGCGTCGCCGGGGCGGAGGCCCGTCGCGCGGACCACCTTGCGGTTCCAGATCTTGTAGAGGCCCGCGGTCATTACGGCGTTGAGGAGCTCGTAGCGGCCTGCGATGCGGTCGAACATGTCCCGCACCAGGTTCGCCCGCTCCTCGCCGGAGGGAAGGTTCGTGGCGGGGGCGCTCCGCGGGCGCCTAGCCAACGCCCTCACGCAGCCTCCCCACGGCGGCCCGCACCCTCGCCCCCGAGCGCTCGGCGCCCTCGCCGGAGATCACGTCGAGCAGCTCGGCGAGGTGGGGCGTCCAGGTCTCGGCCGTTACTGTCCCGCCCGAGGCGATGCGGCCCGCGCCGTCCCGGATCATGCGCGCCGCCACCGCCACGAAGCGCGGCTCGTCGAGCCTGGCTATGGTCTGGACGGAGAGCGCGTAAGACTCGTCCCCGAGTAGCACGCCGTCGTCGGTAACCCGGTCGGGCCCTCCGGCGTAGTGGGCGTCGAAGCCCCGCTGCAGGTGCCCGAGCGCCGCGGCGACGACCCCGGCCCGGCCATCGTCGTAACCCAGCCCCTCGGCGGCCCCGAGGAACGCCTCCTCCAGCGAGAACTCCGGCGTGCGCCTTGCCGTCTCCTCCATCAGGCGTTTCTCCCGGCGAACCACTCGCGGGCGGCCTCGAAGGTCTTGTCCAGGTCCTCGTCCGTGTGGGCGGCGGAGATAAAGCCGGTCTCGTACTGGCTCGGCGCCAGGTAGACCCCGCGGGAGAGCATGTGCCAGAAAAAGTCCTTGAAGAGGGCAGTGTCCGAGCGGGCCGCGGAGGCGAAGTCCGTAACAGGCCCCTCCGCGAAGAAGATGCTCACCATCGAGCCCACACCGTTGATCGTGCACGGGACATCGCCCTGCGAGGCCGCGGCGTCCATGCCGCTCTTCCAGCGCTCCCCGAGTTCCTCGAGGCGGTCGTGGGTCTCGGGCTCCAGGGCGGCCTTCAGGGTGGCGAGGCCCGCGGCCATGGCGAGCGGGTTGCCGGAGAGGGTGCCGGCCTGGTAGACGGGCCCGGCGGGGGCGACCATCTCCATGATCTCGCGCCGGCCGCCGTAGGCGCCCACGGGCAGGCCCCCGCCGATGATCTTGCCCAGGGTCGTCATGTCCGGCACGACCCCGTACCGCTCCTGCGCCCCGCCGGGTGCGACCCTGAAGCCCGTCATTACCTCATCGAAGATGAGGACGACGCCGTACTCTTCGGTCAGCGCCCTCAGGCCCTCCAGGTAGCCGTCCGCGGGCGGCACGCACCCCATGTTCCCTGAGACGGGCTCGAGGATCACGGCGGCGAACTGCTCGCCGTCCCTCTCGAAGAGCTCGCGCACGGCGTCGAGGTTGTTGTACGGGAGGACGGCGGTATCCTTCGCCGCCCCCTTCGTTACGCCGGGGCTGTCGGGGAGGCCGAGCGTCGCCACGCCAGAGCCGGCCGAGACGAGCAGGGCGTCGCCGTGGCCGTGGTAGTTGCCGTCGAACTTGAGGATGCGCTCGCGGCCCGTGTGGCCGCGGGCCACCCTGATGGCGCTCATCGTGGCCTCCGTGCCCGAGTTGGTCATCCTCACCATCTCGATGGAGGGGACCGCCTCGCAGACGAGCTCAGCGACGCCCACCTCGAGCTCCGTCGGGGCGCCGAACGTGGTGCCCCTGCGTGCGGTCCGCTCTATGGCCCCGATCACATCGGGGTGCGCGTGGCCGAGCACGAGGGGCCCGTAGCTCATCACGTAGTCGACGAAGCTGTTGCCGTCCACGTCGAAGATGGTCGAGCCTTCGCCCCGCTCCATGAACAGGGGGTCCCCCCCGACGGACCGGAAAGCCCGCACGGGGCTGTTGACGCCGCCGGGCAGCCTCTTTACCGCCCGCTCCATGAGCCGGGCGGAGCGGTCCATCGTCAGTAAAGTTCGTGCATCCAGGCTCTCGCCGCTACCGTGCAAAACGCGCGCACCCCCTTGTAAGCGCCTGACGGAAGTGTATTACCCCCGGCCCTTGCCGGCGGTAACAGAGCTTACCCCAACGGGGGGGCCGTAGCGACTCGGTAAACCTCCTAGAGAATCCCTCGGACAACCCGCCCGCCCGGTAAGCCAGGAGCACCACTCGTCGACGCCCTCGCCCGTGGCGGCGCTCGTGAGGATGCGCTCGACGCCGGGGTTCACGGCGTCCAGGTTGCGGAGGAACACTTCGAGGTCGAAGTGCAGGTGCGGGAGGAGGTCAACCTTGTTCACGAGCACGAGGTCGGCCGAGCGGAACATCAGGGGGTACTTGAGCGGCTTCTCCTCGCCCTCGGTGACCGAGTAGATACTCCCCTGCCCCGCCCGTAAGGGAGAACGTAAGCGCCCCACGCTTTCGCGCCATCCGGATCGTCCGCTCCACCGTCTCGTCCGCCTCAGGGAACGCGAAACCCATCACCATGTCCTCGGGCCGCAACACGACCGGCAGCCGCCTCTCGAAGTCCGGGCCGAGGTCGAGCGCCGGCAGCGCCCTCTTGCCCACGATCACCGGATGCACGAACTCCACGGAGACGTGCTCTGCGTCGGTGGCGGCCGAACCGTTCCCGAAGGCCAGCAGCCGTCCCCCCGCAAGGAAACGCCCGGACATCTCGCGGCACTCCTCGGCCAGACGTCGGGCCTCGGCCTCGAAGAAGGTTTCGAAGACCGCGTTGCGTCCGAGCAGCCCTTCCCTGCTCCGGGCGGCAAGAGGGCTCGGGTCCGCCTGTCTGTTCGGGTCTATGAGATCCACGCCCCCGCTCTGCCGCGCCCGGTCCAGGAGCCGTCGACCTTCGAGAACAACCAGTAGCCGCCGGAACCCACGTTCCAGTCGAACTGCTGCCCGGCGTAGATCAAAGCCTGCCTCACGCCCCGGTCGAGCCCGACCCGCGAGAACCGGAGGGTACCGTCCGAGCCCGGGAACATCCGGCGGAAGCGCTCCCATCCTTCCCCGTCCCTGAAGACGTCCCGAAACGCTTCGTCGCCCAGGCAGGTCAGCCGCCCCTCAGGGTCGAAGTCCGGTTCGACCGGGTGCCTCTCGCGGTTCTTCGCCAGGAAATCGGCCAGCGTCTCCTCGCCGAGGCCAGGGAGGTTCTCCCGCAGGTAGGAGAGCACGGGCCCTTCGTCGGCTCCCCGCAGCCCGCTAAGCGTCGAGGAACGGACCACCTGCCCGTCCCCGACGTAAAGATGGCCGAGGCACACGTCAAGCACCTCCCGCTCGTCTGCGATGGTCCCGTTGGGATGCGGGCGTATCTCCCAATGGGTCATTCGACCTCCAGAGGCGGCCCGGTAACCTCCATCCCGTGCGAGCGGAACAACCCGTGGAGTTCTTCGCGCGATGGGGTTCCATTCGCCCGCGACATGGCGTCGAAGAAGCCCTCCATCTCGCCCGCAGGCCGGAAGGCGACTATCAGCCTGCCCGTTCCTCCCCCGACGTGGGCCCAGACGTGGGGTATTTTTCTGGGCGCGAATACCGAGTCCCCCGGCCCGAGCCGGTACCGCTCGTCGCCTATCTCGGCGAGGTACTCGCCGTCCACGACGTAGAACCACTCCTCCTGTTCGTGGTGGAGGTGCCGCGGAGGTCCGCCCCTGGAATCGTTGGTGTTCTCTATGACGAGGAGATCGCCGCCTGTCTCCGAACCAGACACCTTGCAGTCGATCGACATCGAGCCGAATATCCTGCGCCGTCGCCGGAATCTGTCCCCGCCCGCCGGGACGCGGGCACCCTGCTCGATCGGTGGGTTCGTCAAATCCTTTGCCTGCCTCTCAACAGATCCTCGGCAGCGGGTCCCCGACGAGCATGTCTATCATGCGGGTGCCGCCGAACCGCGTGTGCATAACGACCATTCGCGCGGGCTTTGCCCTGATCTCCCCGATCATCTGGGCTTCCTCTCCGCCTTCTACGCCGCGCAGGGCCTCCAGGGCGGCGTCGGCGGCTTCGAGGGCGATTACGGCAAGAGAGCCACGAACCCGGCACGACGAGCTTGTACTGTACATTATTATAGCAATGGTAACAATGGAGGGGCGCACGAATCTCGGAGAAAGTGGACAGGGAGGAGCCGGCATGGGAAGCCCGGTAGAGCTCTACGCCGCGGCGGGATGCGAGTTCAGCGAGGCGGCCGGCGAGGACCTGGAGTGGCGCGGCGTCGAGTTCGTCGAGTACGACGTGGGGAACGACCCCGAGGCGCGCGAGCGGATGGTGGCGCTCACCGGCGGCAACAGGACCGTGCCCGTCGTAATCGAGGAGGGCAGGCCAGCCCGGATCGGGTGGATGGGTCGAGGATGCACGGTGTAGGGGCGGGTTTGAAACCCGCCCCCCATGTCGGATAGGCCCTACCGGATGCCTAGGACATCCACCGGGCGACGTCGGGGGCAAAATACGAGACGATGACGTCGGCCCCGGCGCGCTTGATGCCCGTCAGCGCCTCGAGGACGGCCCGCTCCTCGTCCAGCCAGCCGTTCTGGGCGGCGGCTTTGATCATGGCGTACTCGCCGCTCACGCTGTATGCGGCGACGGGAAGGTCCGTCGTCTCGCGCACCCGTCGCACGACGTCAAGGTACGGCAGAGCCGGCTTCACCATCACGATGTCGGCCCCCTCGTCCACGTCGAGCTCGACCTCGAGCAAGGCCTCGCGGGCGTTTGCGGGGTCCATCTGGTAGGAGCGGCGGTCGCCGAACTGGGGGGCGCTGTCGGCGGCCTCGCGGAAGGGGCCGTAGAACGCGGAGGCGTACTTGGCGGCGTAGGCCATGATCGGGGTGTTCTCGAAGCCCTCGTTGTCCAGCTCGCTCCTCACGGCGGCCACGCGGCCGTCCATCATGTCAGACGGGGCGACGATGTCAGCGCCGGCCTCCGCGTGGGAGGCGGCGGTGCGCGAGATCAGCTCCAGGCTCACGTCGTTCAGGACCTGCCCTGTGTCCTTCTCCACGATTCCGCAGTGGCCGTGACTCGTGTACTCGCAAAGGCACACGTCCGTGACGACCAGAATCTCGGGCACCGCGTCCTTTATGGCGCGCGTGGCGAGCTGGACGATCCCCTCCGGGTCGTAGGCGCCGCTCCCGGCCTCGTCCTTCTCGTCCGGTATCCCGAAGAGCAGCACGCCGGGGATGCCCAGGTCATAGGCTCGCCTGGCCTCCTCGACGGCGCGGTTGATCGAGAGCTGGAAGACGCCAGGCATGGGGCCTATGGGGTTCCTGACGTCCTCGCCGACGGTGACGAAGAGCGGGTAGATGAAGTCCTGCGGCGAGAGCCGCGTCTCGCGCACGAGGCCGCGCAGGGCGGCAGTGCGGCGGGTCCTTCGGAGTCTCTGCGTGGGGAACGCCATGAAAACGGGCCTCCTTGTTACGCGAACGTACTACGGAAACGGGTCTGTCGCTTAGAGGATACCGCCTGCTAGGGGGTTTCGGCCCTGCGGAGCCGCCGCGACAGCGAGTAGTCGAAGACGGTAAGCGCGGCCATCAGGCCCGCGCCGGCACCCGCCCGCCCGCGCCGGGGACGCCCCTCCGCAAGGACGCGGACGTAGACGAGGCCGATGGCGGCGTTCAGGAGAGACCGCGCCAGCATCCAGCGCGCCCGGCGGCGGCCAAGCAGCAGCCCCGCGCCCAGGGCCAGGTCCGTGGCGCCGACGACGCGAGAGAGGCCTTCTCGATCCGCCCATCCAAGGAGGGCCGCGCTTCCGCGGGGGTCGAGCATCATGGCGACGCCTAGCACGAGGCTTACCAACCCGACGCCCGTGGTGAGTCGTTGGGTGATTCCCATCGGAGATCCGAGCTTCGTCTTCATCGCTGGGCGGGATCGGGGGCTAGCAGGTTTACTACGGCCTCGATCAGACCCGGTATGGTGTACTCTTTCGCCTCCGCGTCCACCCTCAGGCCGAAGCCGCGGGCGGTGTCGGCGGTGATCGGGCCGATGCAGACCACCCGCGATTCGGCTAGCAGCCTCGCGGCCTCTTCGGCGCCGAAGGCCCCTACGAAGTTCTCGACCGTGGAGCTCGCGGTAAAGGTTACGCAGTCAATATCTCCGGCCTCGAGCTCGCGGGCCATGGCCTCCTTGCCTTCTGCGGAAGGCACGGTCTCGTAGGCGGGCGGGACCACAACCTCGGCGCCGGCCTCCCGCAGCCTCTCAGGCAGGACCTCGCGGGCCACCTTCGCGCGCGGTACGAGGACGCGCTTGCCTGCAAGAGATCCGTCCCGGATCTCCTCTATCAGAGCCTCAGCCCTGAACTCCTCAGGCACGACGTCCACCCGCAGCCCTACCCCTTCAAGCGCCCCCGCCGTCGCGGGCCCGATGGCCGCGACCTTGGTCTCGCGCGGGATGGCGCGGAGATCCAGGCCCTGGTGGCGAAGGCGCCCCAGGAACGCCTCGACGCCGTTGACGCTCGTGAAGACGAGCCAGTCGAAGGCGTCGAGGTCATGGATCGCCCGGTCGAGGGCTCCGAAGTCCTCAGGTCGCCTCACCTCGATGGTCGGGAACTCGCGGACCTCGGCCCCGAGCCCCTCAAGCTCGACGGAGAGCTCCCCGGCCTGCGCCCGCGCCCGGGTGACGACGACGCGGCGGCCGAAGAGCGGGCGCTTCTCGTACCAGCCGAGGCCCGCATCCCTCAGGTTGACCACGTCGCCGACGACCGTTATGGCTGGGGGCTTAAGCTTCGCCTCCTCGACCTTTTGGGCTATGTCCGCGAGCGTGCCGGTTACGGTGCGTTGCTCTGGCAGGGTGCCCCACCGGACGACGGCCACGGGCGTCTCGGGGCCCCGGCCGGCGTCCATCAGCTCCGCGGAGATCTCGCGCAGCCGGCCGACGCCCATGTACAGGACGAGCGTGTCCGCCCCGCGGGCTATGCCCTTCCAGTCCACGTCAGAGCGGCCCTTCGTCGGGTCCTCGTGGCCCGTGATAAACGCGACGCTCGTGGAGACGGCGCGGTGCGTGACCGGGATGCCGGCGTAGGCGGGGGCCGCCACGCCGCTCGTTACGCCGGGGACCACCTCGAACGGGATGCCCGCCTCTATGAGCTCAAGCGCCTCCTCGCCTCCGCGGCCGAAGATGTACGGGTCGCCGCCCTTAAGGCGGACCACAGTCTTCCCGGCGCGGCCGAGATCGACGAGGACGCGGTTGATCTCCTCCTGCTTCATCGCCTGGTCGTCGCCGGGCTTTTTGCCGACGTAGATCATCTCCGCCTCAGGCTTGGCGTAAGCTAGCAGCGATTGGGGCGCCAGGCGGTCGTAGACGACGGCGTCGGCGCCCTCCATGCACCGGACGCCCTTCACCGTAAAGAGGCCTGGGTCCCCGGGGCCCGAGCCGACGAGGTAGATCACGTGCTCCTCACCTCCCCTATCTCCGCGAGCACGATCCCCGCCCCCTGGCCCAGCAGGTCCCGCGCCAGCCTCCCCCCGACTTCCTCCGGCTCTGCCCCCGACGCCGCCCCCTCGTACACGAGCGCCCCGTCGGGCGAGGCGACGAGCCCCTTGAGGCGGACCTCGCCCCCCTCGACGACGCCGAGGGCGCCGACCGGAACGCGGCATCCGCCCTCGAGCGCCCGCAGCATCGCGCGCTCGGCGAGCGCAGCCTTCTCGCCAGACTCGTCGTTGAGGGCCTCGCGCACCGCCCCGCGCAGCGGGTGGTCTTCTAGGGTTGCGGCG
>DATFPF010000110.1:0-15989 GCA_035264945.1 Rubrobacter sp.
CGGAGGGGTAGCGTTCCCCGAGCTCGTGGGCCGGCGCGGCCTTCTCGGGGTCCCGGTGGGCGACCGCCAGGCGCTCCGGTTGCCCGTCCTCCCCGAGGACGTCCACCGCGCACCAGTCCGCGAGCGTCGGCACCGCCAGCCTGGCGACGTTCGAAAGGGTACTCCGGTAGTCCAAAGAGGACGAGAGCAGGGCCGTGGACTCGGCGAGAAAACGCTGGGCCTCCTGCTGGCGTCTCTCCTCGGTCACGTCCCGCATGAACCCGGCGATCCGGATCGGCTCTCCCCCACCGTCGCGCTGTATCTTGCCGCGGGCCTGAAAGGTCCGGTACCCGGCACCAGAGCGCCAGACCCTCAACTCCACGTCCTTCTCTTCGCCGCGCTCGACGTAAGAGGAGAGCCCCTCCCTGACCGTTGCCCGGTCCTCGGGGTGGACCAGCCCCTCGAATGCCTCGAAGTTAGGGGTGAAGTCGGCGGGCGAGAGGCCGAGCAGATCGAAGAGCCGGTCGTTCCAATACAAATCTCCGGCGCGTAGGTCCCAGTCCCAGATGCCGTCGTTCGCGCCCTCGGCCACCAGGCCGTAGCGCTCCTCGCTCTCCCGCAGCCCGGAGACGGCGGCCTCTAGCTCCGACGTGCGCTCCCTTACCCGCTCCTCGAGCTCCTGGTTGAGGCCCCGTAACGCCTCTTCCGCCCGCTTGCGCTCCGTGATGTCCTCGACGGTCCCTTCGAGTCCAACAAGATCGCCGCTGGCGTCCTTCACGGCGCGGGCGCTCAGCGAGATCCAGATGGCGCCCCCGTCATTGCGTGCCCCCTGGGCCTCGAGTCCCGCCACCGTACCGTTCTCCCGCACGCGCCGAAGAAGCTCCTCCCGCATGCGGGGGTCAGCGTGCAGTTGCCGCCCGATGTCCGACACGTACGAGACCATCTCCCGGGGGGAACCGTAACCGAACATCGCGGCCATGGCGGGGTTGACGGTGATCAAACGCCCATCCACGGTGCTCTGATAGATCCCTTCGACGGCGTTCTCGAAGATGGACCGGTACTTGTTCTCGGCCCGCCGTAGGCTCTCGGCGAAAAGGTACGCGAGGGCGGTCACGAGGACGAAGAGGAGCAAGGAGAGGGAAGCGATACCAGACGCGAAAGCGAGCCCGACCATCAAGGCCCCGAGCACGGCCCCGCTCCACGGCGCGAGAAGGTACCCGGCCACGAGCACCGGAAGAACCATCGCCATGTAGGTGCCGACGACGCTTTCTCCGACCAACAACAGCGGCACCGTAGAGCACAAGACGACGGTAACCACGGTGGCGGTTCTTACGAAGCCGGAGCGGTTGAGCAGATAGAGCCCCAGCACTAGCGAGATCAACAAGACGTTGGTGAGGTGGTACTGCGAGGCCCCCTGGTACAGGTTGACCGAGGCCAACGCGATCAAGGCCGCCTCTATGCCGAGCAGGATGACAGCCAGGATGCGGCCCTTACGTTGCTGATCCAGTTCTTGCGCCCTCGTGTTCAGCATCCGCGCATCAACCACCCGCCACCGCATAGGCCGTTCCGGAGGCATGCAACAAGGTCGCATACCAAGGCTGCCCAGCCCTCAAGTAACACTTTCGTCTATTGTAGCCTTAATCATCAATCGTATCCCGTCGGCCGACGAGGGGCACGATCCCCTACGGGCTGGCGAAACGCCGCGCCGACCGACCCGGCTTCGCGCACTAAGCGTCCAGCGTAACGAACCATCCCGCCAGCAGACCGTGGGTCATCGACGCGGTAAGCAAACTTTCATATACTCCGCCCGAGGAGGTTTTGATTGGAACTTGGCACCCCATCCACGCCGCGCTCTCCCCGGTTGGATGAATGGCTGGATTGGCCGAGGGAGCGCGTGTCGAGCTGGGTCTCGGCCCAACCGCGGCCCGTAGTAATGGGGTGGCCCTTCAACGGGACGCGTCGCTGGTACCTCCTGCGCCAACGCGATAACCCGGCCGGCTGCGACTACGTCGCGACCATAATCAGGCACCAGGCCGAGCAACACCGCCTCGTCTTCGCCCACGGGGTACGCGCCATAGTCGCGCCGCATTTCGGGGCCGAGCTGCTCCGACGGGGCCGGGCCTACACGCGGACGGTACTCGGCGGCCTGCTGCGCTTCGGGGACGACCCGGTAAACCAAGAGATGTTCGCTTCCGGCGTGCGCATCCGCTTCTACGGCGACTACGGGGAGGTGATGGACACCCCGACCTACCGGCCCATGCTGGAGGCCTGCGCGAGTTTGAGCGCGGCCACCGCCTCGGGGGACGGGCCGCTATTGCTGATAGGGTTGTTCGCCGACGCGCCATACCCGCGGCTCGCGCGCCTGAGCTTCGAGTTCGCGCGGGAGCACGGCCGCCCGCCGAGACGGGAGGAGCTGATCGAAGCCTACTACGGGCTTGCGGTGCCGGATCTCAGCCTCTACCTCGGCTTTTCCCAGCCGGCTTTGTTCGACGTTCCGCTTATAGCGACCGGCAACGTGGATCTATATGCCACCCTCACCCCTTCGGCGGACCTCACGGAGAGGCAGCTGCGTGAGGTCCTGTACGACCACCTCGTGACGCGCCGGGTGCCGGAAGACGACTACGACGCGCTGCCCGAGAAGGCGCTGGCGGCCCTGGCCGAGTACAACGAGCGCTACAAAGGCGTAACGCTTGGAGTAGGCCGCGTGGACCCGCTCACGGGCATATGGAACCCCCTGTTACCGGACCCCGGCGGGCGCCCCGCAAACGTCTAGGGCGGCGCCCGAGGGCCCGCGCCACCCACCTTTTCCCCAAGCTAGACCGTGGACGATGCTGTCCTCGCGGTCAGTCGTCCTCCCAACGGTCGCCCCCGGCGGGTTGCCAGGAGGGGGCGTAGTCATCCGCGGCCAGGGTGCCGCTCAGCTTCCTCTGGCCGGAGCCGTCGGACCGCATGCCGAAGATGTCCTCGTTGCCGCCTAACGGGTCCTTCCCTCTGTCGAATGCTATCCGCCCGCCGTCCGGCGACCAGGCGGAGAAGGTCTCGACGGCGTTGGGGGTATCGGTGAGGTTCTCCTGGCCGGAGCCGTCCGATCCCATCCTGAAGATGTCGAAGATGAAGGGGCCGACGCCGTCCCGGTCGCTGGCGAACGACAACTGCTCGGCGTCGGGGGACCACTCGGGGGCGATTTCGTTCGACCGCGGCGCCTCCGTGAGGTTCACAAGTCCGGACCCGTTGGCCCGCATCGTGAAGACCTCGTAGTCCCCGTTCCGGTCGGTGTTGAAGGCTATGCGGTTGCCCTCGGGGGACCAGTCAGGGATGGAATCGTCCGCCGGGTTTTCGGTAAGGTTCCTCTGGTCGGAGCCGTCTTCCCTCATCGTGTAGACCTCGAAGTTGCCGTCCCGCAGGCTCGTGAAGGCGATCATGCCAGCGTTCGGCGACCACACGGAGAAAGAATCGTCCGCCTCAGGGGTCCTTGTGAGGTTGACCTGGTCTGAACCGTCGGACCTCATCGAGAAGATGTCGTCGATGCCGTCGGAGGCGCCGTCCCGGTCGCTGCTGAACGTGATCCTCTCCCCGTCAGGGGAGTAGTCGGGCGCGTAATCGTCGGCCTTGTTGAAGGTGAGCTGACGCAAGCCCGTGCCGTCGGGATGCACCGTGAAGATCTCAGAGTCCCCCGTGGGATTTTGGACTCCCCTGCCCTCGGTCCGGTCGCTCGTGAAGGCTATATCGCCGCCCGTTCCGTCGCTGGCAGCCTCAGCCCTCCCGACGAACCCCAAAAAGACGATGCTAGCAGCCAGGGCGACGGCCAGAGCAGCAAGCGCTCCCGGGCCACGGTTGGTCTTTTTCATTTTCTCTCCACGGTTGGTCTCGCGTCGACGTTACCTCCAGAGGATAGCGGGTTCGGCCCAACCCCGCACCTTGACCCCTACTGTGACGGCGACGCGGCGCACGGTGAAGTGGTGCCGGCGTCTCCCTACGCCGCGCTGAAACGCGGCGGACCGCGCGAAGGAGAGTTCGAAAGAAAAGAAGGAAGACGGATACTTGTCTGGCCTACCTGGGCTCGGACCAGGTACCTCTTCCGTGTCAGAAGGTCGTCCTTTCTGGCTTCTTGTGGTGCCGGCAGATCCGGCCTGGAGGTCGTTGGAACCGAGTTGGCCGGGCAACGCCACGCCCGGGCGGCGCGACCGGTGAATCGGGGATCTACGCTCTCTTGGTGCATAATCGGGCGGAGATGGCGTCCACGGTCACATCCGAAGCCGGCGGACAGCGGTGATCCGGATGCCCGCCGCCCTGCGTCCGCTACGCCACCGCGACTTCCGCCTTCTGTGGGTTGGCCTCGCCGTCTCGCTGGTCGGCGGCGGCCTGTGGCTGGTGGCGCTCGCCTGGCAGGTGATCTCCCTCGGCGGCGGCCCCACGGGGCTCTCGCTGGTCACCGCCCTGTACGGCGTCGGACTGCTCGCGTTTCTGCTGGTGGGCGGGGTCGTGGCCGACCGGCTGCCCCAGCGCCTGGTCATGCTCGCCGCGGACCTCGTGCGCGCCGCGGTCCTCTTGATTCTCGGCGCGCTCTCGCTGTCAGGGGACCTGAGGATCTGGCACCTCGCCGTCGGCGGGCTCGTGATAGGCGTGGGCGAGGCGTTCTTCATCCCCTCCTACACGGCCCTCGTGCCGCGCCTGCTCCCGGAGGGGGATCTGCTCGCGGCCAACGGCCTGGAGGGGACGCTAAGGCCGCTGGCCCAGCAGGCGGCCGGACCGGCCCTCGGCGGCCTCGCGGTGGCGGCGGCCTCGCCCGGCGTGGCGATCCTCGCCGGCGGGCTGACGTTCCTGTTCTCCGCCGGATGCCTAGTCGCGATGAGGTTCAGGCCGAAGAAAGGTTCGGGCACGCCCGGCTCTCCCGGAGCGTCCTCGGTCTTCGTCGACCTGCGCGAGGGCTTGGGCTACGTGCGCCGGACGAACTGGCTGTGGGCGACGCTGCTGTTCGCGCTGGCATTCGTGCTGTTCATCGTCGGGCCCCTGGAGGTGCTGCTGCCCTTCGCGGTCCGCGACAACCTCGGGGGCGGGGCCGGCGCCTACGGGCTTGCCCTCGCCGCCTTCGGGGTCGGCGGCGCCACGGGGGCGCTCGCGATCTCCTCGGTCCGGCTGCCGCGACGCTACCTTACCGCGATGCTTCTTATGTGGGGGCTGGGATCCCTGCCGTTCGCGGCCGTCGGCCTGGCGGGCGCGCTGTGGATGATGTGCGCCGCCCTGTTCGTCGTCGGCGCGGCCTTCTCAGCGGGGATGGTGATCTGGGGCACCCTCCTCCAGCGCAGGGTGCCCGAAGGCCTGCGCGGGCGCGTCTCTAGCCTGGACTTCTTTGTCTCCCTGGCCCTGATGCCGGTCTCGATGGCCATAGCCGGCCCGGCCGGGGCAGCCTTCGGGATCGCGGCGGTCTTCCTGGTGGCCGGGCTCGTCCCAGTGCTCCTCGCCGCCGCGGCGATACTGATACCACGGCTCGACCGCGACGAGGTCGCCCACCCACTCGACCGCCCGGCCAAGGGCGAGCCCGGGGCGATCGACCGGTCAACCAAGTCGTCGGCCCGGTAGCAAGGAGATCTCCAAACCGGAGCTCACCGGCCTGCCGCGGATACGGGTCCACTACTTCAGGCTCACGCCCGCAACCCTCCTGCTCGACAAGGGCGTCCACCCCAAGATAGCCTGGGGGATGCTCGGGCACTGCACGCAACACAGGCGATGGACACCCACTCTTACCCGATGGCCGCCACGCAGACGCCCTGTCCCGATGACGCGCTAGCGTAGAAAGGATTCGAGGGAGAGTACGGACGTGAAGACTCCACAGGAGATTCGCGAAGCTGCCGGACCAGGATTCGAACCTGGACTAAGTGATTCAGAGTCACTCGTGCTGCCGTTACACCATCCGGCAAAAATACAGCGGGGCGTATTGTAACGCGTGGTCCGGTCTCCGTCGAGGCGTTTAGCCGATGCTTTCGACCGTGCCGCCGGTCTCCATGGCGCGCAGGATCTTGATCCTCTCCTCTATGGGCGGGTGGGTGGAGAAGAGGCCCTTCGCGCGCTTCTCGAAGCTCTTGACAGGGTTGACGATGAAGAGGTGGGCCGTGGCGCGGTTGGCTACCTCGAGGACCTCCCGGTCGCCGCTTATCTTCGCCAGGGCGTCGGCGAGGCCGTCGGGGTTGCGGGTCAGTCGGACGGCGGTGGCGTCGGCGAGGTACTCGCGCTGGCGGCTTATGGACATCTGGAGGAGGCGGGCGAAGAGTGGGGCCAGGATGGCGAGTAGGATCGCCACGATCATCATGATCACCTGGATCTGGCCGCCTCCCTCCCTGCGGCCTCCGCCTCGGCCGCCGCCGAACCAGAGGCCGCGCAGGAAGAAGTCCGAGATCAGGACGGTGGTGCCGACGAGGATGCCGACGAGCATGGCGTAGCGGATGTCGTAGTTGCCGACGTGGGCCATCTCGTGGGCCACGACACCCTGCAGCTCGTCCCGGTCCAGCTTGTCGAGCAGGCCGCTCGTCACGGCGACGGAGGCGTGTTCGGGGTCGCGGCCGGTGGCGAAGGCGTTCGGGGCCGAGTCCTCGATTATGTAGACCTTCGGCATCGGGAGGCCGCCGGCTATCGTCATCTCCTCGACCACGTTGAAGAGGCGGGGGGCGTCTTCGTGCGTGATCTCCTTCGCCCTCGATGCGGCGAGCACAATCTTGTCGCCGGCGTAGTACGATACGAGGCCGCTTACGGTGCCGAGAGCGAAGGCGATTACCAGGCCGAAGAGGGCGCCCACGGGGTCCCCGATCCAGGCGTAGCCTATTACGTACCCGAGCACGATCGCGAAGACGAGGAAGACCAGGATCAGGAACACGCTGTTGCGCCGGTTGACGCCGATCCGGTCCCGGAAGGTGCCCTGGTTGCCCTGCATCCCGCCCCTAGTCGTAGGAGACCGTCACGGACTCCCGCTCGGGCCCTTGCGCCTCGAAGTACTCCTTCTCCGTGAAACCCATCGCCCTGGCGAAGAGGACCGCCGGGAAGCTCTGTATCTTCGTGTTGTACGAGCCGACCGAGTCGTTGTAGTGCTGCCTGGCGAAGGAGATCTTGTTCTCCGTCGACGAGAGCTCCTCCTGGAAGTCGACGAGAACCCGGTCGGACCGCAGCTCCGGATAATTCTCGGCCACCGCGAAGAGGTTGCCGATGGCGCCGGACAAACGCGCCTCGGACTGGGCCTGCTCCCCGACACCCTGCGGCTGCATCGCGCGGGAGCGGGCCTGGGTCACCTGCGCCAATACCTCCTGCTCCTGGCGGAAGTATTTCTTGACGCCTTCGAGGAGGTTGGGGATCAGGTCGTAGCGGCGCTTGAGCTGAACGTCTATCTGACGGTACGCCTCCTCGGTATCGTTCCTGCGCCGCACGAGCCCGTTGTAGGTGACGACCGCGAACACCACGACCAGCACCAGAACGATTAGCAAGATGATCGTCGCCACGCCCATCCACGACCTCCGAAACGAGTGACTACGAAGACCATTATATATCCGCGCGGTTCTGGGGCTTTTGGGTTTCGGGTCTCGGGTGTATTTTGTGTTGCGGACCCCAACTTCCCACCCCTCAATGCCTCAGTGCCTCAGTGCCTCAAGGCCTTCGGCTCCAGGAACTCCAGCCTGTTCCCGAAAGGGTCCTCCGCGTAGAACCTGCGCCGCGGCGCGAGCTCCTCGTCCCACCCTGCCGCGAAACATTCCGCCTCCATCCCGTCTGCCAGCCTGTCCAGGGAAGAGACCACGAACGCCGGGTGCGCCTTCTTGCTCGGGCGGAACGGGTCTTCTACGCCGAGGTTCAGCTGCCGTCAGTCCGGCAGGGCGAACCAGACGCCGCCGCGGGTGGCGAGCACCGCGGGTTTGGCCAGCTCGTCCAGGCCTAGCGGGCCCGAGTAGAAGCCACGCGCCCTCTCTTCCTCCCCGGCTGGCATCGCTAGCTGGACGTGATCCAGGGCAGTTATCATCGAACCTCCTCCGCGGGGTCTCTGTCCGGCCCGCAGGCTATCATGGCCTTCGGGAAACCAAAGGAGGCATGCCCTGACCGAGCACGGTACATCCCCTGATCTTCGAAAACCTTCGATCGTTTTACATGCCGATTGGAGTCTCGATCCGAACAAACGATGGCTGGCAGAAGCCGTTCTTGAACAAGGTCGGTATTTGGTCCGAGCGCCCGAGCCCGTAGGCGACATCTCAGCCCTGCTAACGAAGATAGAGCGCGCAGCCGAGCAGGAGGCCCCGGCGTTGATGGGATTCGACTTTCCCATAGGCCTCCCTCTAAGTTACGCGAGACGGGCAGGTATCGATAGCTTTATGTCGCTGCTTCCTGAATTGGGACGGGGAGAATGGTCCAATTTCTATGACGTTGCCGAGCGACCTGACCAAATCGATCTGCGCAGACCGTTCTATCCTCAGCGTCCGGGTGGCACCGCGATGCGCCATCTCTTAGACGGACTCGGGGTGCAAAGCTCGGATGAGCTGTTACGCCAATGTGACCGGGGATATCCTGGACGTCCAGCGGCTGCGCCTATCTTCTGGACGATGGGCGCCAAGCAGGTGGGTAAAGCGGCGATCGTCGGATGGAAGGACCTACTCGTCCCCGCTATGTGCTCTCACGACGCGAATGTCATGATCTGGCCTTTTCATGGCGAGTTACATGACCTCCTTCAACGAGGATTCTCTGTCATCGTCGAGACCTACCCGGCCGAGTTCTATCGACACCTGGGCGTTGAATTGGGTTCCAAACGAAATCAGGAGGACCGTAACGCCAACGCTCCAAGGTTGCTGGGTTGGGCAAACGAGGCTTCGGTAGAACTGGCACCCGATATGCTCGCTACCATACAGAACGGCTTTGGTCCGTCTTCCGAAGGCGAGGACCCGTTCGACGCAACTATCGGCCTCTTCGGGATGATCAACGTCGTGCTAGGTCGTCGGTCACCCGGCGAGCCTTCAGACACCGACACGCGGAGATTAGAAGGATGGATGTTGGGTCAGCTCGCAGAGCATTCGGGCGGCCGACAGACGCATGTCTTGCAGCATCCCGTCAGCCAAACTATGATTAAATCTTCCACAGAATACGACCCCCTGGCCGACCTCTACGACCTCGAGTACGTCCACGACCACGACGTCCCTTTCTGGCTGGCCCTCGCCGGCCGCGAGGGCGGCCCCGTCGTCGAGTGGGGCGCCGGGACCGGGCGCATCGCCGTCCCACTGGCCGCCGCCGGCAACGACGTGACCGCGGTCGAGCTCTCCGGGAGAATGGTCGAGAGGGGCGGGAAGAGGGGCGAGGGCATCCGGTGGGTCGTCGGCGACATGCAAGCGGCGAAGCTCGACCGTCGGTACGGCCTCGCCGTGTGCGCCTTCAACTCGTTTCTGTGTCTCCTGACCCCGGACGACGCGCTCGCCTTCTTGCGCAACGCGCGCGGGCACCTGGAGCCGGGCGGGCTGCTCGGCGTCGAGGTCTCGGCCTTCTCGCCGGAGGAGCTCGCCGAGGTGCCCGGGGGACCTTCGCTGCGCCACGATCTCTCCCGCGACCTGCCCGACGGCGGGCGTCTGGAACGCTTCTCCCTCTCCCGCTACGACGCGGCCACGCAGGTCATGGAGATGCGGCTGTTCTACGAGCTGTACGACGCCTCCGGCGCGCAGAGGAGCCGCCGGGCGCACGACCTGGCGGTGAGGATCACCAACCGCGACGAGCTGCTCTTGATGCTGCGCCTCGCGGGATTCGCCGACGTGGAGGCCGTCTACGGCGGGTTCGACGCGGAACCGTTTACCTCGGAGAGCGACCACCTGATAGTCCTGGCGAGGGTATAGGCACGGATACCGGCAAGCCCTGACGCCCCGAAGGAGGCAGGCGCGTCCTCCACTTGGAGAGGCCTTTTCGATCCTTCATCGCGCACAATGGACCGATATGTGCAGGCGTCCGACGCGTCTGGAAGCGAAGATAGTTTCGTGTGCGGCGGAGGGCCGCGCCCGGAGACCCGAGAAGGAGAGATGATGGGCAGAGGTAGGAACACGGACGGGGGCCAGCCGGTGGAGCCGGGTAGGGCCCAATCGCACGGCAACGACCCGGACGCCGTGGAGGTCCACCGTTCCGGTGGGTCTGGCGATGGACGGTCCAGGGCCGGAGACCTCGGGCCAGACATCCCCGCCTCCGGGCCCACGGGCGGCCGGACGCACGAGGAGGAGGTCCTCGTCTCCCGCGGGTCCGCTGGCACCAGAGGCTCGGGTACCAGCAGCTCGGGTACCGGGGCGCGGCGGTACGGCGGCGACCACGGCGGCGGTGAGGACCCGGCCCCGGCCCGACGGGACAGCATCCGCTGGGGGCCGATCTGGGCCGGCTTGATCACGGCCCTGACCACCTTCCTCTTGCTGCAGCTCCTCGCCATCGGGCTGGGCCTCGTCGACATAGGGCCAGGCTCCGACGGCGGCGGGGGCTGGGTGCCCGGCCTTATTGGCCTTATCGCTTTCTTCACCGGCGGCGCCGTGGCCGGCATGACGAGCGCCATCAGGGGCCCCGGCCCCGGCCTGTTGAACGGCTTCATGGTCTGGGCTTTGGGGACCGTGCTGATACTGCTCCTCTCGGTGCTCGGCCTCGGCCAGCTCTTCGGCGCCCTCGGCAACGTGGCCGGGCAGGTCGGGCCCGGCGCCGTGGGCGGCGCGGCCGACGCGGCCCAGGGCGCAGCACCCAGCGTCAGCCCCCGGGAGGCCGAGCAGGCCATCCAGACCGGCGCGATAGGCGCCTTCTTCGGCCTGCTGCTCTCTGCGCTGGCGTCCATGCTCGGCGGCCTCCTCGGGGGCAGGAGCAGCGACCCCATAGGCCGCCCGACCGACTCCCGCAGGGACTAACCACCGTTCCGGGAGCCTCTCTGTAGCGGACACGAGAGCGGGGGCCGTCGAGGCGTGGGAGAGGTTCCTTATCCCTCTCCCACGGGCATACACGGCGTAGTGGGAGACGCCGCAGAAGGAGGCAAGAGCGCATGGGCATAAACCGCTGGAGCGACGTAGAAGAGCGCAAGAGGAACGAGACGGACGCCAAGGCCGGCGACGAGCTCCCCAAAGACCAGAAGGGGGATGCCTCTTCCCGCCTGCAAGGCTCGGAGGGGCCGGCCGAGGACGAAGAGAAGCGCGAGGTCGTTGAAAAGCTCAGGAAGCGGGAGAGCGATTCTTAAACCGCGGGGGTATTTCGAGTCGTCGCGCTCGATTCGGATCGCTACCACCATTCCTTCCCGCAGGCACGCGTGCCCGGCAGGAGTAGACGCCCCGCCGTTCGGCGGGGGATGAGCGCCTCTATCGAAGAACGCACCATCGACGTCGGGGGGCTGACCACCCGCTACTTCGTCGCGGGCTCGGGCCCGCCCCTGGTGCTGCTCCACGGCGACGGCGAGAGCGCCTTCGACTGGTCCTGGACGCTGCCGGCCCTCGCGCGTACCCACCGGGTCTACGCGCCGGACCTGCCGGGCTCAGGCGAGAACGCGAAGCCCGCAGCCGACCACTCCCCCGCCTTCCTGGAGCGCTTCGCCGCCTCGTTCCTCGACGCCGTGGGGGTCGGGCGGGTCGCCGTGGTCGGCAGCTCGCTCGGGGGGCTCGTCGCCCTGCGCCTGGCCCTCTCCGAACCCTCGCGGGTGGGGGCGCTCGTCCTCGTCGCCGCGTCCGGCCTGGGGCGGGCCGTAAGCCTCGGCCTGTCCTCGCTCGTAATACCCGGATACGGCGACCTGGCGATCAACTGGGCCGGGACGCGAACCGGCGCCACCCGGAGGGCCAGGGACCGGGCGCGGCTCCTGTTCGCGCGTCCCGAGCGCGCGCCCCGGGCGTGGGTCTCCGAGCAGTACCGCCTGGCGCGAACGCCGGGCTTTCTGGCGGCCCAGCTCGCCGCCCTGCGCGCCGAGCTCGACCCCTTCGGGCAACGGGAGGTGCTGCTCGAGGAGCTTCCCCACCTCGCGACGCCGACGCTCCTCGTTTGGGGGGAGCGCGACCGTATCCTCCCCGTCTCGCAGGCGCGGGAAGCGCTCGCGCGCCTGCCCAAAGGCTCTATCGAGATCATCCCCGACTGCGGCCACCTGCCGCAGGTCGAATGGCCGGATCGTTTCGCGGAGGTGCTCGACCGTTTTCTGCAAGAGCAGGAAGACGCGGATCCCAACGCTCGCGAAAGCCGGTAAGGATACACCCACCCAAGAAGGAGATAAGATGCGACTCAAGCCGTTGCGGCAACAGGTGGTGGTCGTGATGGGGGCCTCCAGCGGCATAGGGCGGGAGTCCGCCCTCCGTCTCGCCGGACGGGGCGCGAAGGTCGTCGTCTCGGCCAGGGGCGAGCTGGGGCTCACGTCGCTTGTGGAGGAGATCCGAGAAGGCGGCGGCCAGGCGACGGCCGTGGTCGCCGACGCGGCGGATTTCGGGCAGGTGCGGGCGGTGGCGGCCCGCGCCGTAGAGGAGTACGGCAGGCTCGACACCTGGGTGCACGTGGCCGGTGTGGGCCTCTTCGCCGCCTTCTCGGACACACCACGCCCGAGGAGTTCCGGCGGGTCATAGACGTCAACCTCATGGGTCAGGTCCACGGCGCGATGGCCGCGCTGCCCCACATAAAGCGCGAGGGGCGCGAGGCCCTGATCCACATCTCCTCCATGGGTGCCAAGCGCTCGGTCCCGCTCCAGAGCGCCTACTGCGCCTCCAAGCACGGCATGGAGGGCTTCCTCGAGGCCCTGCGCGTGGAGCTCAGGCGCGAGGGGCCGCCGATCGGGGTTACCAGCATCCAGCCCGCCACCACCAACACGCCGTTCTTCGACAAGGCCCGCACCAAGCTGGGCGTGAAGCCCGTCGCCCCGCCCCCGATCTACGGCCCCAACCTCGTCGCCGACGCAATCCTCTACGCCGCCGAGCATCCGGCCCGAGACATCGTGGTCGGGGGTGCTGCGAAGGCTCTCATCCTGGGCCAGCGCCTCTCACCCCGATTGGTGGACAGCCTTATGCAGACGAGGGGCTTTGAGGTCCACTATACAGACGAGCCCAAGGCCGAGGACGCCCCGGACAACCTCTACGCCTCCCTGGGCCACGAAGCGGTCGAAGGTTCCTTCAGCGACCGCGCGCACCCGAGGAGCCTCTACACCTGGCTGGAGTTGCGCCCGGCGGCGAAGGGGGCCGCGGTCGCGGGGGCGGCGCTGGGCGCGCTGGCCCTCCTTCGCGCGAGGTCGTAGGCCCGGGGGAGAAGGCTTTGGGCCGGGGGCGATCCGAGGCGGTCCGCCCGGGTGGCCTCTCGTCCTACGGGTCGGTAAACCACTCCACGGCCTCGCGTGCGATCCCGGGCGGGACTACGTGCGGGCCGTCGAACTCCCGGTAGCGCACCTCGTAGCCTAGTCCCTCGAGCTCGGGCACGAGCCTGCGGCTGGTTCGCCCGATCGGGAGCCAGCCGTCGCGGGTGCCGTGGGAGACAAAGAAACGCGGGGAGCCTACCCGGTCGCCCGGCGCCATGAACCCCGGCGAGAACGCCAGGACATCGCCGAAGAGATCGCCGTTAGAGATGCCCAGCGAGAGCGCGTAGGAGGCGCCGTCGGAGTAGCCGCCCACCGCCAGGCGGCCGGGGTCCACGGCGTAGGAGGAGAAGGTTTCCCCTAGGGCTTCGTCGATGGCGGCGACGTCCCGGCCGTACCGTCCGCGGCCCAGGATCAGGTCCCAGGTTGGCCCCCGCGAGTTGGGGGCCAGCAGGATCAGGCCCGCCTCGTCGGCCTCCTGCCGCAGAAGCGCGAGGCCGTCGCGCGCGTCCTCGCCCGCGCCGTGCAGCAGCAGCACCAGCGGCGCGGGGCGGCGCGCCCGGTAGCCCGCCGGCACGTAGAGGTAACTTCCGCCGGGTTCCAGCAGCCGCAGCCCTACCGGCGCCTCCCCACCCGCCCCCGACGGGCGGGCCCGCAGGCGTCCCCTCGCGTACCCGTCTTCCACCGCCATACGCCCCGGTATTCCCCCAGACCCTTCCCGCTACACCCGACAGGGCACCGATGCTAGGATCGGGCAAAAAGTAAAGGGAGGCGCATGGACCGGGAAAGGCTTCTGGAGGACCTGCGGTGGCTGGCGGAGGGCAACCCGCGGTACGCCGGCACCGACGAGGAGGACCGGCAGAACCAGGCACTAGCCCACCTCATGGCCGACGACCTCTTGCTGGCTTACGTGGCCGACGAGGAGATCACGACCCTCTTCGACCGCATACGGAAACGATAGCGCCAGACGTCCCCCGGCCCCGCGGGCAACCCATCCTCGTCGAGCGGTCCGACGCGGGGCCGCTCGTTCGACGGTCCTAGAGAAGAAATAGGCTACAGATTCTCAAAATCTGGGCGTCAGTCGCGCAACCAGTACCAGAGCCGGAACGTCCTCAAACCCGAAGAAATCACCCCCGTAGCGTCAAGGATACTTCGAACAAAGGGTCGCGGTTCCCTGAAGCCTCTACTCGAGTTCCCGCCGGCCCACGGGCCGCAACCTCGGGCCGAAGCGCGGAACGACCTCGCAGTAGCGGCGGTACGGGCGTCCGAACCGGGCACGCAGCTCGCGCTCTTCGAGGGGGAGTTGGAGGGCGAGTTGGGCGGCGTAGAGGACGGCGAGCAGGACGAGAAACCAGTTGGAGGTCAGGAGGGCGGCGCCCAGGATAAGGGCGAAGTCCGTGTCGTAGAGGGGGTTCCTCACGTACCTGTAAGGTCCCTCGAGGACGAGCCTCTGCGGCACGTTGTTCTCCTGAGCACCGGCCCCCGGCGGGAAGAGCGCCCCGGCGAAGAGCAGCCGCGCCCAGCCCATCTTCGCCACGGCCCAGGTTCCGACGGCCACGGAGACGACGACGAGCGCACCGCCGAGCACCTGCAAGGGCAGTACCCCGTCCCAGCTCCACCGGATCCAGGCCGGCGACAACGAGAGGAGCAGGACCGTCGTCCCGCCCCAGAGGATGCCCACCTCGACGATGTACCACGCCAGCAGGCCCCGCCGCCTGAGCCATCCGCGCCAGAACGAGAGCATGGGGTACGTCACGAGGTCTATGACGATCATGCCCCCGTAGAACGCCGCCACGAAGAGCGGCAGCAAGACCCATCCTCCCAGCAACGCGTCCCCTACCACGCACAAGACCACCGAAGCCGCCCACAATACGGCTGGCACAACGTGACGCTCTCCGCTTGCTCCTGTCCTCACCTCCACGCCGAGCATGTTAGCACGCCGCCCTGCAACGGCCCGCAGCCCTCGGCCAACAAACCGGGGTCCCGCCCCGGAAAACCCGGCAACGATACCCCGAAGCTCCTCGAGAACCACCGTAACCGAGACCCGGCACGGCGTGGCGAAGGACGCAGCGGTCTGAGGGGCACGAAGCGCCAATTTCTAGTCCACTTCACGCGCCGGTGCCGGCAAGCCCAGACTTTTTCGGACGAGGCATCTGACGCCGTTCAGCGCCCGGTAGAGCTCCGGCGCGCGGTCCGCGAGGATGCGGACCACGCATAGCCCGGGGGCGGGAGCGCTGGCCGAGGCAAGCGTCCCGGGCACGCAGGCCAGAGAGAGGTGCAGTTCCTCTGCCAGCGGACCAAGGTCATCGGGCGCCAGGACGTGCGCCCCGGCCACGTAGGAGTAGCCGCCGAAAGGTTCTGAGGCACCGGCGAGGTCGAAGCCGTCTATTGCCTCCGGTATGCCGTCCCGGAAGATCGTCGTCCTGCCGCGCAGGCGACTGAAGGCGAACCTCTCCCCCCGCGCCACGCGCCCGGCCGCGAACGCGTCCCAGGCGAGAAGCGTGGCGTCGGGGACGAGTTGGAAGACCGTCTCCTGGCGGTAGTCCGAGCCTGCGTAGGGGATCAGGTGGTGCGGCAGGTACTCCAGTAACCCGCCATCGCCGACGCGGAGGACGCCCGCCTGCGACGCCTCTTCTCCCCTGTACGCCTTGTTCGCGGCCTGGGTCAGCACCGTCGCGGAGGCGCCGGGCGAAACGTCTACCTCCACCTCCAGGCGGTCGCCGCCGAGGATGCCGCC
>DATFPF010000111.1:0-2978 GCA_035264945.1 Rubrobacter sp.
CTGCCTGAAGTCGTACCAGAGCCCGAAGCTCGGACCGTCGCCTTCCCTGACCAATCGCGCCTCCTCGGCTCTCGGTTCACGGCCAGAGTCTACACCCCGGAGGCCGGCCGCTTGCGAGGTTCTGAGGTTCTAGGTCCGAGGGGCGCGGCCCGCTCCCCAACGAGACGCGCGTCGGTCCCGAGACCATCCACCTAGTAGACGAGCGTCTGCCCGGCGTAGACGTAGTCGGGGTTGGTGAGACCATTCGCCGCCATGAGGTCGTCCACGCTGGTCCCTAGCTCCGCAGCGATGCCGGTCATGGTGTCTCCCGACTGGACGACGTAGGACCCGCCGGTGTCGGCCTCACCTCCGGACGCGGCCTCACCCCCGGAGCCGTCGTAGTCCGCCTCGGCATAGTCCGCTTCGGCGGGATCCGGCTCCTCGTAGGTGTCCGCCGCGTAGCCGCCGGAGCCCGCCACCTCGTAGTCCACGTAGTCCACGCCGGCGGAGGTGAGGCCGAGGTATTCGGCGGCGCCCTGGGAGAGGTCGAGGTCACGCCCGCCGGAATACGGTCCGCGGTCGTTGACTACGACGTTCACCGAACGGCCGGCGTAGGTGACCGTGATCTCGGTCCCGAGCGGCAGCGTGTTGTGGGCGGCCGTGTAGCCGTAGGCGTCGAAGACCTCGCCGCTCGCGGTGAGCTGGCCGTCGAAGCCGGGCCCGTACCACGAAGCCAGGGCCGTGTCGGCCTCCGCGGGGTCGTTGCCGTAGGCCATGAAGGCCCCGAAAATGAGCAGGATCCAAAGTAAACGGCTCGCCTTGAGCAAAACGCGTCCCCCTCCGTCAGCGTTAGCTTGATCTATATCTGTTGTTCACATCGAGGTGCAGCGGCAAGGAGTATTGAGGGAAGGTAAAACGATTTCAAGGGGTTTATCGCCGTTATCACGGGGTGATAATTCGGCGACAGGGTGCAGAGGGCCGGCCACAAGAATGCGTTCCATGCACGATTGGCATGAAAGCCATTGGAAAGCCGAAAACCGCCGGTATTCTCGCTTCACGAGGGCGTCGGCGGGATATGCTAACATGCCCACCGGCGGAGAAACGGTCGAAAAATATCCGCGTGAAAACCATGGAGGGGTCCATCTACACCGTAGACGACGTAAGCGATCTCCTGGGCATACCCCGCCCAACCCTCTACCGTTACTTGAGGGAATACTCGATCCCCCACCTGCGTCAGGGGGGTAGGATCCGGATCCCCGAGGACTCTTTCGACCGGATCAGGGAGGCCAGGGACCTGCACAAGGAGGGCCTCGTAACGGAGACGGTCCGCCGGCAGCTGCGGGAGGGCGGCGGACCGGATTCCGGCGAGATGGACCGCCGCCTGAACAAGCTCCACGACACCCTGGAGGACCTTCGCGGCGACCTGCGGGCGAGGCCCGCCACGGGGGAGGCATCCCTCTCCCCCGCCCTCCAGACCATCCTGGCCCGCCAGAGCCTCATGCTCTCGGCCATGTTCAACCTTACGGGCATGGTCGAGGCCCTGCTCCTCAACAATGGCAAGACGCGCAAGCGTCCCGTCGCGCGGATCGAGGGTGACCTCACGCCGGCCGTCCCGCTGCGGTCGGAGGAGTGGGGAGAACTCCCCGCCACCCTCGTCGCCGAGCCTGTCACGGTGCGGGAGGCCGAGGCCCCCTCCATCGCGACCCCAGCACATGACATGCCGACCAGCTTCGGCTCCCTCGGACGCCGGCGCAGGCGCGGTGCCCTTGCCATCCTCCTGGCCCTGCTGCTGGGCCTACTCCTGGTCTTCTTTCTCCCCACACTGAACGAGGACGAGGCGGCTTCCCCGGACAGGCCCGCCCCCAGCGACGCCGGACAACAGAAGCCCGCGGAGGAGGAGAAGCCGGCCGGCGCCGGCACGGACGAAGCCGACGAAGAAGGTGGCGACCGGGCCAACGTCGCGGCAGACGCGGGGCCAGCCCTGGCCGAGACCACCTCCGCAGAACAAGACGGCCGGACCGCGCCGACCTCTCGGGAGACCGGCGGACTACCGGACGTCTCCGGCCTCCCCCTCGAAGAGGCCGCCGACACCCTCTCCGAGGCCGGCCACGGGGTTGCCGCCATAAGAAGCGTGAGGAGCGAGGAGGGGCCCGGCACCGTCACCGGGACCGAGCCCTCCGCCGGAACCGAAGCCCGCACCAACCTCCCCGTCGTCCTCACCGTGAGCGCAGGCCCGACCGGCACCTCATCGGCGGTCGCCTCTTCGGCGAGCCCGTCCGCCGCGAGCATCTCTTCGGCGAGCGCGTCCTCGGCGAGCGCGGCTTCGGCGAGCGCGTCCGCTTCGGCGTCGCCTTCCCCTTAGGCAAGCAGAGTACCCGCGAGCCCTCGGTCAGGAGGATATAGCCAGGCCCCAGGGTATACGTCGCCGCGGTACCGGTGAGGTCGGCATAGGCGAGGGCTTTACCTATCGGCATCCGACGCCGGTGGATCTTGCCTCTACAGGTTCTTGAAGTACCTGAGGCTATCGGCAGGTGGACGTAACCGGCCTTCTCGTAGGCGCGCCGCGCCGCGGCGTGCCCCGGGTCTCCCCCCGTCTCGACCACCGCCACCTTCATCCCGGCCCCTTTGAGCCTGTCGAGCGCGAACTCGGTCATGGCGGTCCCGATGCCGTCCCCCCGGCGGTCGGGGTCGACGGCGAGCATGGAGATCTCGCCCACGGCGCCCCCCGGGTCGTCGACCTCGACCGCGACGAAGCCGACGGCGCTCCCTCCCACCTCGGCGACCCACACCCGACCCCTTTCCGCGGCGCAGGCGGCCTCCACGGCCCGACCCTGGTCTTCCCGCCAGTCCGGGTGCAGCAGCCCGAAGATCTCGTAGCCCAGCACACGCTCGAGGGGGGCGAAGACGGGCGCCCGCGCCCGCATCGAGAGGCCGACAACCGCCTCGGCGTCTCGATCCTCGAACGGTCGAATCAGCGGCCGCATAGACCCCACCTCCCG
>DATFPF010000112.1:0-16396 GCA_035264945.1 Rubrobacter sp.
GCCAGGAGGAGGCCACCGGGGACGAGGCACCGCCGGACGTCTTCGAGAACCTCCACGGTCTTCGGCCAGGGGAAGTAGTGCAAGGACAGGCTCGCGACGACGGCGCCGAAGCGGGCATCCGGGAACGGCAGGCCCCGAACAAGGTCAACCCGTTTCGTCTCCGCCTCCGGCGCCCGCCGGCCGGTGATCTCCAGCGCCTTCTGGGAGAAGTCCGCGGCGACGACCCTGAAGCCCCGGCGCGAGAGGAACCGGGCGTCCTCCCCGGCGCCGCAGCCGAGGTCGAGCACGGGCGCGTCGCGGTGCGAGTCCAGGAGGCTCAGCCGGCGTTCCAGCCAGCCGTCTTCGCCGACCATGGCCCCGTCCAGCCGGGAAAAGATACGGTCCCATTCCTCCCTGGCGTCCACGGTCCTCCCTAACGCCGTCCCGCCCGACCGACCCCGGACCGGTCCCGTGGCCTTTCGCGGTCGACCGCCTCCCGGCGTTCCCACTCGGCCCTCGTCAGGGCGTACTCGACGTCCCCGTGCTCGTCGCCCTCGATGCGCCACGGCCATTGCTGGTGGAACGTCCGCACGTACGTAAGCCCCGCCTTCTCCATCACGCGGCGGGAGGCCGCGTTGACCGCCATGGTCTGCGCCACCACCCTTCGCACGCCTAGCTCTGTGAAGCCCCTGCGGATCAGGGCGCGAGCCCCCTCGGTGGCGTAGCCCTTGCCCCAGGCGGAGCGGCGCAGCCGGTAGCCGAGCTCCGCCTCCTCGGGGCCGCGTCCATCCGGCGGGTAGAACTCGAACCACCCCAGGAACCCGCCGGTCGACCTCTCGACGGCCGCCCAGAGGCCGAACCCCTCGAAACGCTCGTAAGCGCGGAGGAAGCGGGGCAGGGTCTCGTCGCGAATCACGTCGCGGGGCGTCGGTATGCCGCCGGTGATGAAGCGCATGACCTCGGGGTCGCCGTCGAGGTCGCACAAAGCGTCGACGTCGGCCTCTGTGAACCGGCGCAGAACCAACCGCTCGGTCTCGAGGAGTACCCGCATCGTCCGATCCTTCCCGCTAAAAGGCGATCCCGGCAGGGAGGCCGCACGCGCCGGGCGAGCCTCCGGAGGGCGCCCCCTTAGCGCGTCTTTCGCTGGGAGTGGCGTTCAATGGCGTCGTGGGCGGCGTTGATCTCGGCGGTCACCCTCTCGGCGCGGGTGCGCTTGTCGGGGTCGGAGAACCTGTCGGGGTGGAACTTCTTGACGAGGTCCCTGCGCTTGCGGTCCACTTCATCCATCGGCACCCCGGGCACGAGGCCGAGACGCTCGTAGGAGGAGAGCACGTTCGGGGGGTACTTCAGCGGGGCGAAGGTCCCGGAGGAGGCCCACCCCGAGGCACGGTTCCCGGCGCCCTGCCTACCGCGGTTCGTGGAGGACGCCGTGCCCGCGGAGGTTCCGCCCTCCGCCCGGCGGCGTTCCTCGGAGCGGCGCAGCTCTTCCTGCGCGCCGCGGAGGGCGGCCTCGAACGCGCCCCTGAGGGTCTCGCCGCGCTCGCGGCCGGTGCGCAGGCGCTCGCGGACGCGCTCGTCCTCCTGGATGGTGGAGAGAAAGCCGCTGGCCAGGCGCCCGATGCGGCGCGGTATGCTCAACGCCCGCCGTCGTCCTTGGTGTCCCAGTACCCCTCGGAATCCGAGAGCGGGCCTGGCTGCCTAAGGACCTGCGTGTCGTCCTCGCCCGCCCCTTCGATCACCCTGGTGTCGTCGCCGTCGGCGCGGATCACCTGCGTCTCGTCGCCCGCGGGGTCCTCGCCCGCGGTGGTCTCCTCGGAGGGCTGCCCTGGCTCTTCGTCCGTCCCGTTCTGCGGGAGGCCGAAAAAGCCGCGCACCATGTCGATGTCCTCAAGGCCTGACTCGGCCTCGTCTATCTTGCGCTCCTCCTCGGCGACGCCGAAGTTGCGGGCCTCGCGGGCCTTGCGGATCTGGTCCTCGAGGTTCCGGATCACGTCCTCCGTGTCCTCTTTGAGCTTGCGGATGCGGTTCTCGCTGAGGTCGATCTCGGACTCGAGCCTGGCCTCCCTGGCCCTGGTCGAGGAGTCGAGCTCGTTTATGTCGATGCCAGCCGCTTCGAGCGTCTGGCGCACGATGCGGACGGCCGCCGGGCGGGGCACCTCGGGGGGAAGGTTCTTTATTACCTCGGCCGCCCGCTCCACCGTGAAGGCCCGCGAGTGGGGGCTCGCCTCCCGCTCGTCTGGGCCGTTGGCGCCAACGCCCGCGCGAGAGTAGACGGAGGTGCCGTCGTTCGCCCCCTGCTCCCCGAACATCCTTGTGAAAAAATTCTGCCGGTTCGTGCGGTCTTCGCTCATCTTGCCGCCATCCTCTCCGTAGCGGGCAACGACTCCACGCTTCTGGTTACCTCGTCCAGGCCGCGCCGGAAGTAGGCGACCCTCTCCTTCAACTGCTGCAGACCCGGATCGAGTGAGCCGGGCGCGAGCCTGTCGTCCACCGCGAGCAGTTCGCCGCGCAGGTTGCCGAGCAGGCTCTCGGCGCTCTCTAGCTGGGCGTTGATCATGCTGATGCCGTCGAGTATGTCCCCGTAACCCTCGAGCTCCTCCTTCCTGCCCTCCAGCGCCGCCTCGAACGGCGCCCGCAGCGGCGAGCCCTCGGGGAGGCGGGCTAGGTCCTTCTCCAAGCCCTTGATGCGGCCAGCGATGCCACGCCGGTCCACACTCTCCAGGTGCCGCCGCAAAAGCGCCCGCCGTCGCGCGAGCCTCGCCGCGTCCCCCACCTCCCCGACGATGGTGAAGATGTCCTCGTCGAGCAGCGGCCTGTACGCCTCGGGCAATAGCTCCCAACTCTCCAAGATACCCGACTGCAGCGCCGCGAGACGCTTGGTCTGGGGCGCGGCCAGGCGGTCCTCGCGGGCCACCCGCCCGAGCTCCTTTACGTTCTCCCGCGCCCGGCGCGAGAGCTCCCTACGCTGGTTGCCCCGCCGGTCCAAAAGGCGCGCGCCGGTGTAAACCGCGCCCGAACCGAAGAGGGCGGCGAGGATGTAGCTCGTGTCCGGGCCCGTCGCGGCCATCACGGCCAGGCCCGAGAACGACCCGAAGGGGAGGAGCCTGACGAGGTACCTCGAGAGCCCACTAGGCACGGGGGGGGCCTTCCTCGGGCCTCTCGGGCTCCGCGGGCGTCGCCTCCGAGGCCTCTATCTGCTCGGGCTCACGAAGGCCCATCTCTATCTCCATCATCTCAAGCTCGTGCTCGGCGTCCAGGCGCTTGATGTCTATCTCGGCCGCGGCGATCTGGCGCTCCGTCTCGCTTGTGCCGAGGTCGCCCACGGCCTCGGCCTCGTAGGAGGCCTGGCGGATGGACTGGCGGGCCTTCTCGAGGTCCCTGCTCGAGTCGGAGAGGGAGATCTGGGCGCGCGCGTCGTTGGCGGTGCGAAGCGCCCGGGCGCGCTGGTGCTCCTCCATGAGGGCAGCCCGCTCGCGCGCGACGTCGTTGTAGCGGCGCTCCTGGTCGCGGAAGGCCCGCTCCATCTCCTGGCTGTTCTTGCGCGCCTCCTCGAGCCTGGCCTCGATGTCAGCGAGCTGGGTCTGGGCCTCCTGCTTCTGCTGGACCACCTCGACGGCGGCGTCGCGCTGGCCGCGGCTGGCTAGCTCGCGGGCCTGGCGCTCCTTGACGGCCAGGACCTTCTGCTTGCCCGCGGCGTCGTTGGCTAGCATCTTCTCGTAGGCCATCGTGCGGGCGGCGGCAACCTGGAGCTTCTTGAGGTTCTCGAGCTCGTCCTGCACGGCGTTCTCGAGCAGTATCTCTGGGTTGCGCTGCTCGACCCCCGAGAGAAACTTCCCGAAAAAGCCGCGGATCGCCCTAGTTAATCTTCCCATCTGTTACGGCCACCCCCGGCTGTTGTCGGCCCTGCAAAATCGTTGTGAATTATATCATCGGTACGAACGGCCCCCGTCAGGGTTGCAAGGGAGCCGGTCAGCCCGCTCCGGCTTCGCCTCCGCTCGTCGGCTTGTCAGCACGCTTCGGCCTCCGGCCTCGCTCTCGGCGTCTCGGTGGGCGGGTTCGAAACCCACCCCTACGGTCCGGTCAACGGCCTGGGACATTCGTGGACGATTCCGGTCCTAACCGCGCGCTGGCGCAATCTGCGCTCCGGGCGACACCCGCCATAATGCTGAGATGCTGACCGGCCGCCCTAGCGGGCCGCCCTGTATCGGCCCTCCTGCGCGTCCCTGCCGGCGAGCACGATGGCGCTCGGGCCCTCTACCTCGAAGGAGGCCTCGAGCGCGCGTCCGGCGGCGAGGAGCAGGTCCTCGGCCGAGCGGGCGTCGCGGGGGTAGATGGCGGCCCCCGCCCGCGTCTCTTCGGCGCCAAGGGAGCTGGCCGCGGCCAGGGCCCGACGGGCGGCGCTCTCGGCACCCCCGTCGTCCACCCCGCCCATGACCAGGCCGAAGAGGTCCCCATCCTCCAGCGGAAACGGCTCGCCGATGCGGGCGTCCACGCGGTCGAGCAGCAGGTCCACGTCCCTCACCTCGCCGGGGTCGACGAGGATCACGGCGACCGGCACTCCCTTGCGGGAGGAGATCTCCCCCTCCACCCGATCCAGGAGCACAGCCCCCCCGTCTTCCGTCTCCTCCCCTTCCTCCCCGGAGCCGACGATACCCCGCGAGGCGTAGGCCAGGAAGAGCCCCGTGAGCCCCAGGGCGCCGACCCGATAGAAGACCGAGGAGGCGACCTCCTCGCCCGTCCCCGACTCCAGGAGCCCCGGCAGCAGCGCCAGCGCGTAGCAGAAGAGCGCAGCAGCCAGGACCGCGAGAACGGTCCGCCAGGCCCCGTGCAGCGCGGAGGCCAGGAGCAGCGGGAAAAACAGCACGTAGAGCTCGCTCGAGGGCCCGCCGGTAAAGAACACCATCATCGCCGCCACGGCCGCGTATAGCGCGTAGATGCTCCCGCAGAACCCGAGGGTAAACTGCCGCGCCGGCAGGAGCGGCACCACCACCCCCGCCACGACGATCCCGACCGAAGCCGCGAGGTAGAGCAGGATATACGAGACCGGCGGATCGTAAGAGGGGGCGTGGACCAGCAGCAGCGAGATCGCCGCGAGGACCACGAACAACAGCGAGAAGACCTTCAGGGTCCGCGCGTTTCCCGGATAACCGATTCCGTCTCCCACGCCGAAGTATCATACGCGGATGCACCCGACCCCGCCACCGGAGGAGGAGCCATGGATAGCGAGGACCACCGCGCGAGCAACCCGTTCACCGCGCTGGAGGGGTACGAGGTCCTCGACGCCTCGGGCGCGGGGGTCGGCCGGGTCGAGGACACCGTCTACGACGCCGTCAGCAACGTACTCAAATACATAGTCGTCGCCGGAAGACCGATCCCCGCGGACAACGTGGGCGTGGACGCCGAAGCCGCGCGCGTGACCGTCCCATACGAACGGTCAGCCATAGAGACAGCCCCCGAGATGCAGGACCTCTCCGGCGCCTTCGACGACGCCGTGCGCGATCATTACGGCGCTACGACCTAGGCATCCCCCCGTGAGTGCCCGTGGTCCACGCGGGCGGCCACCCGGTCCTCCGGAGTTTCGACCTGCCCGACGCGAGCAGGCCGCCAACAGTGCGCCGACCCACGAGCGACGAGCGCGCAACCTCCTGGTAATCCTACGCTATCCGCCAGAGTTGTCCCTGTTCCGCGAAGCCTCACCGTGTAAGAAGATGGGTGACACTGGCCGCGAAACGGTACGGCTTCGCTTCGAAGCTTCGACCTTGGGGACCGAAGAGAGGAGTACGGATGCGTGCCATCGCACGACACCTGCAGGCGCTCCTGGCGGACCCCGGGTCGGCCTTGAGCGTGATCCTCGGGGTGCTCGCCGGCGCCCTCCTAGGCGGGCTCTACGAGTCCCGGCCCCCCACCAGCACCGTCCCGGCCCGCGGGAGCGGTTCGCACCCGGGCGACCGGGACGGTTAGCAAGCTCCCGGCGCACGAGCCAACCCCGTTCGCCCGGATGAGCGCGGGCAGGATGAGCATTCAGGGCGTCGCCTTCTACGACGCAAGGGCGGACCTGAGAAGGCCCAGGGACGAGATCCGAAGATGCTACCTCGGCGCCGCCGCGCCCACGGCGCAGATCTACCATAATCGGTCCGCCTTAGCCCGGGGTCTCGCCTATTGATGCTTGAGGCGGGGCCGCCGGGGACCGGATTCACGATGATTTAACGAAAAAATAGTCCATTTGAGGTATACGCGGGCTCTGTGGCGAGCCTATTATGCATATGCTGGGTGGTCGGTTAGGGACTTGCGAGCTAGTGGCGCTCCTCGCCTTCTCGCCGTCCCCTTCACGAAAGGCGGGAGTGTGGGCAGCACTGCGAGGCTTCTGGGGTTACGTGGCGCGCTTGCCGCGGCGTTGTTGTTAGCGGTAGTCATGCTGGTCTTGACGGCGGGGTCGGCCGACGCGGCTTTTCCGGGTCAGAACGGCAAGATAGCGTTCGCCAAGGAGAACTTCAGGAACGGCGGTTCGGGCATATTCACGATCCAGCCCGACGGGAGCGGCCAGGAGAGGCTCACGTCGGGGTACGCCTACTCCCCGTCGTGGTCGGCAGACGGCGGGAAGGTGGTCTTCGTCGCGTCTTCCGGTGAAAGCGAGAGCGAGTTCAACCAGGACATCTACGTAATGAACGCCGACGGCTCGAACGTGCAGCAGGTGACGGACACCCGCGCCTACGAGTCCTCGCCCTCCTTCTTCCCTGACGGGCAGACCATAGCCTTCGCTAGGTACAGCAACAGGAACGGCGCCGACATTTTCACCAAGAAGATCGGCGAGGCGGGGGCCACCAAGCTGACCGACGACCCCGGGTTCTTCGAGGAGTCGGTCGCCGTCTCCCCCAGCGGCGACAGGATCGCCTATACCAGGTACAACAGGAGCTCGGACATCTTCGTGATGGACGCCAACGGCGACAACCCCGAGAACCTCACGAAGACCGGCCGGGTCGACGAGTTCGGGGCGGACTGGTCCCCGGACGGCACCAGGCTGGCCTTCACCAGCTACCGCTTCCTCGGGTTCGAAGCCGGCCTTGCGGCGCAGGCTCGGGACGACGGGACCTTCGCGCCGGAGGCCCTCGGGCCGGAATCGCTGGCGCGCGAAGCCTCGGATACGAAGGCTCGCATAGGCGAGCCCCAGGAGGACGTCGAGGTCACCGTGATAAACGACGACGGCACGGGTAGAAAAGACCTCACCACGGGCCGGGCCTACGACGCCTCGCCGGCCTTCTCGCCCAACGGCAACAAGATCGTCTTCTCCAAGATGACCTTCGACGCCCAGAGCGAGAGTTCGGAGCTGGTCGTCATGCGATCCGACGGCACGAACAAGAGGCAGCTCACCGACACCCCGCGAACCTTCGAGTACGAGGCCGACTGGCAGCCGGCGCCGGAGATACCGCCGGCGTCCGGGTCCAACTAGCGACCTCAGTCCGCGTGAGGCCCGGACCTCTAAGGACCCGGGCCTCGCGCGCTTGCGTCACCCCTCGAAGCCGTAGGACCCCGCAGGCTCCCACGGGCCCCCGAGGTACCGCCACAAGAGCAGCCCCTCCGCCCCGACCTGGAAGGGGGCGAACGTGTTTTCCAGGCTTCGGGACAGGGCACGCGCCTCGTCGGGATGGACCTTGTTCTGCACCGTCACGTGGGGCCGGAAACCCTGGCGGTCCTGAGCCCCGAGCCACGGCCACCACGCATCGGCGAGCCGCTTTCTTACGCTTTGCAGCGCCGGGGACTCCAGCCTGTAGCCAACGCCGCGGCCCATAAAGACAAGGCCTGTCGCCGTCAGGGGGAAGGGCCTCTGTTGGCGGCGGAGGTCGCCCAGCGTCTCCGAGATCTCCGGTTCCCGATCGCCTGGCAGCTTGTGGAAGAGGGTGAGGTGGGCGGGTATCAAGTTGCGCGCCTTCGGGAAGTGCTGATCGCGCAGGCGGTCGAAGTTCTGTTGTGAGAGGTCGTCCATCTTGAGCGTCAGGATCAGGGGTTCCATCCGTGCCCTCTCTGGCGTGGGAAAGTGCCAGACGATTCTACGGCCGGCCGCCCGAGCGGGCCGGGTGGGGTCTTACATCGTGTAAGCTCTGCGCGATGGTACGCGTCGGACCAATACTGCTCATGATCCTGCTCTCCGCGTGCTCGACGGCCGGCGACCCCGGCCCGTCGGACGGTGGTTCGTCTGGGGCGCGCGACCTGCGCGTCGAGCGGCTGGCTGCCGGGGCCCCGGGCGAGGGTCCCGGCAGCCCCCGGGTCGTCCTGTCCCCTTCAGCGGGGGCCCTGTCGGAGGAGCTTGACGCGGAGATGCCGGACTCGGGTGAGGGGACGTACCTCGTGGTCCAGTGGGGCGAGAGGCCGACGGGCGGTTACTCCGTAGCGGTCGCGGGGGCAAGGGCGGAGGGGGACCGGGTGACCGTGCGGCTCTCGCTAGAAGACCCCCCGCCGGACGCCATGGTTACGCAGTCGCTAACGTACCCGTACGAGATCTCGGTCCTGCGCGGCCTGGCGCCCGAGGGCAAGACCTTCTCTCTCGTGGATGGGAAAGGCGAGAAGCTCGACTGGCCGGTCCGTCGGGTCGGGGGTTAGCGGCCCCTTGGGGACGCCCCGAGCCTTGCGTATAATTCGCGCGTGAAGGAGGGCGTGGACGTTCGGGGTAGGATCGAGGACCTGCGGGAGCAGGTCAGGTACCACAACCGCCGCTACCACATAGAGGACACGCCCGAGGTCTCGGACGCCGAGTACGACGCCCTCGTGAGCGAGCTGGAGTCGCTCGAGGCCGAGCACCCCGAGCTCGTCACCCCCGACTCCCCTACCCAGAGGGTTGGCGGGGAACCCCTAGAGGGCTTCGAGCCCATCCGCCACGCCGTCCCCATGCTCTCGCTCTCCAACGCCCGCCGGCCAGAGGACCTGCGCGAGTGGGACGCGCGCGTGCGGCGCCTGCTCGGCGAGGACGAGACGCCGCGCTACGTCACGGAGCTCAAGATAGACGGCCTCGCGGTCTCCCTGCGCTACGAGGACGGCAGGCTGGTGCGGGGCGCCACGCGGGGCAACGGGACCGTCGGCGAGGACGTCTCGGCGCAGCTGCGCACGATACGCTCGGTCCCGGACCGCCTCGACGGCGACCCGCCCCCCGTCCTCGAGCCGCGCGGCGAGGCATACATAACCCTCGCCGAGTTCGAGAAGCTCAACAAGGAGCTAGAGGCCGAGGGCAAGAAGACCTTCGCCAACCCGCGCAACCTGGCGGCGGGCTCGATCCGGCAGCTCGACCCGAAGGTCACGGCGCGGAGGCCGCTGACGATACTTCTCTACGGCGTCGGCGAGGGTGGCGAGGTCTTCGAGAGCCACTCCGGGATGCTGGCGGCCCTGAAGAGCTACGGGCTGCGCGTCAACCCTTACACCGTCCACGACGACATAGGGTCCGTCGTCTCAGAGTGCGAGCGGTGGGCCAGGGAGAGGGAGAGCGTCGGGTACCAGATCGACGGGGTAGTGGTGAAGGTCGACTCGCGGGAGCAGCAGCTCGCCCTCGGCTCCGTGGCGAAGTCGCCGCGGTGGGCCATCGCCTACAAGTTCGAGCCGCTGGCGGGCCGGACGAATCTTCTCGACATAATCATCAACGTGGGAAGGACGGGGGCGCTCACACCGCAGGCCGTCCTCGAACCGGTAAACGTGGGCGGGGTGACCATCTCCAAGGCCACCCTGCACAACGAGGACTACGTAAAGGAGAAGGGCATCCTCATCGGGGACACCGTCGTGATAGAGCGGGCGGGGGACGTGATCCCGCAGGTCGTCAAGGCCGTCACGGAAGACCGGGACGGGAGCGAGCGCGAGTTCACGATGCCGACCCACTGCCCCGTCTGCGGCGAGCCTGTCTCGCGGCCAGAGGGCGAGGCGGTCACCCGGTGCGTCAACGCCAGGTGCCCGGCGCAGGCGCTTGAGCACATAATCCATTGGGCTTCGAAGTCCGCGATGGACATAGACGGCCTCGGAGAGAAGCTCGCCACGCGCCTCTTCGACCTCGGGCTCATAAAGGACGCGGCGGACGTCTACGGGCTCAGGGCCGAGCAGCTCGTGCCGCTCGAAGGTTTCGGCGAGAAGAGCGCGGAGAACCTGATCCGGGCTATAGAGAAGAGCAAGGAGCAGCCGTTCTCACGCGTCCTCTACGCCTTAGGCATCCGCCACGTCGGGGCCGTAACCGCCGAGCTCATAGCCTCCCGGTTCTCGGGCGAAGATCTGATGCGCGGCGTCGAGGTCGAGGGACTCTCGGAGATCAAGGGCGTCGGCGGGGTCGTCGCCCGGGCCGTCGTCGAGTACTTCGGGCTCGAAGACAACAAGGACCTCGTCCGACGTCTGACGGAGACGGGCCTGGACTTCGAGCGGGAGGCGGGCCGTCCCACGGAGGGGCCCTTCGCGGGAAAGCGCGTGGTCATCACGGGCACCCTGGAGAAGCCCCGCGGCTTCTACGTCGAGAGGCTGGAGGCGGCGGGCGGCAGGTTCACCTCGTCGGTGAGCAAGAACACCGACTACATCCTGGCCGGCGAGGAGGCCGGATCGAAGCTGGAGCGGGCCAGGGAGCTCGGCGTCCCGGTGCTGGACGAGGCTGGTTTCGAGAAGTTGCTCTCCTAGCCGGCCTCCCGGCCGCGCCGGTCTTGTCGACGGGCGGTCCCGGCTCACACCTTTTCGTAGACGGAGACGTGGGTCTCGCTTCTCCGGGTGAACGGCTCTTTTAGCCAGCCACCGTAGCGGGCGGCCGGGCTGAGCCCGGCCAGGCGGGCCATCAGGTCGAGCTCGGAGGGCCAAGCGTAGCGCAGGCTGACGGGGTAGAGGCGGGTGCCGTCTTCGCGCATTACGACGTTCTGGGAATCGACGCGCTGGCGGACGGGGTCGTGGCTGGAGCACTCCAGGACGACCTCGTCGGGGCCCACGTGCCGGGTCTGCGTGGTCTGGTCCGAAACGAAGCGAGACAGGTCGGGCACGAAGGCCTGGACGACGAACGCGCCCCCGTCCTCCAGGCGCCGGGCCACGTTGGAGAAGCAGCGGGCCTGGTCCTCCTGCGTCAAAAGCGCGAATAACGTGTTGAAGACCACGTAGACGAGCAGGAAGGACCCGTCCACCCCGACCTCCGCGAAGTCGCCGAGCGTGACGGGGATGTCCCCGCCCGCGGGTTTGGCCCGCAGCCGTTCGACTATCGCCTCCGAGGCGTCTATCCCCCGAACCTCGACGCCCTCGCGGGCCAGGGGGATGGCCACGCGCCCCGTCCCGATGCCAAGCTCCAGCGCGGGGCCCGGGCCGGCCAGGTCCTTCAGAAACGCGACGGCGGCCTCCGCGTCCCCCGGCGTGCCGAACCACCCGTCGTAGACTCCCGCCATCCGGTCACCGTAAGTCGCGGGTCCGTACTCGGTCAAGACCGCCCCCTCTCCTTCGTTACGCGGGTTTCCGATGCGCTGCCGTCAGCCCCTTTCGACGCCCGCGTCATCACGCCCGGCGAGGTTCGCGCCGACGCGGCGGTTGAGGCCGGGAGCGGGGAAGAGGTTGGGAGGTCCGGCGCCGGGCGGGCGTCCTCGTAGGTCGACGTAGAGCACCACCGCCGGCCCCACCACGGGGAAGACCGCCTCCCCCGCTCGTCGGCCGTTCCTCTAGGCCGGATCCGGCGCATTCCGGAGCAGCCATAGAGGGCGGGCGATTCATGCGAGACTAGGCCTCCTTCTCCCTGGCGCGTTCGATGTACTTCTCCGCGGCCTCGGGGTTGTTGTAGCTGAGGACGCCGCCGGTCATGGGGTTGTTGATCTCGTAGTGACCGCCGGCCTCGTGGTCGACTATGACCGGGTAATAGCGGTCCCCCACCTTCTTTATTCCGTACTCCGTGGCGTTGCTTTTCTCGCCCAAGCGTCCTCCCTGGTTGGATGCGCGACCACTATAGAGGCTCCTTCCTCAGGAGACCCTTCTGACGAAGACGACCTTGGCCTCCCCGTCGCCGTCGTAACTCCGGTGGACGCTCGCTCCGCCCTCCGCGCCGTCTCCCTCCAGTATCTCGAAGCCCATGCTCGTGTGGAACCCGACGGACCCCGTGTTGACCGGGGAGGTGATGGCGCGCACGGTACGGCACCCGCGGCGGCGGGCCTCGTCGAAGAACATCTCGTAGAGTCGCCGGCCGAGGCCCCGCGACCTGTGGTCCGGACGGACGCCCACGAAGTGGACGTATGCCTCGTCTGCCGAGTCGCCGACGAGGCCAACGAGAAAGGCGACGAGCTCGCCCCCATCCTCGACGGCGATGCTCGTCCCCGCGAAGTACCGGAAGAAGAGGCGCGGCAGCTTCTCCGCGACCCGGCGACCGCCCCACCAATCGTCCGCGACCGCGACCACGCTGCCGTGGTCCGACTCCCTGAGTTTCCTGAACTCCATGATCCCGAAGTGTAGAGAAACCGGCCACCGGCCGCGCCACGAGACGAGAAGCTGACGGCTGGAGGCCGATCGCCGACGGCGGGCCCGAAGGGCGCCTCACACCTCCCGGGTCAGGGTGGCGACCTCCGCGGGGTCGAGCGGTTCGCGGCGCGAGGTTCCGAGGGTCACGCGGCGGACGAAGCCTGCGCCCACGAGCCTCGGGGCGTAGGAGGGGAAGGTGTGGAGAAAGTATTTGCCCGGACCGCGCCGGCGGGCGGGGCGGTGTTCGATCCAGAGCATCGGGCGCTCGAGTTGCGGCAGGCCGTCGGGGAAGTGGTCCCGGATCACCTCGGCCGCAAGGTAGCCGGCCGCCTCCTTCGTGAGCGCGCCGCCGACCTCTGGTAGCGCCTCGCAGACCACGACGGGCGCGTCCCCTTCCGCGCCTTTGTAGAGCCGGATCCAGCAGCAAGACCCGAGCCCGTAGCCGGTCCGGTGGTGCATGTACTCGTGCGTGAGGTTCATACCGTTCCCCGTCGTCTTTCCTTACAGACTGGACCCCTGCCAGGCCCGAAGCAACTCCTCTTCCCTCTCCCGCGGGATGCCGGCCCCGATCTCAGCCTCAGGCCTCTCCTCGTCGGGGCCGGGTACGTCGCGCACGGTCTCCGCGAGCGGCCGGAAGACGAGCCCGGCCCCGACGGCCCGGCCCACGCCCGCGGAGAGGATGCCGGCCATCTCTTTCGGGACCCAGAAAGGCATCTCCTCCCACGGCTTCACGCCCGCGCCAAGCAAGAACTCCTCGGAGGCCCACACGAAGCGGGCGTCGCTTCCCGTGGCCGCGCGGATCTCCTCAAGCATCCCGCGCATGGTCAACCCGTGCTCCGGGCCCGTGGCGTTGTACACGCCGGGCCGCCCCTCTTCGGCCATTCCCAGCATCCAAGCCGCGAGGTCGCGGGCGTCGATGAGCTGCACCTGCTGCCCGGGGTCCCCTGGCGCGAGCACCTCTCCCCCCTCCGCAACCCGGCGGCACCAGTACGGGAAGCGGTCCGTGTAGTCGTACGGGCCGACGATCATGCCGGGACGCACCACGAGCGCCCGCCCCGGCATCGCCGCCTTCACCGCCCGCTCGCACCCCACCTTGAGCCCGCCGTAGAGCTCCCAATCCAACTCCTCCGGCTCGGGCTCAGGCGGCTCCAGCACCGGCGCGTCCTCGTCTATGCCCGTCCGGCCGAAATCTTCGTAGACGGAGATGCTGGAGACGAGGGTGTAGTGCCCGACGGAATCCGCCAGCAGCTCGGCGGAATGGCGAACGTCGCGGGGCAGGTAGCCGCTTGTGTCTATCGCGGCTTCCCAACGCCGGCCCCGCAAGGGTGAGAGATCCCCGTCCCGTTCGCCCCGCAACTCCTCGACCTCAGGGAAGAGGCCGGGGTTGCTCACTCCCCGGTTGAAGAGCGTTACCCCGTGGCCACGCTCTAGCGCCGCCGCGACCAGGTGAAGGCCGAGGAACCGGGTGCCGCCCAGGACGAGGAGGTCCATCGTTCGGGCCTTACTTCCTGGCCTCCCCGGGCCGGGAAACCACCTGATCGATGACGCCGTACTCCACGGCCTCCTCCGGGCTCAGGATGTAGTCGCGGTCGGTGTCGCGCTCTATCTTCTCGAACGGCTGGCCCGTCGCCTCGGCCATGAGCTCGTTGATCCTGCGCTTGGTGAAGATGATCTCTTTCGCGTGGATCTCGACGTCGGAGGCCTGGCCCCCTATGCCGCCCTGGATGGCCGGCTGGTGAAGGAGCACGCGGGTGTTCGGGAGCGCGCTCCTCTTGCCCTTCGTCCCAGACGCGAGCAGGAACGCCCCTGCGGACGCCGCCATCCCGAGCGCCGTCGTCGCCACGTCGGCGTTGACGAAGCGTATGGTGTCGTGGATCGCTAGCATGGCCGAGATGCTCCCACCGGGCGAGTTTATGTAGATGCTTATGTCCTGCTCGGGGTCCTCGGAATCGAGGTGCAAAAGCTGGGCCATGATCACGTTCGCGACCTGGTCGTCAACGGGGGTGCCGAGGAAGATGATCCTGTCCTTCAAGAGGCGCGAGTAGATGTCCATAGTCCGCTCGCCCCTGGGGCTCTGCTCCGTCACGTAAGGGATGACCAGCCTGGGATCTGAACTCATCCTTATGCCCACCTCTCTCTCGCCTACGGGCTATACTTGCGAGAGAGTAACATTGATGCAGTGTTTCGGCAAGTTTTTTGCAGTGTTTTGGAGGTAGAGGACTGTGGAGCCGGATCGTTTGCGGGTGCTCAGGTTGCGGGCTGTGATGAGCCAGGAGCAGTTGGCGGACAGGAGCGGGGTGGCGAGGGACACGATCTCCAAGTTGGAGACGGGCCAGCGTCGGGCTTACCCGTCCACGATCCGCAAGCTCGCCCTCGGCCTCGACGTTAGGCCGCAGTTGCTCATGGGCGGCGTAGAATATCTGGATGAGGGACCTGTGGAGGGAACTGAGGAGGCGCCCAAGAGGGCGGATCCGGACAAGAAGATCGGGTTCTAGAACCATCTCCGCCGCAGGGACGATGCGCATCGGGCTCGTCGACGCCGTGGAGAGGGTGGGTGCCGAAGCCTGGCGCCCGCTGGAGGCGCCGGACTTCCCCTTCTTCGACTACGAGTTCCTCGACGCCCTCGAGAAGTCGGGGAGCGTGGGTCCCGGCAGCGGGTGGTCGCCGGCCCACCTCGTCTGCGAGGCCGACGGGCGGCTCGTGGGGGCAATGCCCCTCTACCTCAAGACCGATTCCTACGGGGAGTACGTCTTCGACTGGGAGTGGGCGCACGCCTACCACCAGAACGGGATCTCCTACTACCCAAAGCTCGTGGCCGCCGTCCCGTTCACCCCGGCGACAGGCCCCAAGGTGCTCGTCGGGCCCGGGGCGGATCGGAAGGCCGTGACGGGGGCGCTGCTCGACGCGGCGCGGGAGGTGGGCGAGGAGAACCGGGCGAGCTCGACGCACGCGCTCTTCGTTCCGGAGGGGGACCTCGGGGAGTTCGAGGAGCGCGGGTTCGCGGTCAGGCACTCGCTGCAGTTCCACTGGCGAAACAGGGGCCACGGGTCCTTCGAGGATTACCTCGGGGCGCTCACGAGCAAGCGGCGGCGCCAGATCTCGCGCGAGCGCCGCCAGCTCGACGAGGACCTGACGTTAGAGCGCCTGACCGGGGATGCCTTGCAGCCCGAGCACGCGGACATGATGTACCGCTTCTACATCTCGACCTCGGACAGAAAGTGGGGCTCCCCTTACCTCAACAGGGAGTTTTTCGGGGAGGTCTTTCGCACGATGAAGGACCGGCTGCTCTTCGTGCTCGCCAGGGACGGGAGGGGACGTCCGGTGGCCGGGACCATCAACTTCTATAAAGACTCGGTACTCTTCGGGCGTCACTGGGGGGCGGTCGAGGACCGGCGCAACCTCCACTTCGAGCTCTGCTACTACCAGACCATAGAGTTCGCCATCGGGCAGGGGATCAAGCACTTCGAAGCCGGGGCCCAGGGCGAGCACAAGCTCGCGCGCGGCTTCCTGCCCACGCTAACCTACAGCGCCCACGACCTCAGGCACCCGGCCTTCAGGCGGGCCATCGGGCGGTTCGTCGAAGAAGAGAAGGAGTACCTCGATCACGCCGTCGAGGAGTACTCCCGGCACGACCCGTACAAAGACTGACGGGCGCCGTTCCCTGCCGATGCGTACACCGAGAACCTCGCTTTTTTGTGCCCCGGGCCGTTTCTAGTACCGTCCTTTATCTGCTAGATTGGCGTCATGTTTACGAGAACCGACGACACAGGCGCGCACCGGCCGGGCGACCGGCGGAACGCGTACGGGGTTGGGGCGTGATGGAGTTCGGGCGGGGGAGCGCGGTGGAGGAAGACCACGTGAGGCAGCTCAGTTTGGTGGACGTCTTCGAGCCGCTCTCGTGGGAAGAGATCGAGAAGATCAACTGGCAGAACCTCAACACTAAGCTCGGCCCCGGCGAGGTCTTCTACACCCCGATGGACCTCTCGGA
>DATFPF010000113.1:0-14088 GCA_035264945.1 Rubrobacter sp.
GATCACCCCAGCGGCCTTCTCGTTCTCCCGCGAACGGTCGCCGCCGCGGTAGACGTTCTCGAAGAGCCAGGCCCTCAGACCCATCAACGCCGCGTACCCCCCGTCGGAGAGGGCTATCTCACCCTTCTGTTTAGATGTAGAGATCATATCCCTGGCGAGGGTGTCTATCCGTTGGCTCATCCTCTCACCGAGGACGGAGATCGGACCGGCCGGCAGGTCCTCGAACCGGATAATTTCCGCCCGCAACGCGTCGTCCACGTCGTGGTTGACGTACGCGATGCGGTCAGCGATGCGCACGACCTCACCCTCCCTCGTAGATGGATAACCCTGCCCCGTATGGTTACGTATTCCGTCTCTAACCTCTAATGTGAGGTTTAGACCGCCGCCATCCCGCTCCAGACGGTCCACGACGCGCAGGGAATGTTCGTTGTGGCGGAAGGCGCGCCCGTGCCTGGCGAGCGCCGAGGCGAGGGCCTCCTCCCCGGTGTGGCCGAAGGGGGTGTGGCCGAGGTCGTGGCCGAGGGCTATGGCTTCGGTGAGGTCCTCGTTGAGGCCGAGGGCGCGGGCGATGGTGCGGGCGACCTGCATCATCTCCAGCGTGTGGGTAAGACGGGTGCGGAAGTGGTCGCCGTCGGGGGCTATAAAGACCTGGGTCTTGTGCATAAGGCGCCGGAAGGCCTTGGCGTGAATGATCCTATCCCGGTCGCGCTGGAACTCGTTGCGCACGCCGTCCGGGGACTCTGGCCTGACCCGGCCCGCGCTCTCCTCGCAGGCCCATTCCCACGCCGGCAGGTCCGCGGCCGTCTGATCGGGCTTCACGCGGGACGGCGGGAGCGGGAGGAGAGCTTGACGGCGGAGCGCGCGTTCCCGGGGGCGTGGGCGAGGACGTGGGCGCGGACGACCCGCAGCACGCCCTCGCGGAGGTCCTCGGCATGGGGGGCGTCGCGGACGGGGTTTTCGATGGTATCGCGCAGCCGGTCGAGGGTGCCCGGCGCCATCGGGAAGGCGTCGGCGGTGGAGGAGCGGCACGCGGCGCAGAGCACGCCGCCGTGCTCGGGGGCGAAGTGAAGTGGCTCGGGGGCCTCGTCAAGGTCCGCCTCGCAGTTGAGGCAGTTGTCGAGCTGCGGGGCGTAGCCCGCGAGGATGGAGAGCTTGAGGCCGAGGGCCGCCTCGACCGACTCGAAGCCAGAGTCGCGCGACTCGATGGCGTCGAGGGCGTTGTAGAGGAGGTTGAAGACCCTCCGGTCGGCCTCGTCGCCGCCCGAGAGGGCGCGGACGCTGCCTACCATGCCGGCGGCGGCCTCGAAGCGGGCAAGGTTCTCGCGGATGCCGCGGAAGCTGCGGAGCGTCTCGGCCTGGGTGATCGTGTCCAGGGTCCGGCCGCTATACGCTACGAAGTCCACGCACGAGAGGGGCTCAAGGCGGGCGCCGAAGCGGGACTTGGTGCGCCGGATGCCCTTGGCTATGGCCGAGACGAGGCCGGCGTCGCGGGTGTAGAGGTCGAGGATGCGGTCCGCCTCGCCGTAGCGGATGGACCGAAGCACGATCCCCTTACTCTTGTAGACCGCCACCCTCGGCCTCCTCCATCACCGCCACGCTGGCGCTCATGCCGAGCCTCGAAGCCCCGGCGTTGAGTATGTCGAGCGCGTCCTCGAGGGTACGGATGCCGCCCGAGGCCTTCACCGCGAGCCCTTCGGGGGCCTCCTCGCGCAGCAGGGCGACGTCCTCGACGGTGGCGCCGCCGGGGCCGAAGCCCGTCGAGGTCTTCACGAAGTCAGCGCCGCTGGAAGCCACGATCTGGGTGGCGAGCCGCTTCATCTTGTCCGTAAGGTACGCGGTCTCGATGATGACCTTCATCACCACGTCGTTGAGGCCGTTGTTCATCGCGACGACGCTCACCTCCTGGGTGAGGCTCGCGAGCTCGTCGGCGACGTAGTCGAACTCGCCGGAGAGAAGCTTGGAGATGTTCAGCACGACGTCGAGCTCCGAGGCGCCGCGCGTGATCGCCTCCCGCACCGCCGCCGTCTTGACCGGCGTCGCGTCGTTGCCGAACGGGAAGGAGACCACGGTCGCTACCTTCACGTCCGTCCCGCGCAGCTCCCTCGCGGCCAGCCGCACGTAGCACGGCGGGATGCACACCGCCGCGAAGTGGTAGCGTGCGGCCTCCTCGCAGATCCTCTTGATCTCCTCCCCGGTGGCGTCCGGCTTCAAGAGGGTGTGGTCCACCGTCTTCGCGAACTCCCGCACCCTCATCGCCAATTCCGCTTCTCCCCGCTAGACGCCGCAGCCGGGATAATTATAAACCCAACCGCTCGAGGAACTTCTTGTCGCTGCGCCATCCGGGACTAACCTTCACTTTCAGGTCCAGGTAGATCTTCGTGCCGAGCAGGCGCTCGACGTCGCGGCGGGCCTCGGTGCCGATCTTCTTGATGGTCTTGCCGCCCTTGCCGAGCACGATCATTCGCTGGGTGCCCCGCTCGACGTGGATGATGGCGTAGACTACGGTGACGTTCTCCTTGCGCTCGACCTCGTCCACCTCGACCATTACCGCGTGCGGCACCTCCTCGCGCAGGACGTTGAGGGCCTTCTCCCTTATGTACTCGGCCAGGATCAGGGACTCAGGGTAGTCCGTGATGGTGCCCTCGGGGAAGTACTTGGGGCCGGGGGGCAGCATCCGGACGACCGCGTCCAGCAGGGCGTCCACGTTAGTGCCCTCCGAGGCGCTGATCTGGAAGACCTCACGCCAGTCCCCGAGCTCGGAGACGGCCTGCACGGCGGGCAGCGCCTGGGTCGGTTTCGCAAGCAGGTCTACCTTGTTGAGGCAGGCGATCGCCGGGGTGCCGCTGTTGGCGACGAGGCGGGCCACGTAGCGGTCGCCGCTACCGATGCCCTCCGCGGCCTGCGGGGCGTCGAGCACGAAGAGGACGATGTCCGAGCCCGAGAGGCTGTCCACCACCTGCTCCTGCATGCGGGCGCGGAGGGTGTCGCGGGGCTTCTGGGAGCCTGGAGTGTCCACGAAGATCACCTGGTAGTCCCTACCGTTGCGGACGCCCCGGATCGGGCTCCTCGTGGTCTGGGGCCTCGGGGATGTGATCGAGACCTTCTCCCCCACGAGCCGGTTGACCAGGGTGCTCTTGCCGACGTTCGGCCTTCCAACGACGGCGACGAAGCCGCTCCTGTGCCCGTCGAACCCGTTGGCGTCTGGTCCCCTCACAGGTCTTCCGGGCCGAAGGAGTTGGGAAGTATCTCGTCGAAGGGGTAGCGGCGCAGGCCCGAGGCGTCCTCGACCACCACCTCCTCGCAGCCGAACTCGCGCAGGAACTGCCTGCAGGCCCCGCATGGGAAGCACGGCGAGGCGTTCGGGCTAAAGACCGCGACGCTCCTTATGCGCCGGTCGTCCCGGTCGGCGGAGACCATGCTCGTCGCCGCGTTCCGCTCGGCGCAGATGGAGAGCCCGTACGAGGCGTTCTCCACGTTGCAGCCGGCGTGGACGGCGCCGCCCTCGGTAAGGATGGCGGCCCCCACGAGGAAGTTGCTGTATGGGGCGTAGGCGGTCAGGGCGGCCTCGCGGGCCGCGTTCATCAGGGAGTCCACGTCTGGGGTCCTATCCTTCATGAGAGTTGGAAGATCGCCACAGTGGTGAGGGCCCCGAGCGCGGCCCCCAAGACAACCTGGTACGGGCTCTGGATGCCGCCCTCGATGCGGCCCTGGCAGACGAGGAGGGCCATGAGGAGCGAGAGCACTGAGACAAGCCCCGCGTGCCGTCCCCCGGCCGAGAGAAAGCTGGCGCCCACCCACGCAGCGAAGGCGACGGCCGCGTGCCCCGAAGGCGTCCCCCCGTGAAACGGGCCGGAAGAGCGCGCAAGGGCCTTACCGAGAACGACCGCGAGGACTACGAGGCCGAGGGCGACGAGGGTAAGGAGCACAGGCCCGCGGCGGATGCCGCCCATGGTCCCCGTCAGGAGCGGGCCGAGGTCGTCGGCCAGGACGAGGTACCCGACGAGGACCGCCCCGACGCTGGAGACGAGCACGGCCCCGGCCGAGACGTCCTTAGCCAGCTTGGCGAGCGGATGGTACTCGTCCGTCACGAGGTCGACGACGAACTCCAGCGCCGTGTTGAGCATCTCGACGACGAACACGACAACAATGGTCAGGACGAGCACGGCCAGCTCCATCCCGCCGACGCCCAAGAGCAGGCCGGCGACCAGCACGCCCACCGCCGCGAAGACGTGAAATCGCATGTTGCGCTGGGTGCGGACGGCCGCGATTATCCCTTCGTAGGCGTGGCGGAAGCTGCGCCCGACCCCCTGCTGGCCCTTCGCGGGCTCCTGGGTCTTTTTAGCCACCCGTTCTCTCCACGACGGTCCTCTGAACCCGGGCCATCTCGCTCGCCCCGAAGTCCTCCCCGTGGTCCATACCGGCGAGGTGAAGCGCGCCGTGGACCACGAGCTCCTCGACCGGCATGTCGGCGCACTCGGGGCAGATCACGACCTCCCCAACCATCTCGCCGTACGGGCCGTCCACCTCGAAGGAGAGCACGTCGGTCTCCGCGTCCTTGTTCCGGAACTCCGCGTTGAGGGCCCTGATCTCCTCTGGCCCTACGAGGGCCACGGAGACCTCCCCCACCCGGTCGAGGTCTATGCCCCGCTCCCCGAAGGCGGCTGCGAAGAGGTCGGTGGCGCGGTCGGCGGTGAGCCGGTCGTAGCCGCTCTCGTCGAGCAGCTCGACGACGAACGGCCTGGGGCGCGCGCCGCTCAGACCGTGCCGCCCGGGGCCCGCCTGGGTTCGTCGGCCCCGATCTCCTGGTGGGACGCCGTTTCGTCTTCGGTCTTGCCCTTGGGCTTGCCGTTGACTTTGGCGTTCGGTCTGCCGTTCGGTCTGCCGTTCGGCTTGCCGTTGCGGGCGTCGGGGCCGCCAGGGTACTCGATGCGCGGCCCGAGAAAGCCAACGAGGGCCTCGAGTATGGCCTCGCCGACCTCGTTGATCTCGTGCATCGTAAGGGCGCACTCGTCGAACTGGCCGTCGTCGAGCTTACGGTTGATGGTGTCGGTGACGATGTCCTCTATGCGCTTCGGCGTCGGTTTGGAGAGGGACTTCACCGTCGCCTCGATAGAGTCGGCAAGCATCACGATGCCGGCCTCCTTGCTCTTGGGGAGGCCGCCCGAGTAGCGGAAGTCCGCCTCGTTCACCTTGTCGCCGTCCATCTCGAGGGCCTTGCGGTAGAAGTACTCGATGCGGGTAGTGCCGTGGTGCTGGGCGATTATGTCCAGGAGCTCCTGCGGCAGGCCCCAGGCGCGGCCCATCTCCAGCCCGTCCTTGACGTGGCGCCGGATCACCTTCGCCGAGAGCGCAGGCGAGAGGGCGTCGTGCGGGTTTATCTGCCCGATCTGGTTCTCTATAAAGTACGTTGGGTGCTCCATCTTGCCGATGTCGTGGTAGTAGGCCCCGACGCGCGCAAGGAGCGGGTTCGCCCCGATCCTCTCCGCCGCGTTCTCCGCGAGCGTCCCTACCTGCATCGAGTGGGTGAACGTGCCAGGCGCCTTCTGGAGTAGCTTGTGTATGAGGGTGTTGCTCGTGTTGGAGAACTCGAGCAGCTTCATGGGCGTAAGGATGTTGAAGGCGTCCTCCAGCAGCGGCAGCAGAACCATCGAGAGCATGAGCGAGAGCATCCCGCTCCCGAGGCCGAGCACGCCCTGCCAGGCCGCGTCCGGGAAGTTGGCGCCCCCGATCAGGCCCACGGCGAACGTCACCACGCCCGTCACGGCGGCGATGAAGAGCCCGGCCTTGAGCAGCCGCTGGCGCGAATTTACCCTGATAACGGTGTAGATGGCGAAGCCCGAGGAGAGGAGCAGCGCCGTGGTCAGGAGGAAGTCGTTGCCGCCCATGATCCCGACGTTGACGGAGGTCACGACGACCATCAGGAACATCAGCCGGGGACCCAGGAGCATGGTCCCGATGACCGAGAGGCCCGCGAGCGGCGTCAGGTACTCGTTGAAGTTCAGCACGATGAAGAACCTGGCAAGCGCGGTAAAAAGGATCGTCAGCGAGGCGGCGAGGGCTACCCGGATTGCCGTGTTCGTCTTGAGGATGCGCTTGCCGAAGCGCTCAAGGAAGTACCAGGCGATGCCGAGCTCTATGCCGACCACGAGCCCGACCCCGAGCAGCACCGTCCAGGGGTTCGGGTGCGCGTCAAGCAGCAGGGACTCGAGCTGCTCCAGGTTGGCGCCCTGGATTATGCCCTCAGGCACGTTCTGCTCGATGGGCGGGCGGGACCCGACGCCGATGAGGGCCGTGAGCGAGAGCCAGGTTACGACCGTGAGCACGGCGTAGAGCCGCATGGTCGGGACGTCCTCGATCCAGGCCCGGAAACGCTCGGAGCGCGTCGGCGGCCTATGAAGGTCGTCCACGCGCGCCCCGAGCGGCGGGTTAGGTACGCTTCTCTTGAGCTTCATGGTCGCTCCCGCGCCCGCCTCTACGCCCCGTCGCCCTCTCCGGCCCCCTCGTAAGCGTCCACTATACGCATCACGAGGTCGCTACGCACTATGTCGTCGCGCTGCAACCCCACGAAAGAGACTCCCTCGACCCCGGTCAGCATCCGCCTGGCGTCGTCGAGGCCGCTCACCCGGCCCTGGGGCAGGTCCACTTGCGTCCTGTCGCCGGTTATTACCATCTTCGAGCCGAAACCGAGGCGCGTCAGGAACATCTTCATCTGCTGGGGGGTGGTGTTCTGTGCTTCGTCCAGGATGATGAACGCGTCGTTCAAGGTCCGACCTCTCATAAACGCCAGCGGCGCTATCTCGATTATACCCCTCTCCAGGTGCCCCTGGAACTTGGCGGGGTCGATCATCTCGTAGAGCGCGTCGTAGAGCGGCCTGAAGTAAGGGTCGACCTTCGCCATCATGTCACCGGGCAGGAACCCGAGCGACTCCCCGGCCTCGACCGCTGGCCGCGTCAGGATGATCCTCGACACCTCGCCCCGGTTGAGAGCCTCGACCGCGAGTGCGACCGCCAGGTACGTCTTCCCCGTCCCCGCCGGCCCGATTCCGAACACCACCTGGTGGTCCCTGATGGCGTCCGTGTAGGCCTTCTGGTTGCGCGTCTTCGGCGCCACCCGCCGACCCCGGTGCGTCAGGATTACGTCCCCGAGAACCTCCCGGCCGCCCCCGCCGTCGGCCATCTTGTAGAGCCTCTCGGCGGTCTCAGGCGTCGGCTGGTGCCCCTCCTCGGCGAGCCCGACCAGCCCGTCGAAGACGGCCTCAGCCCTCTCGACGGCCGCGTCGGCCCCGCGCAGCACGATCTCGTTCCCCCGCACGATGACCTCGCACCGCACGAGCTCCTCGACCCGCCGCAGAACCGAATCCCGATCCCCGAAAACCTCGAGCATGCGCCCCGGCGGTATGACGAGCTTGGCCTCTACCTGGCTGCTTGATGTGGTGTCCGTCTTGACTCCTTCGTCGTAGCTGTCGGCTTTTAGCGGTCGGCTACCAGCCAGTTGTCTCTGGAGGCTGATCCGCGGTCTCTTCGTCTCATCAGGAGAGCGGAGCCGGGCATCGGTCCCACGGATTGCGATGCACCTTTGTAGAAGGAGCTGACCGCTGATAGCTGAAAGCTCTCATTGCAGCCTCTCCTTTACCCGCGCGCTGAGCTCCCGCCCCTCTGCGCGGCCCTCCGAGAGCTGCGTGGCCCGGCCCATTACCTTCCCCATGTCCCTCATGCCGGTGGCGCCGGTCTCCGTGATGGCGGTGTCAACCACCCTGTCCAGCTCCTCAGCGGAGAGGGGCCGGGGGAGATAGTCGCGGACGACGTCGGCCTCGGCGGCCTCGGCGGCGGCCTGGTCTTCCCGCCCGGCCTTGCGGAACGCCTCGGCGGACTCCTCGCGCTGTTTCAGCTGGCGCCTTAGGATGGTCTGCTCTTCCTTCTCTTCGAGCGGCCTGCCCGCCTCAATCTCCCCGTTTTTCAGGGCGGCGCCGAGCATCCGGAGGGCGCCGAGGCGGGGTTTGTCCCGGCTCTTCATCGCCGCCTTGACGTCCTGCCGGATCCTCTCCGCCGCGCTCATGGCATCCCCAACTTTCTGCCGCCGAGGACGTGCAGGTGGAGGTGGAAGACTTCCTGCCCCGCGTCGGGGCCGTTGTTGATCCTTACCGCGTAGCCGCTCTCGGCCACCCCGAGCCCGCCCGCGACCTCGCTAGACACCTCGAGCAGCCGCTTGGCGACCCTGTCGGGCAACTGGGCCAGGGACTCCAGGTTGGGCACGTGCTGGCGCGGTATGACGAGCACGTGCTCCGGCGCCCTGCCGTTTATGTCCCTGAAGGCCACCACCTCTTCCTCCTCGTGGACCATCTCGGCCTCGATCTCGCCCGCCGCTATCTTGCAGAAGATGCAGTCACTCTCCACGATCACACCCCTCCCTCGACCCTGACCCTTCTCTCCAACGCCGCCCGCGCCCGCGCCACGGCGACCACCCCGGCCGTCTCGCTCCTGAGCCGGTAAGGCCCGAGCCCGGCCACGGAAAGACCGGCCTCCCTGGCCTCCTCCAGCTCGCCGTCGCCCCAACCACCCTCGGGGCCGACGAAGAGGCAGACGCCGCCGGCAACCGCCTCTTCCAGGTCGCCGGCACCGGGGGCGTTGTGCAGCAGCACGCCGGCCTCCCCGGCCTCACGCAGGGCCACACCGAACGTAACCGGTTCCGGCAACTCCGGCACGCGCAGGCGGAGCGACTGCCGGGCCGCGGCGTCGGCAACCCGGCGCCACCTCTCCAGCTTGCCCTCACGCGGGTTCACCTCCCCGTGCTCCGTGAGCAGCGGCACGATCCGGGTCGCCCCTGCCTCGGTCGCCTTCTCGACCACGAGGTCCATCCTGCCGCCCTTGGGCACGGCCTGGTAGAGTGTCACAGCCACCTCCTCGAAGCCCTCCTCGAGCTCCTCGACGACGGCAACGGACCGCCCGTCACCTACCTGCGCGAGAAAGAGACCGCCACCGGCGCCGACGACCTCAAGGAGGTCACCCGGACGCGCCCTCAGCACCTTGAAGACGTGGCGTGCCTCGTTCTCGGGCAGCGTTAGGGCCCCGCCGACCTCGGGCGCGGCCTCGACAAAGATGCGGGTTTTCGCGTTACGCGTACCGTCCCCCTACCTGAAGACGCCCTTGAGGCGGTCGAAGAAGGAGCCGCCCCCTCCGTTGTACGTCTCGGCCCCGCTTACCTCGTCGAACCTCTCCAACAGCTCGCGCTGCTCGGCGGTGAGCCGCGTCGGCACCATGACGTCCACCACCACCTTGAGGTCCCCCCTGCCCCTGCCCCGGATGCGCGGCATGCCCTCGCCCCGCAACCTCAGCGTGGCCCCCGGCTGCGTGCCGGCCTCCACGGTCACCGGCGCGGGCCCGTCCAGGGTGGGGACCTCGACCTCCGTGCCAAGGGCTGCACCCACGAAGCTGACCTTGAGGCGGTGGATCAGGTCCTCCCCGTCCCGCACGAGCTCGGGGTCTTCCGTAACGTTGATTCTCACGTACAGGTCGCCTGGGGCGCCGCCGGGCTCGCCGGCGTGTCCCGCTCCGGAGACGCGCAGACGCATCCCGCTCTCCACGCCCTGGGGGATCCGCAGCCGCCGGGTCTGCAGGTCGGAGACCCGGCCCCCGCCCCGGCAATTATCGCAGGTGACGTCGATGATCCTGCCCCGCCCGCCGCACGCCGAGCACGCCTGCGTGCTGACCATCTGGCCGAGGATGCTCTGGCGCACGGTCCGAACTGCCCCGGCACCGCCGCACGTCCCGCAGGTGTGCGACTCGGTGCCCCCCACGCCGTCGCAGACCTCGCAGTTCTTGACGATCTGAACGTTCACTTCACGGTCGGCCCCGTAGGCGGCCTCGCGCAGCGAGACCTCGACCTCGGCCTCGACGTCGGCGCCCCGGCTCGGGGCCCTGGCCGTCTGGCCTCCGAAGAACGAGCCGCCGAAGCTGTCGCCGAAGAAGGTCTCGAAGATGTCCTGGAAGCCGCCGAACTGGTCCCCGCCGGGGTAGCCGCCACCAGGGTAGCCGTTCGCGCCGCGCGGCACCTGGTGCCCGTAGGTATCGTAGGCGCGGCGCGCCTCGGCGTTGGAGAGGACCTCGTATGCCTCGGTGAGCTCCTTGAAGCGATCCTCCGCGCCGTGGTCCTCCGGGTTGGCGTCCGGGTGGTGGGAACGGGCAAGGCGGCGGTAGGCCTTCTTGATCTCCGTGTCGGAGGCCTCGCGGGACACGCCCAGGACCTCGTAGTAGTCGCGCTTCGTCGCCAAGTCTAGAAGCCGTCGCTCAGACGAAGGGTAAGGGTCTCGGCGGCGGAGCGCACCGTGGCGATGGCCGAGTCGTAGTCCATCCTCTTGGGCCCGATCAGGCTGACCACCCCGTAGGGCCGCTCCTGCTGCCCGTAGGCCGCGGCCACGAAGCTCGTGCCGACCAGGTTGTACACGGCGTTCTCGGCGCCAATGGAGACCACGACGCCGCTGCTCGAGACCGAGCGGCGCAGGGCGTCGCCCATCAGGCCGAGCAGCCACCTACGGCGCTCGAAGATCTCGACCACTGCAGCGAGGCTCGCCGGGTCCATCTCGTCCAGCCGGGCGAGCAGCGTCGAGGCGCCCCGCACGAACACGCCCCGCTCCGTCACCCGTCCGAGCCCCTCTACCGCCCCGAGGACCGCGTCGACCACGAGCGGGTTGTGGTCGGAGAGGGCCTTGCGGGCGGCCTTGGCGAGCTCGAGGTCGCTCCCGACGGGGCGGCCCCCGATCCAGCCGTTCAGGGCCACGAACATCTCCCGCAGCTCGCCCTCCTCGACGGGGGCGGGCAGCACGAGCGTCGTGCTCGAGGACGACCCGCTGCCCATCGAGACGACGAGAAGGAGGGCGCCGCCAGGCAGAGACACGTAGTCGGCCCGCGAGAGCGAGTCGCCGAGCGCGCTCGGCCCCGCGACGACGGCCAGGAGGCGCGTCACCTCGCTCATGTCCTCAGAGACGCCGCGCAGAAGCTCGTCCAGGTTGCCGAACCCCCGCGTGGTGGCAAAGGAGACCGACTCGCCGGGGTCAGCCGACATAAGGGCGTCCACGTAGTAGCGGTAGCCAGCGTCCGTCGGGAGGCGCCCGGATGACGTGTGGGGGTGGGTCAGGAGCCCCACCGACTCGAGGTAGGCCAGTTCAGACCTTATGGTGGAGCTGCTAGCATCCACCTCGTCGGCCAAGGCATGGCTGCCCACGGGGAGGCCCGTGGAGATGTAGAGCTCCAGGGTCTTGAGCAGGATCTCCCGCTGCCGGTCGGAGATTTCGGGATACTTCATAACGCGGCAAATTTTAACACGGGCGCGGGTTCGTCCCAGGGGAGACTCTAAGGTTTTGAGGTCGCCTCCTTCGGAGGCTTCCAGGTTTTGAAGGGTTCGGACGCTGCACCCCGAGCCGAGCAGCACCCCTCAGGACCTAGCAAACCTCACCACGAATAGACCGGCAGCGACACGCAGCCGGGCCCGTCGCGTCAGAGGGTGGCGAGGCGGGTGCCGCGGCGCCACACGTCGCGGACGGACAGCGTATCGGCGATGTCTGTCGTGGGGTCGCCGTCGACCAGGAGGAGGTCGGCGCGGACCCCGGGCGCCACGCGGCCCCGGTCGGCGAGCCCGAAGCGGCGGACGGGGACGGACGTGGCCGCCCGCAGCGCCTCGACTGGCGTCAGCCCCGCCGCGACCAGCATCCGCATCTCGTGGTTCAGGCTCGCCCCGTGCGCGAGACCGCCGAGGAAGGGAACGGGCACGGAGACGTCGGTGCCCGCCAGTATGTCGACCCGGCGTCGTGCAGCGCCTTGACGGAGCCCAGGACGTCGTCCAGGCGGCCCTGCGGGTAGCGGTCGAAGCTGCCGCGCAGCGTCGCGAGCCAGGCCGGCGGGAGCTTGGCGCCGACGCGCGGGTCGGCCGCGAGCCGCCCGCCGGTGATCCCCATCATCGACGCGTCGAGCACGACGCACGGGACGACGAACGCGCCGGAGGTGGCGATGAGGTCGACGATCTCGTCGGTGTGCGGCCCGTCCATGAAGACGTGTGCGACGCCGTCTATGCCCGCTTGAATAGCCATCCGCGTCGTCTCGATCGTGAGCGCGTGCGCGACGGTGAGCATGCCCAGGCGGTGCGCCTCGGCCACGCCGGCGTCGAGCGTCGCCTGGTCGAGCATCGGGAGGCCGGGCGCCCCCTCGATCGAGCCGTCGTCGATCATGAACTTGATGTAGTCCGAGCCCGAGGCGACGAGCCGGGGGACGAAGGCCACGGCCTCCTCCGGCGTGCTGGAGAACGGCATGACGACGCCGTCGCCGGGATCGGCGTCGTCGTGCTCCTCGCCGTCGTCGCCCGGTCGCGCGCCTTCGGGGAACAGCTCGCTCGGGTGCCCGCCGGGCGGCGTGATGGCGAACCCGGCGCTGCGGACGTCGGCAACGTCGTCGCGGGTGGCGACCGCCTCGCGGTCCTCGGCGGTCCAGTGTCCCTGCATCTCGAGCTCGGTCGTCAAGCCGAACCTCAGGGCGAGGGCGAGCGACCCGAGGGAGGTGTGCACGTGCGCGTCGATAAGACCGGGCATCAGCGTCGCGCCGCGGGCGTCTACCACGGCGGCCCCGGCCGGCACCGCGCCACCGACCGCGGCGATGGTCGGCCCTTCGATCACGACCGTCCGGTCCCCGAGCACGCGCTCCCCGTCGAAAACGCGGGCGTTGGTGATGGCTGTCGTCATGAACTTGCCTTCCTGTTAGAGTCCAGGGCGGGAGGCCTCCGCCTCGCCAAAATACATGCTATCACGCAATTATATGTATGACAACATACAATTGCATGTTGTACAATGGAGACGTGGAAAGCGGGGGCAGAGCGGAGGAGAACGACGCGCTGCTGGACGCCGTGGGGACGGCGTTCTCGCGGCTGCGGCGGCGCACCACGCAGGTGGACGTAGACCCCCCGGTCTCGCGCAAGGACCTTCCCAGGAACCTGGTCATCAACATCGTCGACGAGGCAGACGGGGAGGTGACGGTCGGCGCGCTCGCCGAACACCTCGCGGTCGACCCCTCGGTCGCCAGCCGGATGGTTTCCGACTGCGTCTCCAACGGGTACCTGGAGCGGGCGGCCTCGCAGCGAGACGGCCGGCGGACGGTCTTGCGGATCACCCCGGAAGGCCTCGCCCTGCGCGACCGCTTCCGCAGCCAGCAACGCCAGGCGTTCGAGCACATCACCGGGGACTGGCCCGAGCACGAGCGGCTCGAGTTCGCCCGCCTGCTGCTCAAGTACGCCGACGCCACCGACAAGCTCTAGGCACCCAATCTGCGCGCCTTCATGCCGCCCACCTGGGTACCCTTCCGCTAGACTGCAGGGTGCACATGATGGACCCTCCGGTCGACGAAGCGAAGGGGGTGGGGGAAGCCCTCGCGTGGATCGTCGGCGTCCTGGAGCGCCACGGCGTTCCCTACCAGGTTGCCGGCGGTCTCGCTGCCAGGGCCTACGGCGCCGCGCGCCCCATCGTAGACGTCGACCTTTACGCGCCGTTCGACCGGGCGGGGGCAGCGCTCGAAGAGATCCGACCCCGCATCATTTGGGGCCCCGAGCACCACGCGGGCGACGAATGGGACCTGACGTTCCTGAAGGCCGACCACGGCGGGCAGCGCGTCGAGCTCGGGGACTCCTCCAGTGAGCCCAGGTTCTTCGATCGAGGCGAAGACCGTTGGGTACCTCAACGCGTGGACTACGAGGCCGGCGTCCGCGTGGAGCTTCTCGGGGTGTCGGCGTGGGTCATGCCCGAAGAGGAACTCGTGCGGTACAAGCGCGCGCTGGGGCGCCAGGTGGACCTCGTCGACATCGATCAGATCGCGAACCGCCGGAGAGCAGCCGGCCGTGCCGCCCTCACCAAGAAGCCGACAGAGCCGGCTATTCGTGGCGAGGTTTGGAATCTAGAACCTCAAATCCGCAGGGCGGCGAGGAACGCTTCCTGCGGGATCTCCACGCTGCCGACCTGCTTCATGCGGCGCTTGCCCTTCTTCTGCTGCTCCAGGAGCTTCTTCTTGCGGCTGATGTCGCCGCCGTAGCACTTGGCCGTGACGTCCTTGCGGTAG